>JBKOXU010000204.1:0-5012 GCA_046725095.1 Verrucomicrobiota bacterium
GCGCGCATCCGAGCACAGCGCGCGCATGGTGGCGATGAAAAACGCAACGGACAACGCAAACGAATTTATCAAGGATCTCACTCTCGAGTACAACAAAATGCGTCAGGCTAGCATCACCACCGAGTTGCTTGAGATCGCTACCGCGCAAATGGCGGTAGGCTCTTAAATCAGCTTTATGAATACAGGAAGCATTGCTCAAGTCATCGGTCCCGTTGTGGACGTAGAATTCCCACAAGAGAAGGGATTACCAAAAATTTATAACGCGCTCGAAATCGCGTACGAAGTTAACGGCAATCCGACAAAGCTGACTCTCGAAGTGCAGCAGCATCTGGGTGAAAACTGGGTGCGCTCCATCGCCATGTCATCGACAGAAGGTCTCAAGCGCGGGATGAGCGTGACCGATACAGGTGGACCAATCACGGTGCCGGTAGGGGAAGGGGTACTCGGTCGGCTTTTTAATGTGACGGGCGATCCTGTTGATAACCGCGGTCCCGTAAACTTCGAAAAGCGTTATCCGATCCATCGCAAGGCCCCGGATCTCACCGAGCAGGACACAAGAGTGCAAATCCTCGAAACGGGAATCAAGGTAATTGACTTGATTTGTCCGTTCTCGAAAGGGGGCAAGGTCGGCGCCTTTGGCGGCGCCGGTGTTGGCAAAACCGTTGTCATCATGGAGCTCATCAACAACATCGCTAAAGGTCACGGTGGCGTCTCGATGTTTGCGGGTGTAGGCGAGCGCTCGCGTGAAGGTAACGACCTTTACAAGGAAATGAGTGAAGCAGGCGTGATCGACCAAAAAGATTTGTCGAAATCGAAGGTTGGAATGGTTTTCGGCCAGATGAACGAGCCACCGGGCGCGCGTTTGCGGGTGGGACTCTCGGCGCTGGCTATGACGGAATATTTTCGCGACGAACGCAACCAGGATGTGCTCCTTTTCATCGACAATATTTTCCGTTTCTCCCAGGCAGGCTCCGAAGTGTCGGCGTTGCTTGGCCGGACGCCTTCCGCCGTCGGCTATCAACCTACGCTTGCAGCTGAGATGGGGGATTTGCAGGAGCGAATTACCTCAACAAACAAAGGATCGATTACTTCGTTCCAGGCCGTTTATGTGCCGGCGGACGATCTCACCGATCCTGCGCCGGCGAATACGTTCGCGCATCTGGATTCAACCATCGTTCTCGAACGCTCCATCGCCGAGCTTGGGATTTATCCGGCGGTGGATCCACTGGCATCGACATCCAAATCGCTCGCGCCGGAAATTGTTGGCGAAGAGCATTACAACGTCGCTCGCGGCGTCCAGCGCGTCCTACAGCGTTACAAGGACCTTCAGGACATCATTGCCATTCTGGGCATGGACGAATTAAGTCCGGAAGACAAGCTGACAGTGTATCGCGCGCGCAAAATCCAGCGTTTCCTGAGTCAACCGTTTCACGTAGCCGAAGTCTTCACCGGCACGAAAGGACAATACGTCTCGATCGCGGACACGGTTCGCGGCTTCAAGGAAATTCTGGATGGCAAACACGACGATGTTCCCGAGCAAAACTTTTACATGAAGGGCAACATCGATACGATTAAGGAAGGCTGAACCGTTGAAGCGATTAAGCGATAAAGCGATAAAGCGACGAATTGCGGCGTTAGAACCGCTTCAACCCTTCAACGCCTTCAACGGCTTCAACGCTATAACGAATCACCATGGCCACTCTTAAGCTTGAAATCGTCACGCCGGAAAGAAAGATCTATTCCGAAGACGTGGACATGGTCACGTTGCCTGGTTCGGAAGGTGAGCTCGGGGTTTATCCCAAGCATGTCCCGCTGCTAACCACGTTAAAACCAGGCGAATTGCGCGTCATGCAGAACGGGCGCGAGACGGCGATGGCCATCGGTGAAGGCTTCGTGGAGATTAAAGCCGACTCAGTTTCAGTGCTGACCGATATGGCGTTGGAGGCTGCGAAGATTGATATCGCCGCGGCCGAGGCCGCGGTCGAGCGTGCCAAGGCGGCGATGAAGGAAGATCATACTGCCGAAGAAGTGGCAGCGATCCAGGCGTCGCTGCAGAAAGCGCTTGCCCAGTTGCACGTCAAACGCCGGCGCCATCCCGGGTAATAAGTGTGGTGAGAGAGCTTGGTGTCTCGATCCTGACAATCCTAGAGGCGCTCGCCGCGGCGAGCGCCTGTTTATTTCAAATTCGGTGCTTGGCACAAGCACCGCTACAACCAGCAATGGTCTTTTCTTCATTGGGAGCGTGCTGTTAGTTTCGGGTCGTGGCTATTCCAGACACCCTTGGGATTATCGCCGGAAACGGCGTGTATCCCCGATTGCTTGCTGATTCAGCGCGAAGAGCCGGCGTCAAAAAAATCATCACCGCGGCATTTACAGGCGAAACCGATCCGGCGCTTACGCAACGGGTCGATGCAATCGAGTGGATGCGCGTTGGCCAGCTAAGCAGACTTCTAAAATTTTTCCGTGATCAAGAAATTCATCACGCCATCATGGCTGGCCAGATTGCGCCGAAAAATCTTTTCGATCTGCGTCCGGACTGGAAAGCGCTGCTCTTACTCGGAAAACTGAAACAACGAAATGCTCAAACGATCTTCGCGGCAATCGCGGATGAACTTGCCAAAGCCGGTGTCGATCTTTTGCCGGCCACAACTTTTCTCGAAGATTCACTTGCGTCGTCAGGAGTAATTGCGGGACCAAAGTTATCGCCTCGCGAGGAGGAAGACGTCAATTTTGGCTGGAAGATCGCGAAGGAAATTTCAGGTCTCGACATTGGGCAAACTGTGGTCGTCAAAGACGGAACCATTCTCGCGGTTGAAGCGTTTGAAGGCACAAACGAAGCGATCAAACGTGGCGGCTCGCTCGCGCGCAAAGGCGCGGTCATGGTCAAGGTCGCCAAACCGAGTCAAGACATGCGCTTTGATGTGCCGGTGATCGGCCTGGAAACGATACGCATCGCGGCCGAAGCAAAGTTTCGCGTAATTGCACTCGAAGCTCGTAAGACTTTGCTGCTCGAAAAAGATCCGATTGTCGAGCTGGCCGGCCAGTCAAACATTTCGATCGTTGCGCACTAGCTGGAATCGCAATCGAAAATCGCCTTGCTAGAACGAAGTGCAGTCTGATCTTCTTCGTTTATGGGAGACAGACCCCCGACGGTTAAGTTGCCAATGCCCCCTGAGAAGATCGAGGGACATACTGTGACGTTCAGGCCGGTGAGGGACGGAATAGATTCGGAAGTATCGGGTGTAATGCAAGTCATCGAAGATGCAGACGGATTCAATGTGAATGCTTCGTACATCATTAGTCAGAATCCACCGTTGTCTCGCGTATATTGGTTCGATCAGTCTGAGATCGATGCAATCGCGAGGTTCGCGGGCAAAGAAAAGCGACGGGTGTTGATTATTGATGACGACAGGGAATGCACTCGCCTGGTGAAACTGCTTCTCGAAAAGGCCGGCTCCTATCTCGTGCTCGAAGAGAATGATGCTACAAAGGCTCATCAAAGTGCCCAGAATTTTAGGCCGGATGTGATCTTGCTAGATATAGTGATGCCAAAGACGGACGGTGGTGAAGTGGCCGCACAAATCGAAGCCGATCCGGAATTGCAAGGAACGCCGATCATCTTTCTCACCGGCCTGGTTACGGAGCCTGAGACAAAAACTGGCCTCCGCATCCAAGGGCATCGACCTCTCGCCAAGCCGATCAATATTCCCGAGTTGATCGACGGGATTGAAGAAAATCTACGCGCGCAATAGCGGTACGCGCGAGAATTTCGGTCGTCCCTCGGTAGTTGCAATCGCCAGTCAAAAATCTACAGTCTAAAATTCGTTTCGGGGTCTTAGCTCAGTTGGTAGAGCGCCTCAATGGCATTGAGGAGGTCACGGGTTCGAATCCCGTAGGCTCCAAAATCTCCACGCCACGGTTCTTCTGTGGCGGCTGAGAGTTCGAAGTTGAGAACTGAGGGTTGAACGGATTCGCGGAGCGCAAAACCTTGCAACAAAGAGGCTTTTGTGACGTTTAATCGGCTGAATAAGTTTAAGTTTATGAAACAATTCCGATTCCCTGCGTGCTTGATCGCGGCGCTCACGATTTGCCTCCAGAGTGCTGGCGGACAGATAAACGTACCGGTCGGCGCAAATAGCGTTGGTGTGACGACGAACAATGGCGCGCGGGCCACTAACGCGCGCCCAAACGGACCGATCTCACGGAACATCGCTCGCGGCGCAATCGGCACTAACGCTCGAACAGCCTATTTGCGTCCGACCCAAACAGGCGTTCAACGTCCCGTGAATTCGCGGTCGAATTATTCAGCATCGGGCCGACCTTTGAATCGTAGCCTTGGGGCAATGAGTCCTCACCAGAGTGCGCGAACTTACAACATACAGCCAGCTACAGATCTGCTGGCGAGGAACGATGTCGTGCAAGGCACGCCGCCAATGACAGATGTTCAACCTATAGCCAAATCTTATTTGCAGCCGACCAGGAAGATTCCAGCAAGAGAGGATATAACACAGAGAGACCTCGCGGCACCAGGCGTTCAGACGCGCGGTAAAGTTCTCCAGCGACCTTCTGACGAGGTACCGCCGCGTGAGACGCTACAGAGCAAGCCGCGGCATAAATCGCAGGGTAACCAGCAACACCGTAGCTTTTCCGACGCATTTCGGCGTCATCGCCACGAATGGCACGACCGCAATTGTTGGAAGCAAAATTGCGATACGATTGTTTTTGTTAACAGCGGATATTATTTCCTGGATGCAGGTTACTGGTATCCGGCCTGGGGCTACGATCCGCTTAACAGCTATTACGATTACGACGGCCCGATCTACACTTACGGTAATCTGCTGCCTGATCAGGTGATCGCCAATGTGCAAGAGGCGCTTCAAGACGCCGGGTACTACTTCGGGGCCGTTACAGGGTCACTAAACGCAGAGACGCGAGCAGCTCTTGCGAATTTCCAGCGCGACTACGGGCTGCCGATCACCGGTGCAATCGACCAGCCCACCATCGAAATGCTG
>JBKOXU010000027.1:0-5828 GCA_046725095.1 Verrucomicrobiota bacterium
CGAAAAATCGTCCTATTGGCCGTGGGATCGATGAAACGGGGCTGAGCGACTTTCCGACGCGTTCGGGGAATTGGTAATCCACGCGCTTCGGTTTGCGCTACCGGATCGACAAAAGCAATCCCATTTTCGGGTTCATCGATGCACGCAGGATGCGTGTGCTCCCCGCTTTAACGATTCAACGGTTTAACGCAGCGAAGCCAAAGCTTCCCTGAAATACTCAATCGTCTTTTTGATTCCTTCTTCGAAATCGACACGCGGTTCCCAGCCGAGAACCTCCTTTGCGCGCGTGATATCCGGCTGACGCACCTTGGGATCATCCACCGGCAACGGCTTGTACTCGATTTTTGATTTTGTGCCGGTGATACGGATGATCTCGTCGGCGAATTGTTTGATCGTCATCTCGCGCGGATTACCAAGGTTAACCGGCTCGTGATAATCGCTCATGGCCAGCTTGAAGATTCCGTCGATCAGATCGGACGCATAACAAAACGAGCGCGTCTGCGAGCCGTCGCCAAAAACAGTGAGCGGCTCTCCGTTCAATGCCTGCCCGATGAACGCGGGGACGACACGGCCATCACGCACGCGCATCCTCGGCCCGTAGGTGTTAAAGATGCGCACAATTTTCGTGTCGATCCTGTGGTAGCGGTGATAGGCCATGGTCATTGCCTCGGCGAAACGCTTGGCCTCATCGTAAACACCGCGCGGGCCGATCGGGTTGACGTTGCCCCAGTAATCTTCCTTCTGCGGATGGACGAGCGGGTCGCCGTAGCATTCCGAAGTGGAAGCAAGAATGAACGATGCCTTCTTGTCCTTGGCGAGGCCGAGCGTATTGTGGGTGCCGAGCGCGCCCACTTTCAGCGTCGGAATCGGCAGCTCGAGATAGTCAATGGGACTGGCAGGCGAAGCAAAATGAAAAACGTAATCGATCTTGTCTTCCGCGAGGAAGATGAAGTTGGAAACGTTGTGCTTGATGAAACGGTAATTTTCGTTTCCGGCCAGATGTCCAATGTTCGCTGTGTTGCCGGTGATTAAGTTGTCGATCGCGATCACGCGATGACCTTCCGCCAGCAACCGATCCGTCAAATGCGACCCCAGAAAACCGGCGCCGCCGGTGACGACGGAAACTGGCTGAGAACTTTTTGCGGCCATTGCGCATTTCTTCTAATGGTTACGGCGCAGGTTTGCCAGCAGGAAGTCGGGGGAAATGACGAACGACAAATTCGGAATGACGAAGGAATGGTGAAATCCGAACGGCTGAAGGAGATGCGATACCATTGCGTCATTTGAGCATTCGGGTTTCTTTCGTCATTCGACATTCGGTATTCGTCATTTAGTTAATCTCATGCGCATTTTATCCGGCATCCAACCCAGTGGCGTGCTGCACATCGGCAATTACTTCGGCATGATGCGGCCGGCGATTGCGTTGCAAGCCGAGGGGGAAGCGTTTTATTTCATTGCCGAATACCACGCGCTCACCAGCGTCCGCGATCCAGAGGCCCTGCGTGAAAACTCGCGCCGCGTGGCGCTCGATTTTCTGGCCTGCGGCCTCGATCCGGAACGGGCGACGCTTTTTCGTCAATCCGACGTGCCACAAGTCACCGAGCTGGCCTGGATTTTATCCACGGTTGCGCCGATGGGTTTGCTCGAGCGCGCACATTCTTACAAAGACAAGCTCGCCCGAGGCATGGCCGCGACAGTCGGGCTCTTCAATTATCCGGTGCTGATGGCGGCCGATATCCTGATTTACGACAGCGACATTGTTCCGGTTGGCAAGGATCAAAAGCAGCATATCGAAATCACGCGTGATTTGGCGGTGAAGATGAACGAGACATTCGGCCAGTCCGAGCCGGACGGGCGGATCTTCAAATTGCCCGAACCACGCATTCAGGCGGCGACGGAAGTGGTGCCGGGCATTGACGGCCAGAAGATGAGCAAGAGTTATGGCAATAACATCGATATCTTCGGCAACGAAAAGGAAACCCGAAAGCGCATCATGAGCATCGTGACCGATTCCACGCCGGTCGAAGCGCCAAAGGACGCGTCAGGATCGACAATCTTCCAACTCTACTCGCTGGTCGCTTCAAAAAACGAAATTGCGGAAATGCGCGAGCAGTTTCAAAAAGGCGGCGCCGGCTACGGCGATTTCAAAAAACAACTCTTCGAAAAACTTTGGGATTATTTCGCGCCGATGCGTAAACGCCGGGAAGAAATCCTAGCGGACAAATCGTACATCGACAACGTCCTCGCCCGCGGCGCAAAACGCGCAAACCAAATCGCCGACGACGTCATGACCTGTGTCCGCGCCGCTGTCGGCTTGCGTTAAAAATAAGGCGCGAAATGTGATGGTCGCAGCCCGCCGCTACAGTGGAATCAATGGCCACTCTTAGGTTTCATGTTGTGCCAAACGCGAAGGCGGACAGCGTCGTGGGCGAACATGGGGCGGCGATAAAGATCAAGCTCCGCGCGCCGGCAGTGGAAGGAAAAGCGAACGCCGCGTTGCGTAGTTTTCTGTCCGAACAATTGGAAATTCCCGAACGCCAGATCATGCTGGAGCATGGCCATAAATCGCGCGAGAAAATCATTCGCATCGACGGGCTAACTGAAGAGGAACTGCGCCGACGCCTCCTTGTTTGAAATCTCATGAGAGATAAAAAACTTGGCCAGAGTGAGCGGAAGAAAATAGAAGACGGGGTATGACGCAAGATGAGGGGGCATCACGCTGGTTCACTCTTCCGCGCGCCAAGTCGCTTAGGGCACGTGTGTCCGCTCTTGGCGAGCCAATGGTCGTCATATTGGGCGGGACTCTTCTCGCGCGCATCGTTCTTCGCCGGGCGGGTCTTTCCGGTGCTGACCAGTTTCTTTTCCGCGAAGGCGGCGCTCCCGATTTTTTAGCTGCCGCCAAGGCGGAGGGGATTTGGCATGGCCTGCGCTACGGACTAATTATCGTCCTGGCGCTGTTGATCGGATGGCTGCGCGGCCGGCGCTCGCCTGCGTCCTATGGCGTAAGTCTGGGCGGTCAAAATCTAGTTGGGCTAATCGGCATGGGCGTCGTCCTAGGCTTGCTCGCCTCGCTGCCTGTGCAGATTCTCCACTTGGTGCACGAATATGTTCCGCTCGGCTCGGACACGCCATTCTGGGCTCTCAAGGACCGCGTCGTCTGGGGCCGTGATTTCTGGATTTACATGACCGTGGGCAGTTTCCTCGTCGTCCCGTTCGTAGAGGAATTTACCGCGCGCGGCTATGTTCTGGGGCGCCTGAGGGAAAGCTACAGCCCTGGTGCGACCCTGATCGTCATGGCGGCCTTCTTCGCGCTGGCCCACCGGCAGTATCATCGCGCTGAGATCCTTGCAGTGGGACAACTCGTTTCGCTCGTGATTTTCTCTGTCGTCTTTGGCTATGCTGTCTATCGTACGGGGTCGCTCATCCCCGTCATCGTCGCTCACGGCATCTTCAATGTGCCGCTCGGTTTGGGTTGGCGATACATTGTGCTGGCAATGACCTTGTCCGCGCTCTTCCTGTTCCGGCGCGAGACTGGCGAATGGTTGAAGGACCTCGGGCGCCTGTTATGCAACATCGACGACTGGATCGCGATGCTTCTCGCCGTCGGCCTGATCGCAGGATCGCTGCTAACTCTCCGCGCGGCGCGATGGGCGCCTTACGCCTGGCTCGGCGTCTTCGCACTTCTCCTCGTATTGGGATTGGGTGTGCGTTCTGCCTGGGAGCACCCGGGCGAAGGAAAACCTTAGGTGCGGTTCGGCTTTGTCGTTGCCATTTTTATGGTCGGTAAAGCAGTCGTGCGCTTCTTCACCGCAGCTAGGATTGCCGCTGGCGAATCCGAGCGGCTTGCGAAGTTTTCTGGCGGAACTGTTATAATCTCTGAACGCGAGATCGTGTTCGAGCGCGGCGAAAATCGCGCGAAAAGCGGATTCGCATCGACGGATTAAGCGACGAAGACGCACGCCGCTGCTTGTGCGGCTGAAGCGGAGACAGGCGTTTGCCACAAACGCCTCTACAAGCTCTGGGCGAGCGTCGACATTAACGGCTTCGAGTCTGGCGTGGCAGTTTGGTTTGCTCGGGTGCCTTTTTTTCAGCCTTTGCGGCGCTGTCCCGGTAAAATAGGATGCCGTGTGCGCGTAAATTGGTGACCAGCGCGTGCAGATCGTTTGCTAACTGCTGATCGTTTAGAAGCGCGGCCACCAAACCCTTCCCTTTTGTTGCGCTGTTCAACACTTTGCGCGCGTCGGCGATCGCATTCTGCAAATTGTCGGCTGCTTCTTTTGCCGAAGTCATGGTTGAATCCGCTTGCTCGATCACGCCGTCCAATTTTTTTGAGGATTCCGCCAACGCACCAGTGGCTTGATTTAGATGCTCCATGCTCGATTTCAGGTTCTCCATGTTCGTCGAGGAAAGTGTGTCTTGATTCAAGCGGTCCACAGTCGTGTCGATCTTTTGCACGGTTCCTCGGAGATCGTTTACCAACGCGCCGCCTTCGCGCGTGAGATCGTCAATGCCAGTTTCTCGCGCGCCGCTGATGTGGGTGTTTGGCGCCAGAAAAGCCTTCGGCTGCCCGGGCGGCATCACCACGTTTACGAAGCGATCGCCGAGCAGACCGGAACTTCCGACGGTGAATTTGCTTCCTTCAGGAACCTTAATGTGATCATAAATCTCCAGCGGCACATCCACACCCTGGCTTCCCGGAACCATTCGCGGACCACCAGAGACTTGCCCGATTTTGGCCCCTGCGAGCAAAATATCGGAACCCTTTAACAAACCACTCGCGTCAGTGAAGCGAACAGTAAGTGGATAATACGTTTTGAGGCCTTCTCCCAGTCGGCCGAATTGCACGACCAGCGCGCCTAACATTGCCAATCCGACGAAGACAAACGCGCCAACTTTAAATTCCAAACCTCGTTCGTGCCGATTCATTTTGAAACATTATTGTCGATCTTAGCGACCTTTTCGCAAGGAGCGGCGATTTCCAAATCGCCGTATTTTCACCCGGCGGCTAGGACGCTGCCGCTCCTTGCTCCGAGCGTCCGAGCATGAAATCCTGCAAAAGTGGATCGCTGGTCTGCTCAAGCTGAATGGGCGTTCCGTAGAAATAAATCCGCCCTTCGTGCAGGTAGGCAATATGATTAGCGACATCGAACGCGCTTTTCATGTCGTGCGTGACGACGACGCTAGTCATTCCCAGTCGTTCTTGTAATCGACGAATCAAGCGATTGATACTGTCGGAGACGACCGGGTCGAGACCTGACGTCGGCTCGTCATATAGCACGCATTTCGGCCGGCGAATGATCGATCGGGCGAGACCGACTCGCTTCTTCATTCCGCCGCTAAGGCTCTCCGGCATTTTTTCTTCGTGCCCTTCCAGTTCCACCACCTCGAGCATCTCGCGAACTTTTGCGCGCAAAACCTTTGGGTTACGCTCGCCCGCTTCTCGCAACGGAAAGGCGATATTTTCCTGCACCGTCATGGAATCAAAGAGTGCGGCGCCTTGAAAGAGAATGCCGATCTTTTGGCGAATGGCGCCGAGCTGGCGCTCGTTCAAGCCGATGATGTTCTGGCCTTCGATCCAAATTTCACCTGCATCAGGCTGCATTAGTCCAACCAGGTGCTTGAGCAAGACGCTCTTGCCGCCGCCGCTCCGTCCAATGATGGCAACTGTCTCACCGTTCGGAATCTCAAGATCAACACCGCGCAAGATTTCCTGGTCACCAATCTTCTTAACCAGGGATCGGACTGCAATCATGGGCGATGAATTGCCCGGAACAGAACCAGATTTAATAGACGATCTTGGAGATGGCGGCGCTTCGATCATCGCAATG
>JBKOXU010000018.1:0-6673 GCA_046725095.1 Verrucomicrobiota bacterium
CGAAGAGGAACGGCGCGCCTGGCAGCGATTAGTTCGCGTGCTCGGCCATGAGATGAATAACTCACTTGCGCCGATCAAATCGCTTGCTGCCAGCCTGGAATCGCTCCTCCGGCGCGACCCGCCTCCGCCGGATTGGCAGGATGATGCGCGTAGTGGATTGAACTCCATTGCAGCACGCGCCGATTCGCTCGGTCGTTTTCTGCAAGCGTATACGCGCCTCACGAAACTTCCGCCGCCACAAAAACGAGATGTAGAGCTTGCCGCACTCGTGCAGCGGGTCGTGGATTTGGAGCCAAGGCTAAATGTGAAAGTCGTATCCAGCCCGGTGACGAAGATTCGCGCTGACGCAGCGCAACTTGAACAGTTATTGATCAATCTGGTGCATAACGCTGTCGATGCCGCCCTCGAGACAAACGGAGACGTCGCGATCGGGTGGCGTGAGAAACACGATAGTGTCGAAATATTTGTCCAAGACGAGGGTCCGGGAATCATGAACACGGCAAACCTGTTCGTGCCCTTTTTTACGACGAAGCCTGACGGCTCGGGAATTGGTCTACCGTTGAGCCGTCAAATCGCTGAAGCGCACGGGGGTTCATTGGCAGTGATGAACCGCCCCGGCGGCACAGGCGCGGAAGCGTTACTGCTACTCCCGCGATAACGCAGCGCGGTTGTCATATCCGTCCCGAAAACGGGACACGCTCGTCCCGGAAACGGTCCATACGATGATCGCTCCTTTTCGATCGATAAGCGTAAGTCACTGATCGACTGGGTCATGCGATTTTATTTTCTGGTTGGCACGATCGTTGCGTTATCTGCCGTCGACGAGAAGAAGATTTTAGAATCCAAGAACCACCTGCCACGCATCTTAAAGAAGTATGAAACCAACTTTCATAACAACTCGCAGCGAGAAACGGTTCCCGTTGATCGAATGCAATTATCAATCCGTAACGCTCAGCGATTATCGGGGCCGTTGCGCAAAACCGACGGTGCCCTCTTTTCGCAATATTAGCCGTCTCTATTTTCAAAAGGAAGCGCGGCTCGATTTCTTCGGCGAGGCGATTTTGTTCTCAATCTTGGTCGTGGCCGCGACTGTGCCGATGGTAAGCGGAGCGTACGCCATCATTCAACTCTGTCGCGCTTTTGGAGCGCTTTGATCGGGCCGTGACTCCCCAGCGACAACCAAAGGAAAGTACTAAGGAAAGTACTATTGTGCGACCGGCTGGATTCACGCCGAATCTTTCCTCGATGGACGTGCCACGCGAAGGGGTTGCGGCGAAGAAACGTAAGCGCCGCATCATTATCATCGCCGCTTCCGCGCTTGGATTGATCCTGGCGACGATTGCCATCTCGCGCTTGAAACCGGCAGTGCCGAGCGTCGATCGCTCTACGGTATGGATCGATACGGTGAAACGTGGGCCGATGGTGCGGCAGGTGCGCGGATTGGGCACACTCGTGCCAGAGGAAATTCGTTGGATTCCGGCGAACACGGAAGGGCGCGTCGAAAAAATCATTGTCTGGCCCGGGACAAATGTAGAAGCCGACACAGTAATTTTGGAGCTGACCAGCCCTGAACTGGAGCAAGCCGCGCACGACGCCGAATTACAAGCCACCGCAGCCGAAGCGGAGCTGACGAGTTTGCGAGCGACGCTCCAACGGGAGGTTCTCGATCAGGAATCAACGACGGCGCGCGTTCACTCAGAGTACGAACAAGCCAAGATGGAGCGGGAGACTAACGACCGACTGGCTAAGAATGGGTTGATTGCCGAGCTTGACTACAAGACATCGAAAGTAAAAGAAGCGGAGCTGGCAAACCGCGATGGTATCGAACAAAAACGTTTGGCCTTTTCGCGTGATTCGATTGAACCGCAGATCGCTTCAAAGCAAGCTGCGGTCGATCAAGCCAAGCAACTTGCGAAGTTAAAATCGGATCAAGTCGAAGCGCTTCACGTGAAAGCGGGAATGTCCGGTGTGTTGCAACAGTTGCCGGTTCAAATCGGCCAGCGTGTGAAGGTGGGCGACAATCTTGCGCGCGTCGCCGATCCGACAAAACTCAAAGCGCAAGTCAAGATCGCCGAGACGCAGGCGAAGGATATTCAGATCAACCAGCAAGCGGTGATCGATACACGAAACGGCACCGTGAACGGTCACGTCACTCGGGTCGATCCAGCAGTCGAACAGGGAACAGTCACTGTCGATGTCGCATTCGATGATGCCCTGCCAAAAGGCGCGCGGCCCGATCTGAGCGTAGATGGAACAATCGAACTCGAGCGTCTCGACAATGTGGTTTATGTCGGCCGCCCAGCCTTCGGCCAGGAAAACAATACCGTAGGAATGTTCAAACTCGTCGGGAGCAGCTCGGACGCTGTGCGCACGCCGGTAAAACTGGGCAAGAGCTCCGTGAACACGATCGAGATCCTAGAGGGTCTTCAACCGGGAGATCAGGTGATTCTCTCCGATACCAGCGCGTGGGACGCGCACGAACGCATTCGCCTTAACTAACACAAAAAACGACATCAATGAATTCAACAACAACTGCTACCGAATCAATGCAAACTCCTATGAAAAACGGCTCGACTCCTTTGATACGATTGAATGGCGTACGGAAGGTCTTCCTCACCGACGAAGTGGAGACTCATGCGCTCTCCGGGATTCATCTCGATATTCGCACCGGCGAATATGTTTCGATCGCCGGGCCGTCTGGCTGCGGCAAGACGACGTTGTTGTCGATCCTCGGACTGCTCGATACGCCGTCCGACGGCAGCTATTCTTTAAAAGGAAACGAAGTTGCCAATCTTTCGTTTGCCGACCGTGCACGCATTCGTAATCGCGAGATCGGTTTTATTTTCCAAAGTTTTAATCTGATCGGCGATCTCACCGTCTTTGAGAATGTCGAATTGCCGCTCACCTACCGAGGAATGCCAGGCAGTGAGCGCAAATCCTTTGTGACCGAGGCCTTGGAGCGCGTCGGCATGGCGCACCGTGCAAAACACTTGCCAAGCCAGCTCTCGGGTGGGCAACAGCAGCGAGTGGCAGTCGCACGCGCTCTTGCTGGCAGGCCGGCAATTTTGCTCGCGGACGAGCCGACGGGGAACCTTGATTCGCGCAACGGCGAAGCAGTGATGAACCTGCTCGGAGAATTGCACCAGAGTGGCGCCACGATTTGTATGGTCACGCACGATGAGCGTTTCGCGCAACACGCCGATCGCACCGTCCACTTATTTGATGGCCGAGTGATTGAGGACCGAATCGCGGCCTGAGGAATCGAGGATCGCACATGCTCGCGGACATGCGGCTGGCGTTGCGAATGTTGACGAAAGCGCCGGCATTTGCAACGGTGGGAGTGCTCGCGCTCGCCCTCGGCATCGGGGCGTCGACGACCACCTTTTCTGCTATCAACGCGCTGCTGCTCAAGCCGTGGCCTTATATCAAAGATCAGGGCCGGATCGTATTCGTCAGCGAGTCGTTTCCGAAAGTCGGCAAAGGTCCGAACGGCGTCGCTTATCCGGACTACGTCGACTTCAAAAGGGAGGCGACAAAAACCATAGACGGCCTCGGCATCTCGTACCCGGCCACGATGATCCTGAGTGACGGCGAGAAACCGGACCGTTATCTCGGCGCGTTCGTCTCAGCCGACGCGTTCACGATTCTCGGGGTGCAGCCGATCCTTGGTCGCAATTTCCGGTCGGATGAAGATCAGCCGAACGCCGAGCCGGTTGCGATGCTTGGCTACGAAACGTGGAAAACGCATTTCGGGTCCGATCCCGGTGTGGTCGGCCGCGTTGTTACCATTAATGGCAAACGCGCGACGATCGCCGGCGTGATGCCGAAGGGCTGGCGTTTTCCGGAGACCTCCGATCTTTGGATGCCGCTTAAGACGACAGAGAAAGATGACCCGCGCGGCAATTTCAATTTCGACTGCTTTGCGCGGATGAAACCGGGCGTCACGATCGAGCAAGTACGCGCGGAGTTGGATGCGATTGCGGCGCGAATCGCGGCTGATCATCCGCAAAGCAATGCCGGCTGCACCGCTTACGTTCGCAATTTCCGCGAAGAGACAGTCGATAATGCAAGAACGCTGACCGTTTTGTTGATGGGCGCGGTGCTGTTCGTGCATCTGATCGCGTGTGCGAACGTCGCGAACCTGCTCCTTGCGCGCGCCGCATCGCGCAACCGCGAGATCGCGGTGCGCATCGCCCTTGGCGCCGGGCGTGGCGCAATTGTCCGGCAGCTCCTGGCGGAAAGTTTAGTGCTCGGAATCATCGGAAGCGCTGTCGGATTGCTATTCTCGTTTTGGGGTATCGATCTGATGACGTCATCAATCCCGGTCGAATTGCCGTACTGGCTGCACTTCGATCTCGACTGGCGCGTCTTTACTTTCGCGATCACGCTCGGGGTTGGGTCGGCGGTTCTGTTTGGATTGTTCCCGGCGTTACAGGCGTCGCGTCCGCAACTTGTGGAAGCGATCAAGGAAGGCGCGCGCGGCAGCTCGGGCGGGCGCAAAGGTCAGCGCGTCCGCAGCGCGCTCGTCGTCGCAGAAGTGGCGCTCGCGTTGGTCTTGCTCGTCGGCGCGGGATTGATGCTGCGCAGTTTCATGAAGCTGCAGAACACCAACATTGGCATTGATCCGGCGGATGTGTTGACATTTCGCACCGGGATACCGCCATCGCAGCTCAAGCAGGAAGACGCAGACCGCTTTTTCAAGCAGTTGATGCCGAAGGTGGCTGAAATTCCCGGCGTTGAAGCCTCCGGCGCGACGAGCGCGCTGCCGGCGATGGGCAATGTTGGCAACAACGCGGTTCGACTCGAAGGCGAACCGGCAATCGAGGAAGCGCAGAAATCGAGACAGGCGCACGTCATCACGATTACGCCTGGATTTCTGCAGGCGGCGCGGATCCCGCTTTTGGGCGGACGCGATTTCACAGCGGGGGACAACGAGAATTCGCAGCGCGTGGTGCTCATTGACGAACGCGGCGCGCATCAATGGTTCCCGAACCTCGATCCAGTGGGCCATCAGCTGGAAGTGGTCTTGAAGCTCGGACAGGAGCCGCGTTGGGCGACGATTGTCGGCGTGCTGCGGAATGTCGAGTACGAGCGGCTAGCACAAACGCGTTCGAGGCCGTGCGTCTACGTGCCGCAATATCAGCAGCCGGAGAGGTTCATGTCCGTAATGTTGCGGACGAAAGGCGATCCGAATCTTTTTATGAAAGCCGCTCGGGAAGCGATCATGTCGGTCAACAAAGACATCCCGATTTACAAAGTACAAACGATGAAACGCGTCGTGACGGAGTCATTCTGGGAGCGCCGCTTCTTTAGCTCGCTCTTCACGGTGTTCGCTGCGCTCGCTTTGTTCCTGGCGGCGATCGGCCTTTACGGCGTGATGGCGTACTCAGTCCGACAACGCACCCAAGAGATCGGCGTGCGCCTGGCTCTGGGCGCGCAAACATCCGACGTGCTGCAGCTTGTCACCGGCCAGGGAATGCGTCTCATCGCAATTGGACTTGGACTGGGCAGCGTCGCTGCGTTTTTCCTTACAAAATTGCTCGAGGGAAGTCTTGCCGGGGTGTCGGTGCATGACCCGTGGAGTTTCGGCATCGTCGCGCTTGTGCTCGCAGCGGTTGGATTGCTCGCGTCGTATTTGCCGGCGCGAATGGCAACGCGCGTGAATCCCATCGAGGCGTTACGCGCTGAATAACATGAACGATCTAAAGTTTGCTCTCCGGCAGCTCCGCAAATCGCCAGGGTTCACGATTGCGGCGGTAATTGTGCTGGGGTTGGGAATTGGCGCGAACACCGCGATCTTTGGCTTGCTCGACACAATGTTGTATCGGCCGCCGGCCTATACCGAGCCTCATCAAGTCGTACAGCTCTTCTCGCAGGACAAAAAAAATCCGAAGACGTTCCGGGGGTTTTCCTATCCGGCCTACGTCGATATTCGCGAGCAGAACCGCGTTTTCTCCGGGGTGATGGCGCACAACCTCGCCATGGTTGGCATTGGCGATCGCACGACCACGCGACGCACCTTCGCCGACCTCGTCAGCTCAAACTATTTTTCCGTCCTCGGCGTTGTCCCGGTGCAGGGCCGCACGTTCATGCTGGAAGAAGAAAAACCGGGCACGAATGCCGCCGTGGCGATCGTTAGTTATAGCTACTGGCAGAAACAGAACCTCAATCCCGGACTCCTGAATTCGCAGATTACGGTCAATAACCGGCAGTATACGGTGATCGGAATTTTGCCAAAAGGATTCACCGGCACGATGCAAGTTTTCGCGCCGGAAGTTTGGCTGCCGCTCAGCTCTTATGACACGGTAGCCAACGATTTCGAATCGGACAATCGCACCACGCTCGGGGATCGCACTGGTACGCAATTGCTCATCATAGGCCGGATGAAACCGGGAATGAGCAGCGCGGCAGCGGAGCCAACCCTGAAAACATTAGCTTCCAATCTCGAGCAAGCCTATCCCGTCGAGCAAAAAGATCAGACTTTCATCACCTCGCCGGTCTCGCGTTTTGCCACAAGCACAAGCCCGTCCGGCGATGGCGAAGTGAAAATGTTGGCGCCGATGTTGTTCGGCATGGCGGCTGTTGTCCTGCTCGTGGCCTGTCTTAATCTGGCGAACATGTTGCTCGCGCGTGGCACGGCGCGGCGCAAAGAAATCGCAATTCGTCTCGCGCT
>JBKOXU010000104.1:0-10384 GCA_046725095.1 Verrucomicrobiota bacterium
CTATGGCGGGCGCGGGAATGGTTGGTGCGGCTCCAATCACTGCGGACCGTTGAACAACAAATCGAACGGCTGCGATCCCACTCGATGAATCGTTCGCAAGACGGTCTGACTGGCTAGATCGATGACGGACACTGTGGTGTCCGCAGAGTTGGAAACGTATAGGTCGGTGCCGCTCGGATCGACGACGGAGAAAAAAGGGCCTTCTCCGACCGTAAGCGTGTTGACCACGGCGTGAGTGTCGGTATCGATGATCGACACCGACTGCGACTTGGAGTTCGACACGTAGACCCAGGCGCCGTCCGGCGTGATGGTCAGATGGAAAGGCTGGCTGCCAACCCCAATGGTCGCGACCACTCTCAGTTGCGCATTATCAATGACCGAGACAGTCCGGTTACCAATGTTAGTTACATAAATCTTGCGACCGTCCGGCGTGATAGCGATGCCTCTCGGATGCCGCCCGACGCCGATGTCTTGGATCACAGTTTGAGTGGAAGTATCGATGACCGAGACCGAGTTGCCGAAGTAGTCGGCCGCGAAAATGCGACCGCCGCTCGGCGTGATCGCGAGCCGACGAGGGCCGGGCGGCGTGGCGATGTTGCTCACCTGATAGGTAGAGGTATCTATCACGTTCACCATGGAGGCTGTGTAATTCGCCACGTAAACGAACCGGCCGTCGGGTGTCACCAGGACATCTTTGGCCCCCGTCCCGCCGATGATCACATTCCTGATAAGGGTATCTGTCGCCGTATCGATCACTGCGACGTCTCCCGAGTCTTCCTTCACCACGAAGACTCGTCCGCCGTCCGGAGTGACTGTGAGTTCTTGCGGACCACCATCTCCGGCCGGAATTGTGGCCGTAACAATCCGATTCACCGTGTCGATGGCGGAGACCGTGTTGTCACCGTGATTGGAAACATAGGCCTTCAGCCCGTTGGGGGTCATGGCCAGCCGAATCGGAGCTGTGCCGACGGGGATCCTGGCCGTGATCCCGTTGGTAGCGGGATCGATCACAGTGACGGAGTTCGAAAAGCTTGCTACTACGAAAAGCTGCGGGACCGGACCGCCGTCTAAAGAGTCGTTCGACGTCTTAACGCTTTCCGCGCTATCGGCAACATCGACAAACTGTTGCCCGTGTGCGATTGGCGAGATCAGCATCGCGAGAGCCGCGAGAGCATTTGTGATCTTGATGAGGTTGCTCATTGTTCCTAACCTTCCTTGTTTTATAAAGGCGATAGCTGTGTTTCCCCTTCTCCCAATAGCGAGCGAGGCAGATACTCGCTAGTATCACGAACGTCAACAGAAAAAGCGGATCTCCGGAGCATTTTGCGGTCTGGTTCACCTGCTTCCCGCCCACGCAGAGTCACCTTAGGCGGCAAGTACGTCGAAGTATCCAGTAGTTTTTCGGGGCAGATTTGCGGGCTAAGGAGTGACCACTTCAGCAGTCGCGCTGACGGCGGGGCTGCTGACGCCGCCGGCGATGAGGATTCTTCCATCCGAGAGCAATGTAGCGGTGTGATTCTGCCGTGCCGTCGTCATTGTGCCAAACAGGCTTACCTGAGTGGTTGCGGGATCATAGAGCTCGACCGAATCCAGCGCTCGCTCGATGCCGCCGTAAATAGAATTACCAGTCGAAGCTCCTCCGATCACGAGGACCTTTCCCGTCAGGGAACCCCACGCCGGATTCGCCAGCAGTATGGCAACGTGACGTTGCCGCGGTTGCAGCACACCGCCTACTAGCGAAAACGAGCCAGTGTTCCGGTGATATAAGTCTGAAGGTGCCACGAACGAAATCCCCCCTGTTATCAGAACTGTACCGTCAGGGAGCAACGTGGCGTCGTGCTCAGTGCGACCAACACTCATATCCTCCACTTGGGTCCAAGTCCCGAATCTGGGCGCATACACTTCGGCGGTCGGCGTCCCGGTGTCGACCGGTTCTCCGTTGCTAAGCGAAGCTCCACCTTCCACGAGCACGTTGCCGGAGGGTAGTAATGTCGCACGGTGGCGCTTTCTCTGGACGTTTAGCTCGCCAGTAAGAGAAAAAGATCCGGAGGCCGGATCGTAAAGCTCCGACGTAAACAACGGCGTCGCTCCATGTCGGCCAGCGACTACGAGGACCTTGCCACTATTGAGTAAAGTGGCCGTGTGGAGCGAGCGCTCATCATTCATCGAACCCGTTAAGGTAAACTGCCCGGTCGACGGGTCGTATAGTTCGGCAATGTCGGAATCGCCGTTTCCGGTCTTCCCGCCAGTGATCAAAACATGGTTGTCCCGAAGTAGCGTCGCGGTGTGGCTTTTTCTCGCTTGAGAAAGGGAGCCAACCAATGTGAAGGAATTATTCGCCGGGTCAAAGACTTCGGCGGAATTTAGGTATACCACGTCCTCGCTTCCGCCAGCTAGCAGGACTTTACCATCCGGTAACACCGTGTCTGACTGCTGGTTCCGGCCGACCTGCATATTTCCCAGAGAGGTGAAGGAGTGCGTCGCCGGATCAAGCACTTCAGCTGACTGCAAGGTCTTGTTACCCGTGAAGCCGCCTGCCACTAAAACAGTACCGTTCAACAACATCGTGGCGGTGGGACCACCCCTGTTTTGCTGCATAGTATCGTGAACCGACCATGTGTTGCTGGTGGGATCATAAACCTCGTTCACATCCAGAAATCCGCTCTCGAGTGTAGTCCCTCCGATGACAAGCACTCGGCCATCCGCCAAAGGCAGTGCCCTGTGATTGGAACGGTGGTAAAGCATATGGCGTCCAGTTGTAAACGTCTGCTGTATTGGATCAAAAATATCGACCTGATCATGGGGGCTGGTCCCGGAGAACCCCCCGGTGACCAAAACTCTCCCATCCGGCAGCGGAGTCATCTCATGGTTTGCGCGCGGAACAAGCATGTTCGCCGAGAGGAGCGTAAACACCTGCGTCTGAGGATTAAACACCCAGGCGTCAGTCGCTGCCACATGGCCGACGTACCCCCCCGTGACAAGTACCGTGCCATCCGGAAGGAGTATACTGGCGTGACTGGAGCGCTTTGAAGGCGCGGCCATTATTTCGGTAAAGATCTGCGTATTGGGATCGAATAAATCGGCGCTTTTCCCCCCAACGATCAACACCTGGCCGTTCGCGAGCAACGTGGCGGTATGCTTGTCTCGCGCGACGTGCATGGCCCGAGAAACCAGTGTGAAGACCCCCGTCGCCGGATCGTATATTTCGCATGACTTCAGCAGTGGCACCCCCACGCCCTGATTACCGCCGGTGATGAGCACTCTGCCATCTGGCAGCAAGGTTGACGTGTGGGCCGCGCGCGCAGAGGTCATAGAGCCGGTCGGCACAAACGTCCTGCTCACCGGATCGTAAAGCAAAGCAGAATTGATGGTAGCACTTTCATTCACGCCGCCCGTGATAAGGACCTTGCCTGAGTTCAGGAGAGTCGCGGCATGGCCCGCACGCTCTGGATTTAGGACAATTGAGGGTTGCGCCTGAGCCGAAATGGCTCCGATTGAGGCGAAAACGGTGAGGAGGAGGGTCAGCGAAGATCTTTTCATAATAAGAAGGAGGATCGAGATCCTATCATCGACCCCGAATCGCGTCCAGCTAAAAAATCGTTGGTATTTTCTTGGAGCGCTGTTTCTTTCGCACTTTTCTTGAAACTTTTGTTTCAACTGAAACGTAAACGCCAGAGAACCCGCTTATGAACATCTTTTGCTAAATCTGTACTCTGCGGCCCGTCGGGAGTGGTGGCGAGTTCCGTTAGGCCTCAAAAAACACCCTCAGGCCTGGCGCCCGCGGCCGAATGCTCTTACCATCCAGAAAAAGGGCACGTCCACGGCCGACGCGACCTGTCTTCTCGGATTCAGCAGCAGCTACCTCACGGCGGACAAAGCTCTCGCCAGTGGCGTGACCATGGCGGCGGCCCGCTCTTGTTCTTTGATGGTATTGACCCCGGCACACTTTCGCTGAGCACAGTTTTCACCGCGAGCGACAACACCGCGGCAAGACCCCGGGATGTTCGCCAACCTTACCGATGGCTCAACCTTCACCTTCGGCAGCAACGCCTTTCAGGCCTTCCTACCACGGAGGAGATGACAAAATTTCAGGCTGACTGGCGGGGCCGTGGGTTGGAATATTGATAGCTGCACGATGAGTGCCGGCCGACGCAGTCCAGATTAATCGTTAGTCACCATGCGCGGAGCAGGCTTGTTCAGTTCGACTTTATCGCTCACCTTCTGGATTTGCGCCGCCTGTTCTTTTAAGGCTGCCTCTAACCGGGCAACGGTCGTCTCCAGTTGTTGCACTTTCTCTTCTTGCGTCTCCACTTTGCGATGTTCTTTGAGAAACTCATTGAGCAGCATCGCGTTCACTGCCTCATAGCGCACCGTGTAGGGCTTGCCCTGGTCGTCGCGAGCCACCAGATCTGGATTCACCTTTTCAACTTGCTCGGCTGTCAGGCCAAACTGCGGGATACCCTTCGGATCAAGCTCGGGCTTGTAGCGGAAGGTCACCGGTTTGAGCGCGAGGATTGCTTCGCTCGCCGTGTCCATGGGCTGGATCGCGTCCTTGTAACGCTCTGAGGAGACGATCGTGCCGAGATGGCCATCGGAACCTACCACAACTGTTACTCCGTCGGCAACAGTCGCCCCGCTTATGCCGGCTATGAACGTATTCGCCTGAAGCCCTTGCATACCGATGCGGATCGCATTGGTCTCGCGGGGGGCGCCAGGGTTGCCAATGTCGATGTTATCATTGCCCGTGGTGAGATTTGCACCGGCATTAAAGCCGAGCGCAATGTTGCTGTTGCCCGTGGTGTTGTTGACGAGGGCGAGAACCCCTACGGCCGTGTTCTTGCTGCCAGTTGTAGTTTTGGTGAGACCGTCACAGCCAACAGCAGTGTTTCTCGTACCGGTGGTGTTCAGCTGCATCGCTGTCCAGCCAATAGCCGTGTTATTGAACCCGGTGGTGTTGCTAAAAAGCGTCTCGTAGCCACACGCCGTGTTGTGGATGCCGGTTGTGAGGCTGAAGAGCGCATCCTCACCGCTAGCGGTGTTGTCGCCGGGATAGAAATCGCCCGGTGGCGGGTCAACCGCTCGGGACGCTGGCGCTACTGCAAATAATGCGAACGCGAGCGCGATGAGAACAGAACGGCGCCGCAATGGCGGCCGACTACCTGAATTTTCGCCTGAACAAATGGCATTGATGATCCGAATAAGGTTGGTCATACGATGTTTTCCTTCTCTTGAGGTTTGTCCCGCACCCTGCATTGATGATCTAACTTGTCAAGCTTGACTCGCCAATCCAGAACGTGCGGAGGTCTCAAAGGGAGCGGGCTTGGCCTCGGCAATTCATCTGGCGCGAAGTCGTAACCAGCAATCGATTGTTTTTTACGCTTGTGATCACGTTTTTTTTTGCGTACCATTAAAAACGTCTCGAGGGAATCCATTCTAGCCGACAGGCAAAACAGGGAAACATTATGAAAACAATGACGAAAAACACCGACTCCCGCGCTTTTTCGCGCGCCATCAGATACTTCTTCACCACCGGCTTCATGGCGGCCCTTGTCTTGATCCTGACGACGGGCACCAGCTACGCGAAGTCGGCGGGCCTGTTCGTGGGGGGGTTCGATTCGCCGGTTACGATAACTGCGCCGCCTGGGGATGCAGGTCGGATTTTTGTAGTGGAGCAGACAGGGAAGATCAAGATCATCAAACTTCCGGCGCGAACCGTAAATGCGATACCGTTTCTCGACCTCTCCGGCATAGTCTCGATCGGCGGCGAACAAGGGCTGCTCGGTTTGGCGTTCGATCCGAACTATGCGACCAACGGCCGATTCTATGTCTCCTACACCACGCCCGGCGGATCTTTCGGCACATGCGTAAACCACATCTCGGAGTTTCAGGTCTCGGCGAATCCCGATATTGCTGATCCAGGCAGCGAAGCGTCACTGATCGTTGTCGATCATCCGCAAGAACAACATCAAATGCACCACCTGGCTTTCAGCCCGCGCCCTGGCGATGAGGGCAACCTCTACATCGCCAGCGGAGATGGCGGCGGCACCTGCGATAGGGCTGTTGGCCACGATCCGGTAACCGGAAACGGACAAAGCATAAAAACTTTGTTCGGTAAAATCTTGCGCATTCACCCTGAGGCCGCGCCGGGCACCTACACTATCCCGCCAGACAATCCGTTTTTCGGATCCCCACCCCCGGTTAAACAAGAAATTTGGGCATATGGCCTGCGCAATCCGTGGAAATCCAGTTGGGATCGCCGGAACGGCAGGATGTTTATCGGCGACGTGGGACAGGCGACTCGCGAAGAGATAGATGTGCAATTCCCGTCAAATCCTGGCGGAGGCGAAAATTTCGGGTGGCGCGTCCGCGAAGGCTTCATTCGGAGCCCCTGCGCTCAGGACGACCCTGAACCACCCAATGCGGTTGATCCGATTTTCGATTATGATCACTCGGTGGGTATATCCATAGTCGGCGGCTATGTTTATCGCGGAACTAAGGTTCGCGATCTGCGCGGCCTATATGTTTTCGGGGATACCTTCGGCCCGGATAACGGGGATTTTACGGGCAAAATCTGGACCTTCCGTTACGACGGGCACACCGTATCGGATTTCCAAGACATCACTTCGGAGTTGTTTCCGACCCGTATCGGCAATTTTCCGTTGGTTAACCCTGTTGCCTTTTGGGAGGACAACAGTGGCGAACTTTATATTGTCAGTTACGGCAACGGGAATATTTACAAGATTCTTCGATAGGATTTAATCCGAAATCAGTTTTCAGACAATTGCGGCACGTGAGGAAATCGCCGCATTTTTTCCGTGGCTAAGCCGTTACCAACCATCCGCGGATTTCCGAGAGATGCGGCGCGGGGGCCGCGCTCGTAATATTCTATTGTGTGGAACCTCAATTGATTTGCCCATTGGGCGTGTCACGCCTAACGAAGAAAACAGCCCGATGAAAAAACAACCGACCAGATCCAAACCGGGCGGGCTGCCGCGGTTGTCTAGAGCCGCATCAATCGCCATAATTCTGCCGGCGGCGATCCTGATTCTCGGCGCTCAAGTCAGCCATGCTGACAGCGCGACATGGAATCTTAACCCTGGCAGCGGCCAGTGGGTAGACCCTTTGAACTGGACACCGCCGACCGTACCGAATGGGCCGACCGACGTGGCGACGTTCGATTCCTCCAATATCACCAACGTCTCCATCCCGGCCCAGATCGAGGTGGACAGGATCGTGTTCAACCCGAGCGCAAGCGCGTTCACGATCACTGTCAATCCCATGGTGCAGTTAACTCTCAGCGGCGTGGGCATCATGAATAATTCAGGTAACGCGCAGAATTTTGTGACTGCTGTCGGCGGATCCGCCCAGGGCGGACTCATCGAATTCACAAACAGCGCGACGGCGGGAAACCTGACTACCTTTACCAACAACGGCGGAGCGGTCAGCGGCGCAGAAGGCGGCGGGATCCTTTTTCATGACAACTCAACCGCAGCGGACGGCACCTTTATCAACAACAGTGGTGCGGTCAATGGTGGAGGCGGCGCTTTCACCGAGTTCCATGAAGTCGCGACCGTCGGTAACGGCACGTTTACGACCAACGGTGCTCCCATCAGCGGCGCAGGCCGCGGCTTCACCGCATTCTACGATAGTTCGACCGCGGATAGTGGCACGCTGATCGCCAATGGCGCCGCAGTCGGCGGCGGTCACGGCGGCTTGACCCTATTCTTCGACACATCGAGCGCGGGCAATAGCACGCTGATCGCCAACGGTGGTGTCGGCACTGGCCCACTGGCGGGCGCGACGATTCTCTTTTTCAATGATTCCACGGGTGGCACGGCGCGAGTGAAGGTTTTCGACAACGGCTACCTGGACCTCAACGGCCATAACTTGCCAGGCGTGGCGATCGGCTTGCTCGAAGGCAACGGCGATGTCTTCCTCGGCGCCGACAACCTGGCTGTGGGCACCCTTAATTCCAACCGAGTCTTCTCCGGCGAGTTGCACGACGGTGACTCGGTACCTGGTGGCCGCTCGGGCGGCTCACTCACGAAAGTCGGGACCGGCAGGTTGATTCTCACCAATGCGAATAGCCATATCGGAGGCACGACGATTGACGGCGGTCAACTTGTGGTCAATAACAGGACCGGTTCGGGCACTGGCAGTGGACCCGTACAGGTCAACGCGGGCATTCTCGGCGGCGGCGGCATCATCGCCGGCGCGGTGAGCATCGGGACAGGGAGTGGCAGTGGAGCATCCCTGTCCCCTGGGAAGAGTAGCGCTAATCCCGGTACCCTTACGCTCCAGAGCACGCTGGCGTTCAATTCCGACGCGACCTACAAGTTCACGCTGAACACTCGTCGCGGCACTGCTGGCAAAGTTGTCGCCAACGGCGTCGCCATTGGCAGTGGCGCGCTCTTTTCCCCTGCAGATCTTGCCAACAGCGCGCTGCCGTTGGGCACAGTTTTTACTGTCATCGACAATACCGCCGCGACACCGATCGGGGGCGCCTTTAGTAATCTTGCCGATGGCTCAACGTTCACGGTTGGCAGTAACACGTTCCAAGTGAGCTACGAAGGCGGCGATGGTAACGATCTGACGCTGACGGTAGTACCGTAGCTATCCCCTTATTCTTGACTGGAAGGCGTTAATAAAAGCTGTAATGATCGGCGTGAACTGCCCATTCTTATTCTCCTTCGCTGTTTGGTTGAATTTTTCGCCCCTCCCGTTCTCTGCCGAAATCCATCCAGATTCGGGTGTTTCAAACACGGGGTGTTGGTCAAACTTGGGGCCACCTTAGGGCGTGCCGGAGAACTTAAAAGATATGCAGATTTGTCGGAGCCTTAAGGGGGCACGTTTGCTTTCAACTTTGCGCCTTCGATCTCAAGCACTATTTGGTCGATGGCAAGCTTGAGATCGGTCCCGTAAACTTCAACATATTGACCATCCAAAGAGACTCCGTTTTCCAATGCGTCTTGTAGCGGAATGGGGGCGAGAGGCAGGGGAATCGGATCTGGGTCTTCGTAGAGACGTGCAGCCTCACTTGCGACACAGAGCATCTGATATCCTTTTGGATACGGGACTGGTGGCGGAGGAGGATTGTGAGGAGGGATGGTCGCTTGAAGTGGATACATAACCCCGAATTGGCCCGGGTATGTGTCGAATCCAAAATTCCTGATCGAATCCACTGCCCCCTGGCCACCTGTAGTAAAAGGTGTTACCGGGTTAAGCACAATAGCAGTCGTTGGAAAGGCGGCCGTAAATGCGGCGATGATCGTCTCCGCGGCAGGAACATAGGCGTCACTGAGGCTGGCATAACCGGCCTGCATCGCCAAAGCAGTCAGATTGGTCTCGTCCTGCGGGTTCGGCGCGAAATACATTACGCAATTTTGCATAAAACCTGTCGGGCAGACGTATGCTAGAGCAGGGTTGCCGTCGTAGCGCGCTCCGAATTCATTGACGAACGCCAGCCATTTGTTCTGGAAAGCGGTGTCCCAAGGAAGCGGCATCGAGTCCCCTGAACCATCGGTTAATGTGTACTTGGTCGCGCCACTATCGTAAACCCACTGCGGAGTAAGAATGCCCGCAGAAATGTTAACGCCGATTTTCTTACCATATTGGTTGGCGAGGCTGAGCGCCTGATCGATGGTGCTCCAATTGTAGGTGCCTTCTTGCGGCTGAACAACATTCCACACACACCTGAGCCGAACGCCATCGACAAGGGGATTTGTCCACCAAGACATGCGCGACAAATCTCCAATGGGGTCTTCGATCGTGTCAGGCGGACTAAGGGCGATGATGCCAGCAGGGTATGGTTTTGTCTCTATCGGAGTTGGAGTTGGAGTTGGAGGTGGAGTCGGGGTCGGAGTAGTCCCTAATAACGCATGGTGTGCGTAGCCGATTACGGTGGGCAGATTAAGCACGTCAGTTTGGTAAATTTCGATATATTTCTCACCATAACTTATGCCGTTATCCACGGATTGGGTCAAAGCGACCGCAGGATCAATAGGAACTCCGTTGTTAACCCGGTAGGTGGCGTCGCCAAAGCACCAATAAAACATTTGCCCAGCAACGTCGGGCTGAAAATCCGATATCATCTGGTAGAAAGTGCCCGTTCCCGGGGCAACAGGAATAAAGGTCGAAAGATCGTTTTTCTGCACAATCAATCTCCCGGGCCAGGATGCGCGAGCGTTTAGCACGGCGTTACGCGCGACGTAATCCGCCGTGGGATCAAGATTGTTGTTAGGTGCGGCATGAAGATTGCCTCCCACAGCCAGACTCACATATTGATTCGGGAAAGCGGCCATGGTGGCGTCGATAATTGCCCTGCCTGCGTCAAGCATTTTCTGAGAGGTGTAGCCGAGGGCCAGCCATTGAGCTACATAAGCGC
>JBKOXU010000174.1:0-14498 GCA_046725095.1 Verrucomicrobiota bacterium
CCCAGATGTCCCCCGGTTTGAGACAGAACTTTGATCAGCTCATCGCGCACTTCCTGCGCGAGCTGGGGCAGGTCTTCTTCGCGCAGCGCCTTGATATCGGCGGGCGAACGGATCCCATCGAGCAATCGCGCGGTCTTGGCTCTCGCGTCAGAAGTCGGGGAGGATTTAGAAGAGCTTGATTTCGTCATTGGTGTTTTGGGGTTCATCGACCGCCCTGGCAGGCACTGCCGGCTCGGGCGTCGGTTCGAAATCTTTAACTGTAGTCTTGCCGGCGCTATTGCGGGCAATGATCTCGATCTTCTGCTCGGCGTTGGCAAGCCGTTCCTGACAAATTTTTACCAGATTCATTCCTTCTTCGTAACGCACGATTAGATCTTCCAGTGGCAGCTTGCCCGATTCCATCTGCTCGACAATTGCCTCGAGACGCTCCATCGCTCCTTCAAAGTTGGGCTCGGTCTCGCGCTGCTTCGGTTTGCTGCTCACGGGCAAACGAGGAATTAAGCACAGCGTTGCCCCAGAGAAAAGGGGGAGTTCGCTGCCGCTGAGTCAAGGTCTCAGGGGGGTTGCCGTGCCATCGGTCTCTAGCTGCTTTTCATTGTCATGAACACAGAAATACATCGGCTTCGCATTACGAAAAAGCTGACTGCCTGTAACTTTTCCATTCTCCTCATAGCAGCCGTTTCCCTCTGGCCGACACTTTCATCAGCTTTTCCAGTCGCTTGAGTCGCGTCGCTTCCTGTTTTGCACTGACTACCCACCAGCTGACCGCCTTTCGATACGATGGAGGTTGAGCATAAAAGAAATTCCACGCCGCTTTGTTTTGTCTCAGCCTTTCTTCATATGGCGCACTCAGGTTGTCGCTCCTTTGCTCGTATGAATAAATGCCCGACTTATTTTCTTTTCGCGCGTTAAACGCGGCCATGCCACGCTGCTCCATCAACCCTCGATCACGCAATTCCTCCGCCCGTTTAATATTGACCGCGCTCCACACGCTATCCCGTCTTCTCGGCGTAAATCGAATTGTGTAACGCAAATCATCTACACTCTTACGGATCCCATCGATCCAGCCGAAACAGAGCGCTTCATCGACCGATTCAGGCCAGGTCATGCTCGGTCGGCCCGAGCTTTTCTTATAATAACCGACCCACAACTCGCACATTGTCTCATGATTCTTCTCCAGCCATCTGTGAAATTCGCTTGGTGATTTGAAGTATTTAATCTTCATCTTGGGAAATCGCTCTCGCTCTCACGCTGGAAAGATCCCAAGCTCCGCTATTTCTCGTCGAGATGAAAACGGTGCAGGAGGCGATGGGCAAACGGCGCCACGATCAGCGACGCCACGCCGATAAAGGCGAGTCCTGAAAACAAGGCATAGCACGAAGCGAATATCTTGGCTGGCGTGGAATGGAGAGTATCGACAGGCCCCATCCCGCCTAAAATCATCGAAGCATTCAGGAGCGAGTCCACCCAATTTAGTTCGCCGAGACAGTGATATCCCAGGACTCCAATTCCCAATCCAACGGCGACCACAAAAAGCGCGAGTAAAAAATGGCGACCTACCCGTTTTGCAAATTCAGCCGGACTAAGAAGGCGTTGCTTTCGATGCTCGTACATCGCCGGTTGGACCTAACGAGAATTCGACTCAGTTATTGTGCAATCTGCGTCCGATACGCGTTCGCCTCTTTTAATTGCTTGAGATCGTCGGCGTTGTCGATCTTGAGAATGAAAATCCAACCCTGGCCGTAGGGTTCGCGATTGATCAAGCCCGGATCTGCTTCCAGCGCTTTGTTTACTTCGACGACAGTTCCTTTCACCGGCGCGTAAATGTCGCTTGCGGCTTTGACCGATTCGACAACTGCAATCGCTTCTTTCGCGTTCGCTTGCCGATCCATCTTCGGTAACTCGACATAAACTACGTCGGTCAGTTCCGATTGCGCGTGATCGGTGATTCCAACGCGAACGTTGTCGCCTTCGCGTTTAATCCATTCGTGGCTGTCGGCGTAAAGCAAATCGTCGGGAACATTCATGATTTTTTATAGAACGGTTTCTTTTCAATGATGGCGGGAAACTTCCTTTCTCGAATTTCGATGTCGATCTGCACGCCGATCTTCGCGTGGGAAGCCGAGACATACGCCATGCCGACGCCCCAGTTCAAGCTCGGAGAAATTGTCCCACTGGTTACTTCGCCAATGCGCTCGCCGTTATCGAAAACCGAATAATGCGGGCGCGGCGGCGGCCCTTTTTCTTTCATCCGAAACGAAACGAGCTTTTCCTGCGGGCCGCTTTCTTTCGTTTGTAGCAAAGCGTCGCGGCCAATGAACTTTGACTTTGTAAGATCGACAAAAAAACGGAGACCGGCTTCGATTGGATTCCGCTGCGGCGACAAATCGGAACCGTTGAGCGGATAACACATTTCGAGTCGCAACGTGTCGCGCGCGCCCAGACCGCAGGGCTTGACGCCGAGCGGTCTGCCTTTTTCAAGCACCGCGTTCCAAAACTTCACCGCATCGTTCGCGCGAAAGAAAACTTCAACGCCGTCCTCTCCGGTGTAACCGGTCCGCGCCACCGAAACGCTTGTTCCGGCGAACGGCAGATCGACAATGTGATTTCGCGGCGGCAGATCGACATCATCGCCAAAGAGCGCATGAAATAATTCCGCGACGCGCGGCCCTTGAATTGCGACTCCGCCAAAATTTGCGCTGCGATCCTTGATATGGACTTCATTTGTGGTCGTCGCGGCGATTGCCGTTACAGCTGGAAGATGTCTTTGCAGCCAGGCGAAGTCTTCGTCCGTGCGGGCTGCGTTCACGACGAGCAGAAATTTCTGTTCTTCGATACGATAAGCGATCAGATCATCTATGACGCCGCCGCGCTCGTTTAGCAGAAAGGTGTATTGCCCGGTGCCGACATCGAGCTTGTCGATGTTGTTTGTGAGCATGGTGTTGAGCCATTCGCGCGCGCCGCTTCCTTCGACGATCAATTGGCCCATGTGTGAGATGTCGAAAATGCCGACATTGTTTCGCACGGCTTGATGCTCTTCGACGATGCTCGTATATTGCACCGGCATGAGCCATCCCGCGAACGGCACAATTTTCGCGCCGAGCCGCACGTGTTCATCGTAAAGAGGCGTTCGTTTTTGTGGGGCTTCGCTCACGCGCAAAGCCTAGACTTCACAAATGGACTGCGCAATGCTCCCGCAACTAAATGACCTGGCTGGATAAACTCGAACGCCGTTTTGGCTTTCTCGGCATTCCCGGACTGACGCGGATCATTGTCGGCCTGACGGCGCTAGTTTGGGGTCTGATCTGGCTGAATCCTGACTTCCCTTCTGCGCTCAATCTCAATCCGGCGCGTATCCTCCATGGCGAAGTCTGGCGGCTGATAACTTACATTTTTCTCCCGCAGACCATGAGTCTTTGGATCATCCTGGCCCTCTGGTTCCTTTGGTTTATCGGCGAGGGCCTTGAGCACGCGTGGGGCGCGTTCCGGCTCACCCTTTACTTTCTTGTCGGCATGATCGGCACGACAGCCGCGGCATTTTTCTTCGGCGCAGACTTTTCGAGCGGCATGCTGATCGTGTCGTTGTTTTTCGCCTTCGCCCGGTTTTATCCCGAAGAAGTTATCTACATCCTTTTTGTTCTGCCGATGAAGATCAAGTGGCTAGCGTGGATCATGGGCGCGTTTTTGCTTTATGGGTTTGTCGTCAAAGGGCCCTCGTATCGGATGGCGCTTGTGGCCGCGTTTGCCAATTATCTGATCTTCTTCGGCCCGGAAATTATTCACGAAGCCCGGCATCACACCGAAGTCTCGGCCCGGCGCAAGCGGTTTGAATCGCGCTCACGGAGCGAAGCCGAGCCGCTTCACAAATGCGCGGTCTGCGGCGCTACTGAGTTAACCGATCCGAATCTGGACTTCCGCGTCGCGCGCGATGGCGAGGAATATTGCATGGCGCATTTGCCGAAAGCGGAAACGCCGGCGCACTGAGGTAGGGGCGGTTCACCCGAACCGCCCAGGCGATTGAGGTCAATCGCCCCTACCTTCTTGACCAGTGAATGGCGCGGCGGAAACTAGCGCGATGATCGATAAGAACACGGCGCTCGTTCCCGAAGAAGGCTGGCATTGTCTGCATTTGTTTTACCGGATCGAGTACGGACAATGGCAATTGCTCAGTCGCGAAGACCAAAATGCCGCGAAGACGAATCTCTCCTCGCTCATACAGGATGTGCGGGCGATGGAATCGACTCAGCTGTTAACCCTCGGCATCGTGACGCCAAAAGCGGACCTCGGCTTCATGCTCATCACGCCGGATTTGCACGACGCGAACAAGATCGAGAAGCAGCTCTCCCTCTCATTAGGCGCCGACCTGCTCACACCGGTTTACAGTTATCTCTCGCTCACTGAGGAAAGTGAATACATCACGACAGAAGAGGATTATGCGGAGACGCTGACAAGAGAACAGAACATCAGGCCGGACTCGGAGAAATTCGCCGAAGCGATGAAATCATTTCGCGACCGAATGAAACATTACCGGCAGGAGCGGGTGTACCCGACCTTGCCCGATTGGCCGGTAGTCTGCTTCTATAATATGAGCAAACGCCGCGGAGATCAGCGAAATTGGTATGCGCTCCCGTACGAGGAGCGCCGTAAATTGATGAAGGGACACGCGACGGTGGGCCGTGAGTTCGCTGGCAAAGTGAAACAGCTCATCACCGGTTCGACCGGCCTGGACGATGCAGAGTGGGGGGTGACTCTGTTCGCGCGCGACACATTTCAGATAAAGGCGATCATTTACAAAATGCGTTTCGATCCGGTGAGCGCCGAGTATGCGGACTTCGGCGAATTTTACATCAGCATCCAATTGCCACTCGACGAATTATTTCGCCGAATGCAACTTTGAAAGCTGTAGGGACCGGGATTTTAGGACGGCCATAAACGGCCCTTGCGGCGAAGCAAAAGGGATGGGTGACAGAGCGGTCTATTGTGCACGCCTGGAAAGCGTGTGTGCCGAAAGGCACCCGGGGTTCGAATCCCCGCCCATCCGCCAGGTTGCCAAATTAACGAGACAGGCGGCTTTTACGCTTGCTTTAATAAACATTATTCTGCTTGCTTAGTGATCTATGTCTTTCGCTAGTCCGATCGGTAAGGTTGACATGGCCGGGACTCCGTTCCCCGAAGTGGGGACCGTCGCCGAGTTGGTAGCTTCCCAGGCAGCCGCCGCGCCTGACGCAATTGCTTTGGCGTCTACAAACCGCGTCTGGAGCTACAGGGAAGTGGACGAGAGGGCGAGTGCGCTTGCGGATATCCTGCGGGCTTTGGGCGTCGGCCCTGAGGTGGTAGTTGGATTATTTATGCCGCGTTCGCCGGTGATGGTGGTGGGCGCGCTGGCGATTCTGAAAGCCGGAGGCGCCTACGTGCCTCTGGATCCAATCCATCCTGCCGCGCGGCTCACCTTTTTGTTGGACGATGCGCAAGTTCCCGTGGTCGTAGCGGAACAGCGAATAAAGGAGCGAGTGCCCAAAGGCGTTTACCAAACAATTCTTCTGGATGAGCTCGGGCGAGTGGCTGACTTCGCGCCTCTTCCGCAGTCCGCTCCCGCGAGGGCCACAGCAACGCCTAAGAATCTAGCCTATGTGATCTACACTTCGGGCTCGACCGGCCAACCCAAAGGTGTCGAGATCACACATGAGAGCCTGTTGAACTTGGTGCACTGGCATCAGCAGGCCTTTGGCGTGAAATCCGCCGATCGCGCGAGCCAAGTCGCCAACGTGGGTTTCGACGCCGCGGTGTGGGAAATCTGGCCGTACTTGGCGACCGGCGCGAGCCTTCACTTCGCGGAGGACGAAACGGTGAGCGATCCGCAGTTGCTGCGAGATTGGCTCGTTGCGCAGAGGATCACAATCGCTTTTATCCCGACACCACTTGCGGAGTATCTCTTGACACTGCGGTGGCCACCCGAGACCGCTTTGCGTACAATGCTCACTGGAGCAGATACACTCCACGTTTATCCGCCAGCTGGACTGCCATTTCTATTGATCAACAACTATGGCCCGACGGAATGCACGGTGGTCGCCACCTCGGGTCTGGTTCATTCGAACGCCTCAACCGATCAACTGCCACCGATTGGCCGCGCCATCGCCAATACTGAGACTCACATTTTGGATGAATCAGGCAACCAAGTGCCGATGGGAACGGCTGGTGAACTTCACATCGGGGGTATCGGTGTGGCGCGCGGTTATCGGAACCGCCCGCAGTTGACGGCACAAAGGTTCATTCCGAATCGCTTCAATGACAAAGTGGGGGAGCGGCTTTTCAAGACGGGGGATAGAGCCAGCTTCTTACCGGACGGGAGCATTGCCTTTCTCGGGCGGATCGACGAACAGGTTAAGGTGCGCGGCTTCCGTGTTGAGCCAAATGAAGTGACGGCGACTCTCGATGCCCATCCATGTATTCAGCAGAGTGTGGTTGTGGCTCGCAAGCTCGCCACAAGCGATGCACGGTTGATCGGCTATTTGGTGCTAGCGCCGGAATCTCACCTCACCTTAAATGCGTTGCGCGCCTTTCTCCGGGCACGTCTGCCCGACTATATGGTGCCGGCGACATTCGTTCGTCTGGAAAAACTACCAGTAACACCGAACGGAAAGGTGGACCGAATGTCTCTACCTGCGCCGGACGAGAGCAACACGCTGCGCGACGACGCGTACGCCGCTCCCCGAACGGAGATGGAGAAGACGGTCGCCGGCATATTGGAGCGTCTTCTGAATTTGGACCACGTGGACGTGGAAGAGAACTTTTTTTCGCTCGGAGGACATTCGCTCTTGGGGGCACAACTCATTGCCAGGTTGCGCGACACCTTTGGAATTGAAATGCCCCTGCGCGTTATCTTTGAAGCTCCGACAGTAGCTGACTTGGCTGCTGAGATTGAAGCGCTTCTTGTAGCCAAACTCAAGAAGATGAACGAAAAAGAGGTTCAACGGATCCTCGGATTCGAAGCCGCTAACCAATCCAGAATTAGCGCAAGTTGATGACAGAATCCCGCGCGACGGCTTATGCGAAGAAGACAGCCGCAGAACTAAGCTTGTTTCGTTTGCTGGATCCGGACGTTTTGGCGGATCCGTATCCACTCTACCACCGCCTTCGCCGCGAGGACCCGGTGCACTGGGATCCCTTCTTGCACTCATGGGTCGTTACTCGTTATACGGATGTCGTTCGGGTGTTACGGGATTTTTCGGCGCAGCGCGCACCGACGGCGGAGCAACTTACGGCGCTCGGACTCGCCGCGCTGAACCCGGTGGCCAAGGTCATGGTGAAGCAAATGCTCTTTTTGGATCCTCCGGAACACGCGCGCATCCGCAGCCTCGCCTCAGCAGCTTTCACCCCTCAACGGGTAGGAGCGTTGCGATCGCATATTCGCGATATCGTGAGGGATTTGCTTGCCAAGGTGCGGCACAAGGGATACATAAACGTAATCACGGACTTGGCCGAGCCGCTACCGTGCATTGTTACCGCCGAGATGCTCGGTGTGCCGGTCGAAGACTATCATCAATTGAAGCTGTGGTCGCAAGACTTCGCGGAAGTGCTGGGGAACTTCCAACACAATCCCGACCGCGTGCCGAAAATTTTGAAGACCACGGAGGAGATGACGGCTTATTTTCGGTCCTCCATGCGCAGGCAAAACTTGCGTCCGGATGGACTGGTCAGTTCGCTCATGAACGCGGAAATCGACGGTGAACGTCTGACGGAGGAAGAAGTGATCGCCAACTCGATTATAACGATGGTCGGCGGACAGGAAACGACGACGAATCTCATCGGCAACGGCGCGCTTTCATTGCTCCGTAACCCCGATCAACTCGAAAAACTTCGTGCGGATCTTTCCATGATCCCAGTGGCGGTGGAGGAGTTGCTAAGGTACGAGAGCCCCAGTCAGCATACCGCACGGCTGGCCCCAGAGGATATAGAGTTGGGAGGTAAACTGATTCGCAAGCGGCAAGCGGTGCAAGCGGTGATGGCTGCAGCAAACCGCGATCCAGAGCGTTTTCCGGATCCGGACCGACTGGATATCACCCGCCAAGATAACCGTCACGTTGCCTTCGGATATGGCGCGCACTTTTGTTTTGGCGCACCCTTAGCGCGGATTGAGGGCCAGATTGCCTTTGAAGAAATGATCTGCGAGCTTCCGAATTGGTCGTTAAGGAGCGACAACCTCGTTTGGCGGAACAACCTGGGTCTGCGCGGCCTGACGTCATTGTGGATGAACTTTACGAGTAACGCGAGCGGGAGTCGGAGCCCGGTTTAGATGCCTACGATGCCAACTTCAGCAAATAGCAGCACAACTGAAGCGGTTCCTGTTACGAAAGAGTTGTCTAAGGCCAAGCGTCTCCTGTTGAAGAAGTACTTGCGCGGCGATCTCGTGAAAACGGCGGACGACTCACTTCGAATCAGGCGTCGGCCGCTGGACCAGCCCGCGCCACTCTCGCTGACGCAGGAACAAGTTTGGCTGCGTGCCCAGAAAAGCGTGGATCTGCCTCCTTTTTATAATGATTCCATAACCATTCACCGGCACGGCACGCTCGACCCACGTGTCCTCGAACAAAGCTTCACCGAAATCATTCGTCGGCATGAAGCATGGCGGACGACTTTTGATATCGTGGACGGTCAACCGGTCCAGATCATTCATCCGCCTCCGGCCGCTGTTCCGCTTCCTGTGGTCAATCTCCAAGAAATGCCCTCACTGGAGCGAGAAGCAGAGGCACTTCGACTGGCGACCGAAGACGCTCGAAAGATCTTCGATTTGAAGAAAGGCCCATTGGTGCGAGCCAGATTGATTACCTTGACCGAGGATGAGCATTGGCTCGCGCTGACAATGCATCGAAGCGTGACTGACGGTGTAACCGTCAACACGGTGTTTCCTACCGAATTAGCCACTCTTTATGAGGCATTCAGTGCGGGCAAGCCGTCTCCCTTGGCCGATTTGCCGATTCAGTACGGCGACTATGCTTACTGGCAGCGACAATGGATGCAGACGGACGCATTTGCGAGCCAGTTAGCGTACTGGCGGGATCGATTGACGCCAGAACCACCCGCCCTCAAATGGCCCGCCGAGCGTCCGCGGCCCGCTTCGTCAACTTACCGCGGAGCAATCCGCCCGTTCACAATTCCGAATCAATTGATGCAAAGACTTAACGGGATGGCCCGGGGCGAAAGCGTTACATTATTCATGGGTTTGCTAGCCGGTTTCTCGGCGCTTCTTTACCGCTACACGAATCAAGAAGACATGGTGGTCGGTACTCTCGCGCCGTCCGGCCGCAAACGGTCCGAGGTCCAGAATTTGATGGGATATTTCCTTAATCCAGTTCCTTTGCGCATGAATCTCTGTGGCAACCCGACGTTTCGTGAACTCCTGTGGCGGGCGCGGGACGTCGTTCTCGGAGCGATTGCCAATGATGATGTGCCGTTCGAGTACGTGATGGCAAAGGCGGAGCTTTCGTTGGACCCAAACCGGCGTCCGCCGTTTGAGGTAGTCATTTCCCTTGCCCCCGCGACCCCGGATCTTGGAGCCGGTTGGAGCCAGACTTTCATGGACGTTGAAAGTGGCGGGGCAAGATGGGGTTTGTATCTGGAGTTGGGCGAGAGGCCCAACGGCCTGCTCGGTCGAGCTCAATATAACCCGGATGTGTTCGAGGCGACCACGATTGGACGAACGCTGCAAGAATGGCAGGTGTTACTGGAAGCCGCTGCTTCAAACCCTGAATTGCGCCTTTCAGAGTTGCCCTGCTAGAACGCTTCATGAACAGCGGTCTCAAGCAATCGCAGTTGACTACTCAGGCTGGGGACGGGTTCAAAACTTCGGGCGAGCCCGGCAAGTTATTATTTCAGCTTCGAAACGAAAGTCCTGAATTGCTGTTGGAGGATGCTTTTGTCGTGCCGTCCTGGTTTGTCCAGCAAACAAGGTGGCTGGAAGATCCTTCAAACTCAGACAGCGCGGTATACAACTATCCACTTCTTTTCCGTATTCGCGGACCGCTCGACGAAGGCGCCTTGGAACAGAGTCTACACGAGATTGTTCGACGCCACGGAGTGCTTCGATCTGTCTTCCGAATGAGGGATGAAGAACTGGTCCAAATCGTTGTTTCATCGCAGAAGCAAACCCTCCGCATGATTGATTTGTCAAGGTTACCCGAAACCGCCAGAGAAGCCCGATCCCAACAGGTTGCACTGGAAGAGGCGGTTTGGCCGTTCGATCTGGCACTGGGTCCGTTGCTTCGCGGCTCGCTGTTGCGACTTGGGGTCGACGATCACATTCTGCAGCTTACAACCCATCACATCGTCCATGACGACTGGTCTACGGGTATTGTCTCACGCGAGTTGTCCGAGCTTTATCAGGCTTTCGCGGCCGGCACCGAATCGCCACTGCCCGACCTGGCTTTCCAATACGGTGACTATGTACGATGGCTACAAGGACAACTTCAGGGAAACGTCTTGCGATCCAAGCTATCTTATTGGAAAGAGCAATTAGCCAGCGCTACAGGCTTTCAGCACTTGGCGACAGACTTTGCGCGGCCAGCAAAATCCGCCACCGCCAACCGTGGCGCACGTGAAGGCATCGTGTTACCGACCGACTTAGCTAATTCACTGAAAGGGTTAAGTCGTCTGGAGCGTGTCAGCTTGTTCATGGTGTTACTGGCAGGTTTTCAAGCATTGTTGCATCGCTACTCAAACGATGAAGAAATCGGCGTTGCTTCCTGCGCGGCAAACCGTCCCTTGGCGGAAGTGGAAGGGGTGATTGGGCGCTTCGGCAACGACATGCTTCTTCGCACTAGCTTGTCCGGCAATCCAACATTCCGCGAGTTACTCATGCGCGTGCGCGAGGTCGCTCTCAACGCCTACTCGGACCAGAGTGTGCCTTTTGGACAAGTGTTAAAAGAGGTCACGAGCGAGACCCATGTGAATGGGAACCCGCCATTCCAGGTGATGTTCATTCTCCAAAATGCTCCCCGTGAAAATCGGCAGATTCCAGGATTGAGCATAAAGTGGCTCCCGTTCTACGCAGGAACTGCAAAGTACGATCTGAACGTCTGGCTCAAAATAGAGCCGACCCTGGAAGTAATTTTCGAGTACCGAACGGATCTGTTCCGAGCCGCGACAATGAAACGGGTCCTCGAGGACTACCACACAGTCTTGCGAACGATAGTGAAAGATCCCGGGGAGCGGGTGAGCAACCTTCTGATTTCGAGTAAGCCCAGACCTGCCCCGGCGCAACGCATGCCCACCGGCGCGAAAGAGATCGTTGCGGCAAAAGATCGCGTTGCGCCAAGTGATGACGTGCAATCGCGATTGGTGGAGCTTTGGACGGCAGCTTTCGGGATGCCGATTGGTATCGATGAAAATTTCTTCGAGCTGGGCGGAGATTCCCTGCTGGCAGCGCGGCTTTTCATCCAAATTGAGAAGGCGTTCCAAATGGAATTGCCTTTGTCGGTCCTCCTTGAGGCGCCGACAATCAGGCAACTGGCAGGCATCATCAGCGCACCAATAGTCCACTCGTTACATTCGTCGCTTGTGGCGGTGCAACCCAACGGAACAAAGCCACCTCTTTTTTGCGTTCATGGGCACAGTGGTGAAATCTTTCAATGCCGGAACTTGTCGCTCTCCCTGGGGGCGGATCAGCCCGTGTTCGGGCTTAGGTCCCAGGGCCTTGGCGGGGAGGCGCCGTATTTTACAGTTGAGAAGATGGCCGACCATTACTTGAGAGAGATTCGCACGGTGCAGCAGCGGAAGGGACCGTATTTTCTAGCTGGCTATTGTTTTGGAGGCATGATCGCTTACGAAATGGCCAGACTTCTGAAGACTCAAGGTCAGGAGGTGGCGTTACTAGTGATGTTCAATACGCCCGCACCGGGTTCTTTAAAATGGTGGCCGCTCAGGCCGAGCTACCTCGTGAAGCGAATCTCGAGCGAATTGAGAAAACTTCGCACGCTCAGAATCCGAGAAAAGCTGGTGGCTCTTCGTACCAAAGCGATCGAGTTAGCCCGGCAGGTCTCCGGAAGTTTCAAGGCTGCTCTGTGGCATGCCCTCGCGAAGTCCTCTATCGGCATCGCTGAGAGAAAGACACAAGGATTGTTGAGCGTTGCAGACATCAATATCGTGGCGGCCAAAGCCTATAATCCGGGGGCCTACCCGGGACGCATTATCTTTTTCCTGACCAATGACGACGACGCGACGTCACTCTACGCGACTGACCCAGCGGGCGGTTGGATGGCTTTGGCGGAAGACGGAGTTGAAGTTTCCGCCTTCGACGGGAGCAACAGCCCGCCGCTAAGGCATGCGCCGAATATAGAATTGGGCGAAAAGTTGAAGTCCTACCTCACTCAGGCGCAAACTCTACAGGCAGGAATCCGCGACGAAGCGAAGGGCGCTCGTTCACAGGCTATTTTTCGACCGATTTAAAGAACTGGTTCGCACCGAAAGCATCTAAAAGCGATGTCGCGGCCTTCCACCGCCGCTGCCCCAATGTAACCCGGGGCAGGCGACAAATGTTGAACAATCCAGCGTCGAGAGACACCGCGATCGCCGGAAGCTTTTAGGATCATCGCAGGTTCACCCGGAGTTAAACTGACTTCAACACGGTCCAACGGGAAAAAGAGACCTTCTCCGCGCGCCTTTAGATAAGCCTCCTTTCGAGTCCAGCCACAATAAAAGGCCTCCCTCTGCTGATCCGCGGGCAAGGCACGCAATTTCTGGAACTCACTGGGTGAAAAATAGCGCGCTGCCAAATCTTCGACGTCAATATCCGGACGGATGCGCTCCACATCGACTCCATTTTTATGCCCACGCGCGAACCCGAACAAAGCCAGATCCTCGGAATGTGAAACGCTAAATCTCATCGAAGCGAGAGGTTCTTCACCGGCGAGACGCGGCTTGCCGAAAGCATCGTAAGCGAACTGCAATCTGTCCGGCTCGATCGTCAAGTATGCGCCTAAGAGGCTTCGTAATGAACCCCGGGCAGCGATATAACGCTGTGCGTCTCCAATTTTCCGGAAGCGTCCGGCACGTTCTCGTTCGTCGAGAGAGAGAATGGATTTGAAGTATGAAGATTTCTCGGCAGATATGATAAGCGGCACAACCCATAGGTGCACTTCAGCCTTGCCGGGAAACTCTGTGGGAACACGGCCTCGGTGAACGTTATTGAGATCCTGTATGAATCGCTCGGCTCGATCCGAAGCAAGTACAAGGTCTCTTTGTGCATCCACGCTGATTGACGGTAATCTCTGTGGGTCGACCTGCAAATGCGGACGGATGAGCTGAAGGGATCGCGGACGGTGGGCCGTGAGTTCGCTGGCAAAGCGAAGCAGCTCATCACCGGTTCGACCGGCCCGGACGATGCACAGTGGGATGTGACTCTCTTCGCGCGCGACACATTTCAGATAAAGGCGATCGTTTACAAAGTGCGCTTCGATCCGGTGAGCGCCGAGTATGCGGACTTCGACGAATTGTTTCGGCGATTATAACTTTAGTTTTGCTCGTGCTCGTGCTCGTAATCATTCAAATCACGCAAGATTGCGATTACGAGCAGGAATTAAAACCGGATGGATGACAGAGCGATCTATTGTGCACGCCTGGAAAGTGTATGTGCCGAAAGGCACCCGGGGTTCGAATCCCCGCCCATCCGCCACGCTAATTGTTGGCAGCGTATGGATCGACTCGGCATCCATGCCAAAAAGTAAGAAAATATCCGCAAATCGCTAACTCTGATGCCGACTTGCCGAGCCTGGAACGGTTTTATTTTGCGCTTTCCCCGAATGGAGCGATCTGTTTGCCCTTCCCGCAAGCGGATTCCTAATCAGCCACGATGATCGATCGACCTCCCGCGCTTCAGGATTTACAGATGCCACACATTCCGGTGCGGTTGATCGCCAGCATCGCCGCGGTCCTTCTGCTGATCGTGCTCGCATGGACATCTTGCTACACCGTGCAGGCGGAGTCGGAAGGGGTCGTCCTTCGTTTTGGCAAGTTTTTGAAGACGGTCGAGCCCGGCTTGCACTTCAAACTTCCGTTCGGCATCGATCGTGTAAGCGTTCTGCCGACGAGACGGCAACTGAAACTCGAGTTCGGCTTCGTCACGCCAGGATATACGAATCCCTACCAGCCAGGTGAAGATTCGCGAGAAGAAAGATCGATGGTGACGGGCGACCTAAATGCCGCGCTCGTCGAATGGGTAGTGCAGTATCGGATAGAGGATCCGAAGCAATATCTTTTCGACGTTCGTAATCCTGATCAGACCTTGCGCGATTTATCGGAGGCGGCCATGCGCGAAGTGATCGGTGACCGTACCGTGGATGAAGTCATCACAATCGGCCGGCAAAACATTGAGATCTCGGCCTTGGCGCGGATGCAGGAATTGGCCAAGCGCTACATGCTCGGCATCCGCGTCGATCAGGTGCAACTGAAGAACGTCAACCCACCGGCGGAGGTGCAGGCGTCCTTTAACGAAGTGAACAGAGCGC
>JBKOXU010000146.1:0-23769 GCA_046725095.1 Verrucomicrobiota bacterium
GTGCGCCAATTAGAACCGCCCGGTTTTCTCGGATTGCATTATGGAATCCGCACTCCGCTCTCGGTTCTCATTGCCCACGCCGTCTTTGGCGCGATTCTGGGCGCATTTTACATCGTCAAATGAACCGCTGCAGTGCACGCCGGTTTGCGGAGCTAGTCACGGCTACTCGTTTTAACCGGCTCCGCCGGACCGCTCTTCGCTCCAGAGACCAAATCAACGCGGATAAGCGGATCGCTTGGTACGACGACCGGGCCTTCCCAGCGCAGAAAACCGGCAGGCGGAGGATTGGTCAGCCAAATCTGTGTGTCCGGCACATGAATAAATAACTTAACAATCGGCGGAATCTCCGGATGAATCACGAAGCGATCGCCTTTGAGAGAGCGTCCCGACATCTTCACCCGGTCTAAACCGCCGTACGAAACCTGCACTGTCGCAAGCCGGGGTTTCGGTGTGAAGCCAACTGCCTTGAGTTCAACTTTTTCTCCATTGATTAGACGCTTTCGTAGATTTTGAAGCGCCAGCGTGAATCCAAAACCAGCAAAGGTTCGTCCCGGCTCGATTTCGATGTTTTCCGACAGCTGTTTGGCTTCGTTGTTTTCATGCGTAAGTGCAGTAGCCGTTTTCGCTCGGAAGTCTGCGGTGAACTGCCGCGAGATTTTTCCGTTTTTAGATTCTTTCCACGACCATTTTTCCTGGATGAGTTCCGGCTTTTGTCGAAAGACCGCGTTCTCCTCAAAGTGTTGGCCGTCATGGAACTCGTAGTCGATCTCAACGCGAACCCGATCATCCTCGAGCCACTGCTTAAACTCTCCGTCAGCAAGCTTTTTTCCACTCGTATCTAACAATGCTGGATAGGCGTGGGCAGCTCCCTGCGACTCTGTTAGCTCCACGGCGGGGCTAAGCCGCGCAAAGAGGACTGCCGCTAGGATGCCGAGAATTGTCGCGACCGTCCTGGACCGCGGCAGCATCGATCCACCGAGCCCACTGCTGCCCAGTGGTACTGTGAATATGGTTGTCAATCTTGCGTTCACACCCACGGAATCGCGACAATCCGGGCCGTCCGCCGCACCGGAAAAGTATCACAGTTGTTACTTTTGCGGCTCGTCGAGGGTATGCCCGAACTTGGGACTTGGCTGATATGACCGAGCGATTGTCTCGCTCAGGGCAAACTAAGCCAGCGTAACAACTTCCTGCAGTATCGCTGACACTTCAGTGATTCAAAGGCACCCAGCCGCGTGTGAGATAGTCGCCAAGTGTCAGGGAGATCAGGATCAGCAACCAGATCACGCCAGCCAACGCTGCAACATGCAGCACGCGGCTGCTGCCTTTTATGTGCATGAAGAAAAGCGCAATCAAGATCGCTTTCGTGATCGCGATCGCGAGTGCCACCATAAGATTGAACGGACCAAGATCGACATAAGCAATCGTCCACGTCAGCGCGAGCAGCAGGAGCAAGGCGATGCAGGTGCCAAAATAGACTTTCGGTTGGACGACTCTTTCCATCAGCGGTGACCGACCAGATACAAGAGCGGAAACAGAAAAACCCAGACGATGTCGACAAAATGCCAATACAACCCGGCGATCTCAACCGGATTATGGTTTCCACAAGAAAATTTGACGCGCCAAGCGAGCAGCGCCAAAACGAGCATAATGCCGATTCCGACAGTAACGTGAATCGCGTGCAGTCCGGTCATTGCAAAGTAAATCCAGAAAAATAATTCGACATTCTGCGAATCGGGGCCGTGCCATTGAAAGTGTCTTCCGGGAACCAAATGATCCACAAAGTCCGTGTGATACTCAATGGCTTTAATGGACATGAACACGCAGCCGAGCAGGGCGGTGCCGATCAGAAGCTTAACTAGCAAGCGCCTTTGATCCAACTTCGCCGCGCGCACAGCGAACGCCATCAGCAAACTGCTGACCAATAAGACAGCCGTATTTGTTCCGCCGAGAATCACGTCGAGCTTGCGACTCGCTTCGACAAAGATGTGGCCGTAGGTGAAGCGGTAAATCGTGTAGCCGAGAAAGAGTCCGCCGAAAAAGAGCACCTCGGTTGCGAGAAAAATCCACATCCCGAGCTTCCCAGCATTACGCTGCTGTTCGATGTCATCGAATTGCTCGGCGACAAACGGTTCAGATGCTTGCGAGGTTAAGATCGACATCTTTCTCCGCTGAATACATGTAGGGCGGCCCGGTTACGACCGGCGTCTCTTTGAAATTATCTTCTGGTGGCGGCGAAGGCGTTTGCCATTCCAAACCGGTGGCCCGCCATGGGTTTGGTCCTGCCACACGACCGCGGCGCCATGCCCAGACAAAGTAAATCAGCGGCATGATGTATCCGACGCCAAGAATGGATGCGCCCGCGGTCGAGAGAACGTGAAAAACTTGAAACTCCGGCGGATAAACATGGTAACGACGCGGTTGCCCCAGGTAACCGAGAATAAACTGCGGAAAGAAGGTCAGATTGAATCCGATGAATGTGATCATGGCCGCAAGTTTGCCGGCAAGTTCCGGATACATTCGGCCAGAGATTTTCGGCCACCAGTAGTGAAGGCCTCCCATGAAAGCCATCACCATTCCGCCGACCATGATGTAATGAAAATGCGCGATCACGAAATAGGTGTCGTGAACGTGAACATCGACGGCGAGCGCGGCGAGAAACAATCCGGTTAGCCCGCCAATTGTAAACAGGCCGATGAAACCAAGAGCGTAAAGCATCGGAGTGGCAAAATGGATTGCTCCTTTGCGCAATGTTGCGGTCCAGTTGAAGACTTTGATGCCGGACGGAACGGCTACCAGAAAACTCAGGATCGAGAAAACCATTCCGGCATAAACCGATTGGCTGGAAACAAACATGTGATGTCCCCAGACGAGGAATCCGAGAATCGCGATTGCCATGCTTGCGCATCCGACCCAGGCGTAGCCGAAAATGCGTTTGCGTGAAAAACAGGTGATCAATTCACTAATCACCCCCATTCCGGGCAGAATCATGATGTAAACCGCAGGATGCGAATAGAACCAGAAGAGATGTTGAAACAGAACGGGGTCGCCGCCCAACTTCGGATCAAAAATGCCGACGCCCCAGAAGCGTTCGACCGAGATGAGAGCCAGAGTGATGGCAAGCACCGGTGTGGCCAGCACCATGATCAAACTCGTCGCATAAAGTGACCAGACAAAGAGCGGCAGCCGAAACCAGGTCAGACCCGGCGCGCGCATCTTGTGGGTGGTGACCATGAAATTCATGCCGGTAACGATGGTAGAGAATCCGGCCACGAAAACGCCGGCCGCCATCGAGATCACATGCGAGTTCGCGTAGGTGGTGCTGTAAGGAGTGTAGAACGTCCAGCCGGTGTCCACGCCGCCATGAACTAGCGACCAGAGCGCCAAGGCGCCGCCGGCAACGAAAATGTACCAACTCATCAAATTCAGCTTGGGAAACGCGACATCGCGCGCGCCGATCATCATTGGCAGCACAAAGTTTCCGAGCACGGCGGGGATGGAGGGAATGAGAAAGAACCAGACCATCAGCACCCCGTGGATGGTAAAGAGTTTGTTGTAAGTCTCCGATGTGACGAATTTCGGCTGCGGCGTGAGCAACTCGACCCGCATCAGCGCCGCCGCGACGCTCGCGATAAGAAAAAAGATCAAGATTGTGCCGAGATAAAGAAGACCGATGCGTTTATGATCGGTCGTCAGCAACCAGGAACGCACCGTGTGGTTGCTGAGATAATTGTCGCGCGCAAACTCGCCCGCAGTCTTGATGTCGACCTCCGTCGCGCTTGTCATCGCGCCGGCCTCTGAACTTCCGCTATTCATGGAGACGGCGGCTCCTGGTTGCCAATCAATTTCAGATACGCGATGAGCTGCATGATTTCTTCTTCGCTCAGATGTCCGGTGAAACTTGGCATGATATTTTCGTAGCCGGCAGAGAGTTGTTTGCCGGGCTGCAAGATCGAATCCCGTAAATATTGGTCGTCAGCCGTGACCATCGTGCCATCGGCCAGGGGAACGGGTTTTCGATACAGACCCTCAAGCAGTGGCGCGTGGAATTGAGAATTGGGAGCGTGGCACCCGCTGCATCCGCGATCATGAAAAAGCCTTTGCCCGATCAGCGCAATCGACTCGGCCGGCTCCCCCGATTTTAACCAGCGTTCGTACGCCGCAGGTTCCATCACGACCGCGCGGCCAATCATGCGGGAATGCTGTGTGCCGCAATATTGTGAACAGAAAATATGGTATTCACCTGGGCGCGTCGGCTTGAACCAGACGCCGGTATATTTTCCAGGCAGAACGTCTTGCTTCACGCGAAACGCGGGCACAAAGAAACTGTGAATGACATCCTGGGACGTCATCGTCAATGCCACGGTGCTGTTGACCGGCACATGCAGCTCGTTGATCTCGCGTTTGCCTTCGGCGTGTTGAAGTTTCCACATCCATTGTTTGCCCACCACCTGCACGTCGATCGCGTTCGCCGGTCTTCGTTCGATCCTGAAATACACCAGGGCGCCCCAGGCGAAGAGTCCGATCGAAAGAAAGATTGGTCCAATGGTCCAACCGCTCTCCATCCAAAACGAACCGGAACTTGGATTGGAGCGATCAGCCGATGATCCCCGACGATATTTTATCGAAAAGAAAATGATCGGCAGAAAAACAACGACTACGAAAAAAAGCGAGATCAGCGTTAATGCGAAGAAGAGTGCGTCTACTTCGTGCGAAGTCGTAGATGCCTGCGGGGGGAAGAGGCGAAATTGATCCATGGCTCAGCCCGATTTCACTGGCTGGCTGTCCGAACGCCGCGTCATCGAAAAGATCCACCACGCAATCACACCGAGAAATCCCACGCTGCCAATGCGCAAGATCGACAAGATCAGTCCGCCGTATTTCCCGGTGATAGGATTGTAATGATAACAAAGCAAAAATACCTGCGAGATGATCGAAGACGAGCTGCCTTCCTTTGCGGCCATGAGCGCGTCGCTCAATTCCTTCGCATCAAATTTTACTCCGAATACGTAGCGCGAGATTTTCCCTTCAGGCGTGAGGACAATGATTCCGCTTGGATGTGCATACTGTTGCGTCTGAGGGTCGTAGGCGTAGCGGAACCCGACTTCATCGGCCAGTTTTCTGATCGAGGGCTCGTCGCCCACGAGAAAATGCCACCCGTCCGCCGCACCCGGCCGGCCATACTGCCGCAAGTACTCTGATTTCTTCGTGGCTGCAGCTGCGGCTTTTTCCGTGGGATCGATACTCACATCAACGACCTGAAAATCTCGACCCACGCTCAATGGTAGGTCGTGCAGAGCTTGAATCAGGCCATCGTTAATCAGCATGCAAAGCATCGGGCAGCGGTAGTAACCGAGCACCAGGATAGTCGCGCGCTTACCAAAGTGATCGCCCAAGCGAAATGGCCGATCATTTTCATCGCGAAAAACGAGATCGTGTGAAAGTTGCTGGCTAGGATGTTGTTCGAAGGTCACGCGGCTGAGATCGCCCGGCGTGAGCGCGTACGCTTGGCTAACGCATAAGCATCCGAACATAACAATGAACGCGACGTTTCTCATGGGCTTTGGAGTAACCGCGGCGGTGTGGCGGTCTCGGCAGGTCGCGCTTGCATCAGGCTCAGAGGACTTTGTCCAGCTCCAACATCTGGCAAACCGCGTTCCAGAATCAGTCGCATGGCGCGATCGATCGGGATATGCACCGTTTGCGTACTTCGATCCACCCAGCTGTAGGAGTTGAGATCAATTTCTTCGGCTTCGCGCAATTTCCCGAAATCGGCTGAGGCTTTCACTTCCAATCGCGGCTTGGGAAATTCTCCAGCCGTTGTGATTGGAATGTTCGCCTGGCCGCTGGTTTTAGCCGGCTCGTGGACTTTGAAGTAGTGCATCATTCCCGAGACGACCAGGAAAATGATGACGCACGACAAAAACAAAAGAAACGCGATCGTAAATAACGAAAAGACATCTACGTCTTTCGATTCGTGTGTATGGTTGATTGACTCAAGGCCTTGCGTGTGAACCATCTCCGGCTTTGCCGCCGGGGGCTGGGTCCCTCCAGCTTCGTTGTCAATCTCGGTAGTCATGCAGGCACAGCGAGCGCAAACCGGGGGTCATTCATCGGCACCAGTGGTCTCCTTTCCAAATTTCTCAAGAACGCTGCCGACCAAATACCGCCGATTCCGAAGAACGCAGCAAAGGTAATCCAGCCGGCATAAAAATGTCTTGTGTAAACGCTTGGCGCGATCGTCCACCAGACCGCGACAAGGTGGGCGACGAAAACGCATACTGCGACGCTCGCCAGAACGCGCCGGCGCTTTTTGACCGGCCGCATGAGCAATAAAAAGAACGGCACAAAAAAATGAAAGAGCACGATGAAGATCGCGACCCACCGCCAACTATTGCTAACACGATGAAGGTACCAGGAAATTTCGTGCGGCAAATTTCCCGACCAAATGACGAGCAACTGTCCGAATGCGAGATAGGCCCACAGCATGACGAATGCGAGCAGCAGATTACCCAGCTTGTGAAAAGTTTCCGCGCCCAGGAGTGGACCGAGTTCTGCCGAGCGAGCTGCGCCAGAAAGCAGCAAAATTACCAGCGCTAGCGCACTGAGCACTTGACCGATGCAAATCAGGACGGGGAACATTGTCGAATACCAGTCTTGTTCCATCGACATTAACCAATCGACCGCCGCAAAGGTCATTGTCATCGGATAAATCACCAGACCTGGTCCGCTGAGCCTTCGCATCTTGCGCGTCGGCTCAACCGAAACGGTGACGTCTTGCTCGGCTGACCAACTCAACAACAACCGGCCAATGATGATCCAGATGACAAACACAATTGCGGTGCGAATGACAAATCCTGGCGTGTTTAAATAAAATTGCTTTTGACGAAGAGCGTCGCTCGCTGCAACCACAGATGGATTCGTCCATGGGTAAAGATGCGGCAAACCGAAGAAAATTGGCGTGAACAAAAGCGCGAGCAGCGGCAAGTTCCCAACGGCCGATTCAAGAAAACGCCGCACGGCGTAGCCCCAACGTCCGGCCGTGAGATGATGGATCATTAGCAATCCGAGCGATCCGAGCGAAAGCCCCAGGAAGAAGAAGTGGCCGAAGAGATACGCGACGAAAAATTCGCGCGGCGTCGTGATCCAGCCGATGACGCAGCCGGTCAAGCCGATCGCGCCGATGATCAACGAAAACGTTTTCACGCGACTGACCAAACCGTTGACGATCGGGATCATTTGCCACGCTCCAGTTTTGCCTGCTCGTCGGGATCGACATCGGACAACTTCGCATTGTGGCTCAGCTGCAAAGCGCGGATGTAGGCGGCGATTGCCCAGCGGTCCTCTGGGTCGACGTGTGTCGCGTAGGAATACATCACGCCATAGCCATTTGTGATGACACCGAAGAAATGACCGACGGGAGCATTACGCAAACGATCGACATGAAACGACGGCGGCTGCGGAAAACCACGCTGCACAACCATTCCGTTTCCGCTGCCGGTGCGGTCGTGGCATTCCGCGCAAATCGCGTCGAAGCGCCCGCGGCCGCGCGCGAGCCGCTCCGGCGTCAGCTTCATGGGCAACTGAGTTACGTAAACTCCGTCCACAAGGCCGGTGTAAAACGCCGTGTCTTCGTTCGCTTTGCCGCGCGCAACCGTGTGAAGTGGGACTTGTCGCGCGTTCGTTTGGTTCGAGAAAAAATCACTTTCCGAAAACGGTTTCGCCTTCGGCTGGTTCATCATGTCCGGGCGACAGGCGGCGAACAGCAACGCGACAACGAGCAGCGCTGGTAGGGCACGACCGCCGGGCGCGCCGGGGCGCAGTGCTCGACCTTCATTACTCGCGTTCTCCTGCGGATTAGCCGTCCAAAAGTAGGGCCACTCTTCTGGTTGGGTAACCAATCCCGCGCGACCCGGATTGGCGCGAATATAGTCTGCTTTTTCCCTGTAACTTTCTTCCTTCCGCAACCGATGATCGAAGAAGTCCCGTTGCCACTCGATCTGGAGCTGCGTGGCAAGAAATCGTTTCCAATCAGTGATGACTTGCTTCATCGAGTGCTCATGTAAATGATCCGGTATTAAACATATCAAGTGCGCGTACCAAGCGGCGCCCTTGTTTCGAAATTCGACCGAATCAAAGATCGCTCGTGCAATTCTCGGTGAGCAAAGCTGGTTTTCGCCGCGTCGTGTGCAACAGACCGTAATGAAGAAGATCTCGTCTTCCGGGCACAGCCAGAGCGGCCTCTCATGCGGGAGCTTCTTGTGTTGTGGACGCTTCGGCGCGCCCGGCGGTCGCGCCCTACCATTCGCGTTTCTGTCTCGGGCTGTCATTTCGGCACCTTCGCGATCGACAATGGATTGAGGCTTTGCAGAAAGGCCCGTGTCTCTTTGAGATGAAATTTCGGATCTTTCGCTTCGATGCAGAGAAAAAATCGGTCCTGCGAGGCGCGTTCGAATTCCGGAATGTGAAAGAGTGGATGATATGGGCGAGGCAGCCCATTGAGCGCAAGCGAGCCGAAAAATGCGGTCAGTGCCGCCCCCAGAACAGTTAGCTCGAACGTGATCGGAATAAACGAAGGCCAACTGTGAATCGGACGGCCGCCGATATTGATCGGGTAACTGATCGCGTTGGCGTACCACTCCATGAAGTAAGCGCTGGCGCCGCCGATGATTCCGCTAATCAAAACCAGTAGCGGCAGACGATTTTTCTTGCCAAGCGCTTCGGCCAATCCTTCCACCGGAAACGGGGCAAAGCCGTCCATCCTCCGAAAGCCGGCCGCGTACGCTTTTTCCGCTGCACGCATCAGCTCCTCGTGCGTCGAAAATTCAGCAAGCAATCCGTAGGGCTTGTATTCGCTCATAAATTGGTAGGGCGCGATCGCCGAGCGCTCCGCATCGAACGGCTCCCGATGTGGACGCATCCGCGACAACAGGTTCCTCGCAGGCGCGTGCTTTGGTGCAACCGACGGACGGCCCCGCGGTCCGTCCCTACCAGCGAAAGAAATTCGGCACTCATGGGACGTTTGCTTTCTGAGGCTCGGCCACCAATTCACGTGTTTCCGAAATTGAGATCATCGGCACAAGCCGGACGAACAAAAAGAGCAGGGTGAGAAAGAGGCCGACGCTACCGAACAGGATCGCCCAATCCCATCGCGTCGGAAAAAACATCGCCCAGGCCGAGGGGGTGAAGTCGCGATGCAAACTGGTGACGACGATGACAAAACGTTCGATCCACATTCCGACGTTGATGAAAAACGCAATGATGAAAAGCGTAACCGCGTTGCGCCGGACACGCGCTGACCAGAGCGCCTGCGGCACGAGCACATTGCAAAGCATCAATAGCCAGAAAATCCAACCGTAGGGACCGAGCGTGCGGTTCATCATCATGTATTGCTCAAAGATATCGCCGCTGTACCAGGCCATGAATGCCTCGATGAAATAGCCGTAGGCCACGATCATACCGGTGGCCAACATGATGTTGGCCATGTTATTGAGGTAACGTTCGGTGATGAGACGCTCGAGGTGGTAAACCTTCCGCACCGGAATGATGATGTTGAGTCCCATGGCGAAGCCGGAGTAAATCGCGCCTGCCACGAAATAGGGTGGGAAAATCGTCGAATGCCAGCCGGGCACAATTGCGACGGAGAAATCGAGGCTAACGACGCTATGCACTGAGAGGACCAGCGGCGTCGCTAAACCGGCGAGAAGCAAATAAGCGATCTGGTGTCGCTGCCAATGCGCGGCGGAATTGCGCCAGCCGAGCGCAAAGAATCCGTAAATTTTCTTCTGCCAGAGTTTTCGTGCGCGATCGCGCACGGTTGCAAGATCCGGAACCAGACCGAGATACCAAAACAGCAGCGACACGATGAAATAGGTTCCAACGGCAAAAACATCCCACACCAGCGGGCTGCGGAATTGCGGCCACAAGCCCATCGTATCCGGATATGGGAGGAGCCAGTAAAACACCCATGGCCGCCCAAGATGGAGCAGCGGCATCAAACCAGCGCAGGCAACGGCGAACAGTGTCATCGCTTCGGTGAAGCGATTGATCGCGGTGCGCCAGTGCTGAAAAAGCAAAAGCAAGATGGCGGAAATAAATGTGCCCGCATGCGCGATCCCCACCCACCAAACGAAGTTCACAATCGCAAAGCCCCATGCGACTGGAATGTTGATACCCCAAATGCCGACGCCTTTGATGAAAAGCCAAGAGACCGCGAAGAAAAACATCATCAACAGTGAAAACGCGATGACAAACCCGATCCGCCAGCTGGCTGGCGCACGGTCACTCAACGGAATCTCGCTGATCCTCTTGTTGACCGATTCATAGGTTTCTCCCGGAGCGAGAAGATTAGTCGGATAGCCAAGCGGAGAATAGGATTGTGATCGGTTATCGCTGATCGGTGATTGGTTAGGGGCATCCATACTGTTCACCGTTCACTGATCGCCGTTCACCAGGGCCTCATTCGGGTTACGCAACCTGGCGTAATAGCTCGTGCGCGGGCGCGTGTTTAGTTGGCCCAGCATCCAATAGCTGAGGGGCGACCGCTTCAAACGCGCGACGCGGCTCTGCAAATCGTTCATGTTCCCGAAGACGATCGCCTCGGTTGGGCAAACCTGGGCGCAGGCCGGGACAATTTCGCCGTCCCGGATCGCGCGCTGCTCCAGTTGAGAATTAATGCGCGCTGCATTGATGCGCTGGATGCAATACGTGCATTTCTCCATGACGCCGCGGGAGCGCACAGTAACATCGGGATTTTTTACCAGCTTCTCGGTTGGGCTCAGCCGATTGTTGTATTCGAGAAAATTGAACCGGCGGACCTTGTAGGGGCAGTTATTTGAGCAATAACGCGTACCAATGCAGCGATTATAAATTTGCAGGTTCAGCCCCTCATCGTCATGGGCAGTCGCGGCAACCGGACAAACAAGCTCGCACGGCGCGTTCTCGCAATGCATGCACGGCACTGGCTGATGGTAAAATTTCGGAGCGTCGCTTGCGCCGGAATAATAGGTGTCGACCCGGATCCAATGCATTTCACGGTGTACGGTCACCTGTTGCTTCCCGACAATCGGAATGTTGTTCTCGGCCTGGCAGGCAATCGTGCAGGCGTGGCAGCCGATGCATACATTAAGATCGACAACCATTCCCCATTTGTAGCCTTTGTATGGATGTTCCTCGGGATGATAGAGCGTGTCATCAGGCGAAGGCACTTGCTCCCGCTCCTCGGCAAAATGCGGATCAGAAATAAACTCATCAAGCGTCCCTTCATGCAGGATGCCCCGGCCGTTCACTGCATGATGATCCTGTGTGCTTACAAACCCGTACGTGTGGCCAGTTTTACTAATCGTTAGGCCATCGCCGAACCAAAGCGCATCCGAAGTTCGCAGCGCATAAGCATTGAAGCCGACATTACGCCCTACATTGCCAATCACAGTTCTCCCGTAACCCAGCGGCAACGTAATCGAGTTTTCCGCCTGTCCCGGTTGAATCCAAACCGGTGCTCGTAAGGTGCGATCGCGAAACGTCAGATCGACAATGTCACCGTTCTCCAAACCTTCGCGCTTCGCTAATTGCGGACTGATGAGAGCAGCGTTGTCCCAGACCAACTTCGAAAATTGTCGCGGCAATTCCTGCAGCCAGCCATTGTTCGCGTAGCGACCATCCCGCACGCTTACATCGGGGCGAAAAAGAATTTCAAGTTTGGATCCCCTCACCTCATTCCTCTCCCCTTCACTAAGGAGAGAGGCGGACAGATTAGTCGCCTGGGATTGCAATGATGGTGGCTCTAGTCCTGTTACAACTCCATCGCTTAACGCGCGCCGCCATTTCTTGTCAAAATCCGGAGCGGAATTCTGCGCTTCCCATCTCCCACGCACAATCTCGTAGGCAGTTCGCGGCGATCTACTGGTTAGTCCTTCAAGAATTTCGTGTGCGGAAATTCCCGCGTAGATTGGCTCGATCAGCGGCTGCACAATCGCGATCGAACCGTCAAATGCGCGCGTATCGCTCCAGGATTCGAGAAAATGCGCAGCTGGCACATGCCAGTGCGACTGTCGCGATGTCTCGTTAAAATGAACGCTGTGATGGATGCGCAGTTTTACTTTATCAAATGCGTCCGCGAAGTTGAAATCGACCGGTGCGTCATAAACGGGATTACCACCGAGGACGAGGAGCAACTCGACTGCGCCGCGTCGCATTTCTTCAGTGAGATCGCGCAGCGCGAGTCGGTTCGCCGGGATCGAAACCGGTGGCGCCGACGAAATCGTGACACCGCTGTTTCCGAGCGCGGCGTTGATCTGCGAAACCAACGCGTGCACCTCTGGCGGCTGCGTTTCACCCGCAATGACCACGCTTGCGCCGCGGTTTGCCTTTAGATCGCCTACTGTCGCCGCGATCCATTCTTGATTGTCGATCTTGCCACCGAATCCCGGGCCGACTCCAAGCTTCGACGCGATCACCTGTGCGAGCGGTAGAATGTCGCGTGCGGCAACCCGGATACGATGATCGGCGTTCGATCCGGTGATGGTTGGCGTCGGCTCCGCCACGTAAAGGCGATTCATGCGGGCGCCGTCGGGCGCAATCACGCGTCGCGCGTTTGCGAAATCGCGCGCGTATCGCAGCGCGTTCGGATGCGCGTAAAGAAAATCGGAGTCGAGCGCGACAGCGATTTTCGCCTTGGAAAAATCGCAAATCTCCTCGCCTGCGGTGAGAGTGCCGCGATTGAGAGGGTCCCAGGTACACCAGCGCGCGGCTGAAAATTTTTGCGGTACCTCGGCCAGTTGAGCAAGTAACGTGGGCGAGCTGACGGTTTCAGTAAGTATGCGGAGGGCTCCGCCGTTGAGTTTCACCGGCTCGAGCGCGAGATTTAGCGCGTTCCAAAAATCGTCCACGCTCCTGATTGCGCCACCTGTGGTAACGGTTTTCGCGCGGTCAGGATCGTAGAGATCAAGGACGTCGGCCTGGGCCCAGACACTGGTTGCGCCGAGGCTGGCAGGATGATTTGGGTTGCCTTCGATCTTGGTGGGACGCCCTTCGTAACTGGTCACGAGCAAGCCTTGACCGAACCCGCCAAATTGCGTTGCCGTTGCAAATCGCAGCGGCTTTCCCGGAATGACTTCTTCGGGCTGCTTCACGTAGGGGACGATTTGTTCAATCGCTTGCTTGGTACAAGAACTGAGTCCGGCCAGGGCGAGTGACGCGCCCATTAAGCGAAGGAACTCGCGCCGGCTCCAGCCTTCTGGCCACTCCGAGCTCCCTGGGAAAAATTCGCTAAGATCCTCTTCACCAATCGCGCCGCGCGTGGACAACTCTCGCAAATTGCGCCAATAACCGGAATCGTTCATCGGTGACACGTCCCGCAATTCGTCAGGCGCCCGCTCGTATCGACGTGATATTGGGTGACGAATTTCGCTGGCGCGACGTCTTGATTTTGCCCGGGTTGCCACGACATGTCGTAAATCTTTTCGCGCGGCCGGATATATTTTTGCGGGGCTCGATGACAATCGAGACACCATTTCATGTAGAGCGTCTGGGTCTTGCGCGTCAGCGGCATCTGGTCGACGTGGCCGTGGCAGGTCGAGCACCCGATGCCCTTGGCCACATGAATGCTGTGATCGAAATAAACGTAATCGGGCAAATCATGCACCCGATTCCACTTCAGCGGTGTGTTGGTGGCGAGACTGGCGCGAACCGGTGCGAGCATCTGTGCATCTGTCCAAATCTGCGAGTGACACGTCATGCACGTTTCAGTGGATGGCAGACCTGCGAACGCTGATTTTTCGACGGAAGTGTGGCAATAGCGACAATCGATGCCGTCTTCGCTGACGTGATGTTTGTGACTAAACGGAACCGGCTGTTCGAACGCGACATTGACGTATGTCGTGTAGGGCGACCAATAAATTGCCGAGGTCGCCCAACCCAGGCCGCAAACGAACGCGATGGCGCCGAAGATGATCACGCGTGAATGAATGTTCGCTCGCGGAGAGAAGAGTTGGGCCATGACGCAAGCTCTTTGTTCGCAAAGAGAAATCGCGCGCGCAAGCTGTTTAGGACGTTGCCCTCCCCTTCGTTCGACCAAGACCGAGTCGCTTAAGAATTCTGCCTGTTCCGACGAGCTTCCCGCCCAGATTTTTGGTTGCTATGGGAATCCCTGCACCGATCTCGGTTCTGGTAGCGCATTTCGCTTTCAACGCGCTCCGGCTGGCGGGCTGGATGCCCTGAAGTGAAATCGGTTACCTCTTTTTGAAAAGCACGGTCAGACCAGTGATGACAACCGCGGCCGCACCGAGCGCAATCCAACTGCAATGCTCGCTTGCCCATAATTGGGCACTCCAAGTCTTGGCGCGAGCGTCGAAGTCGCCGTGCGCGCCATGATCGCCGGGGACGGCCTGCCATAAGTTGTTGGCGCGATCCGGATCCTCAGGACCGTCGTACTGCTGCGAATCATATCCGGTGCGCGCAAGATAACGGTCGAACAGACCGGGAACGAACTTGTTTCCCGTAATCACGGCGACCGACGGCGCGCCAACATAGAATTCCCGACGCGGACGATGCGCCGCGAAATAAATTGCTTCCGCAGCGACCTCGGGTTGAAAAATGGGCGGCACCGGTTGCGCTTTGCGAGGGAGACGGCTTTTGACCCAGCCGAATTGCGGCGTGTTCAGTGCGGGCAATTGCACCATTGTGATTCGCACGGCGCTGTTGTCATGGATCAACTCGCAACGAAGCGAATCGCAGAAGCCTTGAACGGCATGTTTGGCCGCGCAATACGCGCTTTGCAACGGAATGCCGCGATAGGCCAGCGCGCTGCCCACCTGGACGATCACGCCCCGATCGCGCGCCAACATCCTTTTCAGTGCGGAAAGTGTGCCGTAAACGCAGCCGAGGTAAGTTACTTCAGTCACGCGCCGAAATTCTTCGGGCGTCATTTCTCTTATAGGCGAAAAGACTGATGTCATTGCGTTGTTGACCCAGATATCAATTTCGCCCAGTTCCGCCTCGACCTGAGCGGCCGCAGCTTCGACTTGGTCTGGGTTCACAACGTCCCCCTGAATGACCAGCGCTTTACCGCCCAGTTCTTCAACCTCTCGCCGCGCGCCTTCCAAGCCATCAACCCCCCGTGCAAGCAGCCCGATCCGTGCTCCGTTCCGCGCAAATTTGCGCGCTGTAGCGCGTCCGACTCCCGCGGAAGCACCGGTAATCACGACAACTTCACGTTTCTCGTTCATGCAGCGACAAGCTCCCGCTTCGGTAGATCTCCTGAAAACTTGTTGGCTCCTCCGTTTATCGCCATTTCCAAGACTTGCGCCATATGAAGCGCCTGGCGATCCGTGGTTTGCCGAATCTGCTCACGGCAACTGAAGCCGTCGGTTATGATGAGGGTGTCCTTTGCCGCGCGCCGAACCTCCGGCAGGAGCACTCGCTCGCCGCAGCCGATAGAAACGTCGTAATGATCTTTCTCGAACCCGAATCCGCCCGCCATGCCGCAACAACCGGAATCGAGGACGTCAAAATCAAGACCGATTCTTTCCAGCAGTTCTCTGTCGGCGTCCATTTTCATGATCGTTTTGTGATGGCAATGACCGTGCACCAGCGCCTTTCGCCTCAGTCTGGGAAACCGATGGTCGGGCGCGAATTTCTTGAAAAATTCCGCGAATGTAAACGTTTGCTGCGATAAGCGGATTGCCTGTTCGTTCTGCGGGAAGAGCTCCGTAAGCTCATCGCGGAAGACTGCTGTGCAACTCGGTTCGAGCCCGATCATAGGCGTGCCGGCTTCAATTTCATCGCATAGCGCGGCGAGGATTTGCGCGAGCCAGCGCTTTGCCCTATCCAGCATCCCGTAGTCGTAGAGCGGCCGGCCGCAGCACAGATCGACTTCGGGAACGACGACGTGCAAGCCCACGTGTTCGAGCACTTGCACCGCGGCTTGTGCAATTGCCGGATGAAAGAAATTGTTGAACGTGTCTGGCCAAAGCATGACGCGCGTTTTGTTGTAGCCGCGGTCGCTGACCGCGGCCGGCGCGCCCGACGGTCGCGCCCTACCGATGAAAGCGCCGCCGCGCCTTCGAAACCAGGCTTTAAAATTCTCGCGCGCGAACGCCGGCAAGTTTCGCTGCTGGGTTACACCGATAAATTTCTTAAGCAGATTGCTCGTGATCGGCGCGTGATTCACCAGGTTAACCAGTCGCGGTGAAACTTGAGCGAACCGAGCCCACAGATGGATCAGTGCAAACGCATAAGCGTTCACGGGACGCAGTCGACGTTTGTAATAATGCGACAGGAACTCCGCCTTATAGGTGGCCATATCCACGTTGACAGGGCAATCGGCCTTACAACCTTTGCACGCGAGGCAGAGGTCGAGCGCTTCTTTGACGACTTCGTCGCGCCATCGATTTTTCCCGATCACGTCGCCGTGGAGCATTTCCCACAGCAACCGGGCGCGGCCGCGGGTGGAATGTTTTTCCTCACGCGTGACCATGTAGCTGGGGCACATCGTGCCGTTCTCATGCTGCCGGCATTTGCCGACTCCAACGCAACGCTCCATTGCGTAGGAAAAACTTCCCTTATCATCTGGATACTTGAAATACGTCTTCCATTGCGGTGGATCGTAGTGCTCGCCGTAACGCAAATTTTCGTGGCGCCGATAAGGTCGAACGATTTTACCGGGATTCATTTTCCAATCCGGGTCCCAGATTTCTTTGAACTCGCGGAATGCCTGCACGAGTTCCTCGCCAAACATCTTCGACAATAATTCGCCCCGTGACTGGCCGTCGCCATGTTCCCCGGAAAGGGAACCACCGTAACGTTTGACGAGCTCGGCCGCTTCTTCGGTAAAACGCAGGTAGGTTTGAATTCCCTCGTGCGTTTTCAGGCCAAAATCGATGCGTGTGTGAACCAGGCCCTGACCAAAGTGACCGTACAAGGTGCAGAGATATCCATGTTTATTCAGCAAGGCCCGAAAATCGCGCAGATAATCCCCGATGTCGTTAGGCGAAACAGCTGAATCTTCCCAGCCTTCCCATGTGTCCGGCTGGTTCGGCACACGTGCGCTTGCGCCGAGGCCTGCGTCGCGAATTTCCCAAACGACCTTTTCATGTTCGGGATCGTCTACCAATCGCATCGTCGGGACACTCGATTGCGCTTTTAATTCTTCCATTAGCTTTCGCGCCGGCGCGTCAGCTTCCTCTCTTGTTTTCCCGCCGAATTCGATGAGCAGCCAGCCTTTGCCTTCGGGCAAAATTTGCAGGTCGCTCGGGTGAATCTGTTTCTGCCTCATCGCATCGATCAACACATCATCGATGCCTTCAAGGCCCACCGGTTTGTGCTTGCGTATCTCCGCAACGTGATCGCCGGCGCGGTAAACATCGGGATAACCGAGCACAAGCAGAGAACGAACTGGAGAATCGACAATCAACTCCAGCGTCGCCTCGAGAATGATGACGCAGGTGCCCTCGGTTCCCACCAATGCGCGCGCAACGTTTAATTCATGTTCGGGAAGTAATTCATCCAGATTGTATCCGGAAACGCACCTGGGAATCTTCGGAAACCTTTGCCGGACCTGTTCGCCGTATTTCTCGCGAAGATGCAAAAGTTGCTTGTAAATTTGTGCTGGTCGCGCGCCTTCACGCACTATCCGGTCAAGATCGGCGTCGTCCGTTTTCCCAACACGAAGCCCCGCTCCGTCATAAAGCAGCACGTCTAACTCGCGCACATTGTCAGATGTGCGCGCGCCGCCGCCATAAAACTCGGCCATAACCGAATGCACGCCGCATGAATTGTTGCCTAGCATCCCTCCAATCGCGCAGTGGTTGTGCGTGGCTGGATCGGGTCCGAAGATCAAGCCATGCTTTTTTAATGCCTTTTGCAGCTCATCGAGAACCAATCCCGGCTCAACGCGGGCGAGTTTTTTCTCCGCGTCGATCTCGATGACGCGGTTCATGTATTTGGTGAAATCGATGATCACCGCGACGTTGCAGCATTGGCCGGCCAGACTCGTGCCGCCACCGCGACATGTGATCGGCGCGCCAAATTTGCGGCAGACTGCTACGGTGGTGATTACGTCGCTGCGATCGCGCGGAATCACTACGCCGATCGGAATCTGGCGATAATTTGAGCTGTCAGTGGAATAAAGCGCGCGGTCGCCATCGCTGAAGCGCACTTCGCCGCGAATATTTTTGCGCAGCTCCGCTTCGAGCGCCGCGACATCGACATCCCCTTGCACATTCATTTGGCTTGAAAAGCACCCCTCACCCCAACCCTCTCCCTCCTGGGGAGAGGCGGACGCGAAGCGCCAGGTGAGGGTCTACCTCGTTACTCTTTTTCTTGCGTCTTGGCATACGCGCGATGAAGAAAATCCGAGGTTGCAACGCTGGCCAAAATTCCTCCGAAAAACCGGGTCACCCGAGGCGCGAAAACGAGGCCGAAGCCGAGCGCAGTGGCACACCAGGGCGCCATGCAATACGGGCAGGAAACCAGTTGGCCGATCCCGCGCTGGATTCCGCGACCACGCGGTTCCTCTTCCACTTCGCCCGCGTCGGCGCTGCGGATGTAATCGACAAACGGCGCGCGCAGGATGCTGGTGATCCTGTCTTTCGCGATAATACGGCTCAACTTATGCGCGGCTATTCCCAGCAACGCGAGATCAAGCAGATTAAATTTTCTCGGCAAACGGCCCTGCTTCATTGCCATACCTGTGAGCGTGGCCACACTGGCGACGTAAAATGTTAGCAACGCCGCGTACTCGGCAAGCAATTGCTCGTCGCATTCCTCTTTTTCCGCTGTGCGTTCTCCGTACTTCTCGATTGAAAAATCGGCATGTTGCTCGGTCTGGCGAGATGATGATTGGTTCACATTAGTAGATCGCAAACTTATCCGCATCTGCGCGTTTCAGAGTGAGACCGAGACCCGGCCGATCGAGTGCCGGACGCAATCCGCCAGCGACAGGCTCAGCCACGCCGTCGAAGATCATTTGTTCGATGCGGACGTGATCGTGAAAATATTCGGAGTGCCGCAACTCCGGCGTCGCGCAACCGATGTGGACGTGCAGCGCAGGCGCGCAATGTGACGAAAGCGGAATGTGATGCGCCCCGCAAACTGTTGCTGCCTGCGAAAATCCGGTAAATCCGCAGCAGCGTGTGGCGTCAGCTTGCAAAACATCGACTGATCGGGCACTGAGCATTCGCCGGAAATAATCGACGTCGTAACCGTATTCGCCGGCGGCGATTTCCATCCCGGCAGGTGCGCGACCCCGAACGAACCGCAAACCTTCAAGGTCATCCGATGAAATGGGCTCTTCAAACCAGCGAACGTTGAACTCTTCAAATGCCCGCGCCTGCGCAAGTGCTTGTTTGCACGAGTATGCGCCATTCGCATCAACGAATAGATCGACATCTTCGTCGATCGCCTTTCGCGCGATCGCGACGCGTTGCCTGTCGGTCCTTGCGTTGCGACCAATTTTTATTTTCACTCGCGGAATCCCCTGCTCCACCCAGCCGCGAAGCTGCTTCTGCAATTGTTCGGCCGAGTAATTCGTGAATCCGCCGCTGCCGTAAATCGGCACTGTGTCGCGGACTTGACCAAATAGCGTCACTAACGGCAGATCGAGCAAGCGCGCTTTCAAATCCCAAAGAGCGGCATCGATCGCCGAGATCGCCATCGAGCAAATGCCGGGACGGCCGAGATTGCGAACCGAATGCAACATTGACAGCCAGGCACAGGTCACAGACATCGCATCGCGACCGATGACGACGTCTTTCAATTCGTGGTCGATTAACGTCGCGGTCGCCGTGTCTGCGTAGGTGTAACCGAGTCCATGTTTGCCGCCGCCCCTAACCTCAACAATTACGATAGTCGTGCTGTCCCATTCGTAAGTCCCATCGGCTTCCGGCGTTTCCGTGGGAATCGCGAACGCGGAGACGCTGAGATCATCGATCAGCACTACTGAGTCGCGCGGTTTCATCCACCATTCGGCGCGCCCGGCGGTCGCGCCCTACCATTTTCGCGCAGCGTGCAGAATTATTTTTTATGAGGCAGAAACCCTTCGATGGCTTCCTTGAAAGTTTGTTTGATCATGTGCCCTAGACGCGGCTCGCCCTTGATCATGGATTCGGTGAATTTCTTTGCCTGTTCGAAAGTGATATGCGGCGGCAGTGTAGGGACTTCCGGATCCGTGACCGCTTCGAGGATGACGGGTCGCGACGCGCTGAGCGCCTGTTCCCATGCGGGTGCAATTTGTTCCGGCTTGTCGATGCGAATACCGGTAAGACCCAGCATCTCCGCATAACGCGCGAACTCGAACGTCGGCACCGTTTGCGACACCTCGTATTTGGGATCGCCAACCAGCACTCTCTGCTCCCAGGTCACCTGATTCAGATCGCGATTCGCCAAGACCATGATGATGAGTCGCGGGTCGCTCCATTCTTTCCAGTAATTTGCGATGGTAACGACCTCGTTGATTCCGTTCATCAACATCGCACCGTCACCAACGGTCGCGATCACAACCCGATCTGGAAAGGCGAACTTCGCGGCGATGGCGTAGGGAACGCCTGGTCCCATCGTCGCAAGGTTTCCTGAAAGCGACGCCATCATGCCGCGACGGATTTTTAGATCGCGCGCAAACCAGTTCGCGGCCGATCCAGAGTCAGCCACGATGATGCAGTTGTCCGGCAATCGCGGCGATAATTCCCAGAATACACGCTGGGGATTGATCGGCTTCGCCTCGTTCATCGCCCGCGCCTCCAAAACTTTCCACCATTCGGCAACGTTGTCCTTGATACGCTTTCGCCATTGCCGATCTTCTTTGCGTTCCAGTAACGGAACCAGCGCGCGCAACGTCTCCGTGCTATCGCCAACCAGACTAACCTCCATTGGATAACGCACGCTCAGGAGCTTTGCATCGATGTCGATCTGAACTCCGCGCGCCTGGCCTTCCTGCGGCAAGAATTCTGAGTAGGGAAAACTGGACCCGACCATCAGCAGCGTGTCGCATTCTTCCATCATGTCCCAGCTCGGCTTGGAACCGAGGAGACCGATCGGACCTGTGCAAAATGGAAGATGATCCGGAATCACCGCTTTACCCAGCAACGCCTTGGCCACGCCCGCTCCAAGAATATCTGCAACCTCGATGACTTCATCGGTCGCCTGCAGCGCGCCCGCGCCCACAAGCATCGCGATTTTCTGGCCGGCGTTCAGAACGTCAGCTGCGCGACGAAGATCGGCGTCCTTTGGGATAACGCGCGGTGGCGCATAGCCTGCGCCGGAATGAATCGTTCCGTGCTTGCGCGGCGGCGTTTCCACCGCAGGCATCTCCTGTACGTCGCTTGGTATAATGATGCATGTGACGGTGCGTTCCGCTTTCGCAATCCGAATGGCGCGATCAATCAAATGGCGGATCGCTGCCGGCGTGGATGCCATGTGCACGTACTCATGCGCGACATCTTTGAACAGCGTCACCAGATCGACTTCCTGCTGGTAGTCGCCGCCAATTGCCGCGCGCGCCTGCTGGCCCACAATGGCGACGACGCTCGCGTGATCCATTTTTGCGTCATAAAGGCCGTTGAGCAGATGGATCGCGCCCGGACCGGACGTGGCGAGGCAAATACCAACTTCGCCTGTGAATTTGGCATGCGCGCACGCCATGAATGCCGCCATCTCCTCGTGGCGCACCTGGATGTACTCGACCGCGCCATTGGCACGATCGAGCGCTCCCATGATCCCGTTAATCCCATCGCCAGGATAGCCGTAAATGCGTTTCAAGCCCCATTCGCTAATGCGCGTGATCAGAAAATCGCTTGCAGTCTTAGTCATACAAAGCCGTTAGTTGATGGTTGATGGATAGATCGTGGAACGATATTTCTTAGCCGGGATTCAACCTTCGGGGTCGCCCAGATTTGCCTTCCAACCCTCACTACAAACGATTCGAACCGCCTGGCTTCATCGGTTGTCGTAAACTCGGAGACTGTAGGTTCGACGCAGTGAAGTAAAAAGTTGCTCGCTTACCCCACGAAAAGGCTGGTAGTGCATGGTCATGGCCCGTGAATATGACGCGGTCATAGTCGGCTCCGGTCCGAATGGTCTCGCCGCCGCGATCACTCTGGCACGCGCGGGATTTTCAACGCTTGTTTGCGAGGTGAACGCGACGATCGGCGGCGGCGCGCGCTCGGCAGAACTCACCCTTCCAGGTTTTGTGCATGACGTTTGTTCGGCAGTTCATCCACTCGCCGCAGGTTCGTCTTTTTTCAAAACACTTCCCCTCGAACGATTCCGTCTTGAGTGGGTTCAACCCGATATTCCTTTGGCGCATCCACTCGATGACGGTTCGGCGGCGTGCTTGCATCGGGATATCGATTTTACGGCCCAACAACTCGACGGCGATTCGCATGCTTATCGGCGCCTGATGATGCCGCTCGCGCGCAATTGGGAAAAACTGGCCAACGAATTTTTGCAACCGATGTTGCATCTCCCCCGACATCCGCTGGCGCTGGCGCAGTTTGGAATTCTGGCTCTTTGCCCGGCAAGCTGGCTGGCAAAGACATTTTTCAAACAAGACCCAGCCCGCGCATTGTTTGCGGGAATCGCGGCGCATTCTTTTCTGCCTTTGGAATCGATCGCTTCATCCGCATTTGGTTTGGTTCTGGGGATGGCGGGACATGCGGTAGGCTGGCCAATTCCGCAGGGCGGATCGCAAGCCATTGCAAACGCGCTCGGCAATTGTCTTCGCGACCTCGGCGGGGAAATCGAGATTAACCGTCGGATTGAAAATCTGGACGACCTGCCAAAATCAAGCGTGATTCTTCTGGATGTTTCTGTATCGGGATTTTTGCGCATCGCTGGTCGGCGGTTGCCGTCCGCGTATCGGCGTCGGCTGGAATCATTTCGACATGGGCCTGGGATTTTCAAAATAGATTATGCGCTCAGTGAGCCGATTCCGTGGAATGCTGAAGCCTGCCGCCGCGCCGGCACAATTCATCTCGGCGGCAGCATTGACGAAATTGCAGCCGCGGAACGTGATGTCTCGCGCGGGAAAATTCCCGAGCGTCCGTTTACGCTCGTTGCACAACAAAGTCTGTTTGATCAAACTCGCGCCCCGCGCGGCCAACACACGCTCTGGGCCTACTGTCACGTTCCATTCGATTGCAAGATCGATATGTCGGACCGCATTGAATCACAAGTCGAGCGATTCGCTCCCGGGTTCCGCGATTGCGTTCTCGCCCGCCACAAAACGAGCGGCGCTGATCTTGAGAAATCGAATCCGAATTTGGCCGGCGGCGACATTAACGGCGGCGCGGCGAATCTGGCGCAGTTAATTGCTCGACCTATTCTTAGTCCCAAGCCATATCGCACTCCGCTTGACGGCGTTTACTTGTGTTCGGCTTCCACACCGCCGGGCGGAGGGGTGCATGGGATGTGCGGTTATCACGCCGCTCGATTGGCATTGCGCGAAATTTTCGACCGGCAGTAACAACCTCTCTAAGAAAAGGGCCATTTCTAATCCGCCGGGGACGGCGGCGGACTAGAGACCGCCACTTCTTGGTGTCATTGGGACGATAAATCAATCAACGGCAAACCGGTCTCTTCATCGTGTTTGCGGCGCAAATGAGCATGCGTTTCCAAAATGATCATCTCCAGTGTAGGCCAGACTCGGGCTTTCAAGAAATGACCGCCGTGCGCGGTGCCGTCGGCTTTGCCAACCACCACATGCGCGTGAAGCATCGGTTTGCCATCTTCTTCCACGATGTTGCCAGCAAAGGAGAGGACTTCGACTTGTTCCTTGAT
>JBKOXU010000127.1:0-11128 GCA_046725095.1 Verrucomicrobiota bacterium
CCGTCACTGCTGGGTCTGATGGTGCTTTTGAAACGGACATCAGTGCAAAGTCCGGCGCGAAACGCGCAGCTCGCATTGTTTGGTGGCGCCGCGCTGTTTTTCATCACGCTCATTTTTCCAATTCAGTTCGATCGGCAATGGATCACTCTCGGCTGGGCGCTCGAAGGCGTGGCACTCTGCTGGTTGTTTCAACGGGTGCCGCATCCTGGGTTGCGTCTTGTCGGAGGTGCCCTGCTGGCGGTTGCATTTGTCCGACTCGCTCTAAACCCGGCGGTCCTCAGTTATCATACCCGCTCGGTAGCGCCGATCTTTAATTGGTATCTTTACACCTACGGCATCGTCACTGTCTGCCTCTTTGCAGCCGCGCGACTCCTTGCGCCGCCGCGAAATCTCGTTCTCGGCCGCAACGCCCAGCCGCTGTTTTACGCTCTTGGAACGATGCTCGCGTTTCTGTTGTTAAACATCGAGATTGCCGATTACTTCAGCCGGCCGGGCATGGCCGCGCTCACATTTCAATTTTCCGGAAACTTCGCGCGGGACATGACTTATAGCATCGCATGGGCAGCGTTCGCGCTGCTGCTCCTGATCATTGGCATCCGTCAAACCGCCCGGCCGGTGCGATATGCAAGCCTGGGATTGCTCGGCGTCACTATTCTCAAGCTTTTCCTGCACGATCTCTCGCAGCTCGATCAGCTTTATCGAATTGCCGCTTTTGTAGTGGTCGCAATTATCGCGATCTTCGCCTCGTTTCTCTACCAGCGTTTTCTCGGTCTCTCCCCGAAATCGACCCAATGAAATTTGGATTTGCTGGTCCCCTGATCGCTGCGTTCTTGTGCGCCGAATCGTTTGGTGAAATAGCGCCGAACGAGTGGCGATTCAGCCAGACTATTGATGTGCCAGCAACCGGATTGGTTCGGGTGAATGTGCCGCCCGAAACGCTCAATGCTGTGCGTGCCGATCTGGCAGATTTGCGTATTGCCGACAGCGCTGGGCGCGAAGTGCCTTATCTGATCGATCAGCCCATGCCTCGCCGCGAGTCTGCCCTGCGTTCACAGGAATTACGCACTGCGCTCGAGCCAACAGCAACCCGGATTACGCTGACGACTGGGACAAAATCGGTACTAAAAGGCGTAACCTTCGAAACGCCCCCAGGCGTTGAATTCATTAAGGGGGTGGGGGTAGAAGGTTCTCATAACGGGGCAACATGGCTCCAGCTCGCAAGTGACAAGCCAATTTTCAGGATGGCAGGCGGCGCGGCGAATCCGAGCGTTTCCTTTCCCGAGGGAGTTTGGGAATTCCTTCGGCTCACGATCGACAACAGTCGCACGGCGGCGGTGCCGTTCACGGGTGTGCTCCTGCAGGTCGCCGAAACAAACGCACCAGCGGAGCCTGTTCCGCTCACAATCAAGACGCGCGACGAAAGTTCCGGTGTAACGCGGCTTTCAGTTGATCTTGGTGCGATGAATCTGACGGTTGCATCCGTGAGCATCGAAACGACCGATCCTTTGTTTGTGCGACCGGTCACAATCGCCGTGCCGGAATTGGCTGACGACAATATTAGCGATCAAACGCTGTGTTCCGGGTCGGTTTATCGCGTGGATTTCAATGGCAAAATGGAATCACAAGTCGAAATTCCCATCGACACCCAAATTCACGGCCGCGAATTGATCTTGCTCATCGATAACGGCGACAGTCCACCACTTAGCATCAATGCAGTCCACGGCAGCAGGCGCGTGACAAACCTCTTATTTTTTGCACGTGAGGCGGGCCGGTACCAACTGCTTTCCGGCAACAGTCAGTGCGTTGCGCCGCGTTACGACCTCTCGGAATTAGATGACCAATTGAAAACCGCCGGAGCTATCGAAGTGCGTGCGGGACCCTTGATTGCAAACGCCAATTACACGCAGCCGGATAATCTCGCGGCGCTTCCGTTGACAGGCGCAAAGATTGACGTCGCTGGGTGGAAGTTCCGCAAGCCAATTCAAATTTCGAAACCTGGAGCGCAGCAAATCGAACTGGACCCCGATGTGCTCGTTCGCGCGGCGCTCGACCACCGTGATCTGCGAATCGTGGTCGACGATCAACAACTCCCATTTCTACTCGAGCGCCCCTCTATTTCTCGCTCGCTTCCGCTAGCATCGGCGACGGTCAGTGATCTGAAGAAGCCGGGGCTTTCGCGCTGGTCGCTGAAATTGCCGCAGGCTGGCATCCCGGTCACGCGGATCACCTGCGCGGCAGCTTCCGCGCTCTTTCAGCGCGAGATGCGTCTGTGGGAGGAAGCGACGGACGATCGCGGCGATAAGTTCTCTCGCGAGCTTGGTCGCGCGACCTGGAAAAAAGTTCCAGGGGAGACAACGCGTGAATTTGCAATTCACTTCGGCGTGGCGCCGAGGAGCGACACATTATTTTTAGACACTGACAACGGCGACAATCGGACGATCAAGCTGCATGATTTCCGCGGCCATTATCCTGTGAGTCGAATTGTTTTCAAGACTGCGCCCGATTCCACGCAGCCAATCTGGATCTACTACGGAAATCCAGACGCTCTCTCGCCGCGCTACGACGTGGCGTTGATCGCAGATCAGCTTTTCCGCGCAGAACGTGCGTCTGCGACTGTTGGGCGCCAGGAAAACATGCATTCGAAAACTGAGCGGATCATCCAAACGCTTAGCGGTTCCTCACTCTACATTTTCTGGGGCATGCTCGGGGTAGTCGTTGCGGGGTTGTTGTTACTGATCTCCCGGTTGCTTCCAAAACCGCAATGAGGGCCAACGTTTGGCTGCTTCAGTGCGTCCGAGAACCGGGGCGCTGCATCTTCTGTCCACTTATCACAAATGACAGCTCACTGATTACAATTTGAATGACAATCTTCCTTGGATGCGGTTTTGCCGCGAAATACCTGGAAGGCGGTGGGAATTTTTCTGTGCCGCTGCAATGGATGCTTGGACTGCGACGCTTGAAGCTCGACGCGATTTGGCTGGAGTTGTTGCCGGCCACAAAGGATCCGGGGGCTGATCAGGCCAGGGTCGTTAATTTCCAGCGGCAATTGCGGGCGCACGGATTGGCTGGTCGATACTGTCTGCTTTATCAAAACCCGGCGTCGGACGCGCATGATTTGTCAGATATGCGGTGCATAGGCATGTCGAAACGCGCTTTGCTCGATCGACTGGCTGGGCCAACCACGCTGCTGAATCTTAGTTATTCGATTCATCCGCCATTTCTTTTGCAATTCGAGCGCCGGCTCTTTTGTGATCTCGATCCGAGCGAAATCTTTTACTGGATGACGAAGATGGAGATGGGCCAATCCTGTCATCACGACTTCTGGACGATTGGCCTGAACGTCCATGGGCACGATTGCCGGCTGCCGAAGTCGTCGCTTCGCTGGAAAACATTTTATCCACTGGCAGACACGAAACTTCTCCGCCGCCGGCCGCGGCCGCGCCTCCCCAAATTCACGACGATCGGACAATGGTATTGGAGCGGGGCGGTGGAAGTGGACGGCGGGTTTCCAGATCTTTCGAAGAAATTTGCGTTCGAGCCTTATCTCGATCTTCCGAAACGGATTCCCGAAGGGTATTTCGAACTGGCAATGAATATTAACGCGGACGATCCGGAGCGGGCGCGTCTCAACAAGCGCGGCTGGCACGTTATCGATCCTCATCGGGTTACGCGCACACCCGGCCGTTACCGACGCTACATGACCGGAGCACTTGCCGAATTTACAGCCATCAAAGGCGTGGATGTGGCGTGGCGGACCGGATGGACAAGCGATCGCGCGGCGGCCTTTCTTGCGCTTGGGCGACCGGTCATTACCGAAGATACTGGGGCAGCAAAATATTTGCCCTCAGCCAGCGGGTTTCGTTTCGTTCGAGGAGCGGACGAAGCGGAAACGGCTGTGAAGGAAGTGTTGCGGGATTGGCCGCGACTGTCTAAACGGGCGCGCAATTGCGCCGAAGAAGTGTTCGACTCCGCAAAAAATCTGCGAAAAATTCTGTCATCCTGAGCGAAGCGCAGCGGAGTCGAAGGATCCCGCGGAATTGCTCGTAGGTTTGCCTTGGGGTCCCTCGACTGCGCTCGGGATGACACCCTCGTTTTGGCATTGCAAAACGATTTGCGGATGTTACTCGTTGTCCCGTTATGGCTGACTTGATCAAACCAGGCGAGCTGAAAGAGCGCATGAAAAAAGTGCCCGAGTGGGAGCTGGAGAAGAAGCACATCGAGCGCACTTTTGAGTTTGATGATTTTGCCGATGCGATCGATTTCGTGAATGCAGTGGCCGAAGTGGCGGAAGAAGAAGAGCACCATCCAGACATCGACGTCCGCTACAATAAAGTGCACCTGGTTCTCTCGACGCACAGCAAAGGCGGCCTGACCGAGCTCGATTTCGGACTTGCGGAACGGATCGACACACTGGCGGAGTAGAAAAATCACCAGTGCTCGGTGATCAGTTGTCAGTGACCAGACGGCGTCTTATCCGCGGCCAGGCTTCAGCAGGCGTCCTTCGTCGGCGTCAATGAATTGAAACGCCGTTTCGATGTCCGATCTGTCGGACATGCCGGCTTCCTCTTTCCGTCGTTTGAGCGTCCCGGAAACTTCGTCATTCCAACCTCGTTTGCGCATGAATTCGTTCCAAACGTAAACGTCATTGTCGGATGGCTTGCGACCGACGCTGAAGCACCATTGAAGAATTTCCTCGTCGGAGTCGCCGCGTTTCACGCGCTCGACTAATTGGTTATAGTTGATTCGGAGAAACGCCACGCACTTTTCGTCGAAACCCTTTCCAAGGTTCTCATGATAATCCGCAGGCAATTCGCCCCTGGCGTGCAATCGGATTTTGTCGAGCATTCGGCCGAAATAGAAAAGGCCACCCACCTTCTCGGATGGACTGCGGAGAGCAACACCGGCCATCAAAATGCAGTTTGGGCGTTTTTCCTGTCTGGTTCAAGTGAGCGAATGCTTGAGGAGCACCGACATCTTATCTGGCGTTTCGAATTGTGATCGGCAGGCGAGCGCCTGCCTGCCCACAGGCAAGATGCCTGTGCTACAAGGCGCCGAGTTTTTCATTTAGCGATTTCGCGATTCGGTGCGTTAATTGCCTCGATGGATCGAATTGTTGGAATTGAAACCGAATACGGCTGTCTTCTGAGCAAAGAAGAGCCGCACGCCAATTCGGAGCTTTGGCCGACAAAGGTCAAAAACTACCTCTTTCGTCAAGCCGGGGCGGGTACGATCGATCTGCATTACCGGGATTACGAGGAACCACCGGGCAACGGAGGTTTTCTCCTTAATGGCGGGCGTCTCTATCTCGACATGGGACACATCGAGTACGCGTCGCCGGAGTGCCTGCATTTGCACGATCTTGTCACCTACGAGTTGGCCGGAGATGAATTGCTCCACTCGTCACTCGTCGCGTTGGGCGCAGCCAGTCACGTATCGTTCATCAAAAACAATGTCGATCATCATACCGGGGCCACGTTTGGTTGCCACGAGAACTATTTGATGAAGCGGGAGGCTCAATTCACGCCGCCCATTCTCGGAACGCTGCTTACTTTTTTAGCGACGAGGCAAATATTTACCGGGGCGGGTCGCGTCGGCCAGTCCAATCCGCTCGCGTTCGATTTTGAGCTACCGCAACCGGAAGCGCAGGTCAATTTTCAGCTTAGCCAACGCGCCGATCACATCGTGAACGACATCTATCAGTGGGTGCAATTCAATCGCGCCATCATCAACGCCCGGGATGAGCCGCTGGCCGATTACCGGAAATATCGGCGGCTTCATTTGCTCATCGGCGACTCCAACATGAGCCCGTTTGCCACCGCGCTGAAGATCGGCACGACGGCTTGCGTTTTGTCACTGCTTGAGGATGGCCGTTTGCCGCGGAATCTTGTCCTGGCCGATGCCGTTCAATGCACGCGCGATATCTCGCGCGATACCACTCAGCAATGGATTGTCCAGCTCGAGAATGGCAAGAGCATCGGCGCACTCGACGTGCAGTGGGAATTCCATCAACTGGCACAAAAACATTTGGGCGACAGGAACGCGGAAACGAACTGGCTCCTGGAAAGCTGGGGCTTCGTCCTTGAAGCACTCGAGCGAAACCATCAATCGCTGATAGGAGGCGTAGACTGGATCACGAAGAAGTGGTTACTCGAGGCGTTTTTGGAAGCGGAAAAACTGACTTGGAGCGATCCGTGGCTGCAAAGCATCGATCTCGAATATCACAACATCGATCCGCTCCGGGGATTATTTTTCGGCGTCACTCCCGGAAAGCGAATCGCAGAGTGGAACAACAGTGCCCGTCGGCCCAGCGCAACACACACTCCGCCTGCCAACACCCGTGCATCAGGCCGTGCGCATGCAGTGGCTTTTTTTCAGTCCCAAAGCGGTGGGCTCCCGTACGTGATCAATTGGGATTCGATCGCCTGCGACAGCCGCGATTTTCTTGTCATGGGTGACCCGTTCCAGACTTACAACGAGGAAGTAGACCGGTTTTTAGCAAGGCCACGGTCACCTGGCAGCTTGACCGACGATGTTCAGCCTTAAAGCAGTGCTGCACCGCGGGATCCGACTTACTCGAGGCGTTGCAGAGAGGAGATGCCGTAATTTTCCTGGAGATTGGGCGCTTCGGTGGCCACTTGCGCCGCGTCGAGCGCAATCTGCTTCGGATCTTCCTCAGTCTCGATTTTGATGAAGCCGTCAATTGGCTGTTTCACCGCTTCCGCCAAGTCGTCTAACGACTTGATTTCTTTCCCGTTCACTTTTGTGACCGTCAAGTAGGCTAGGTCATCGTAGCCGATTGTGCTGTCGGCCGGGAGGACCTGACTGAGAATGACGACGCGGCGATTTCCCTCGGGGAAGAGTTCCGATTGGAAACGATCAAAGTAGACCAGACGCTGGGGTGCTGATCTTTCCCAGGTTGGCCCCCATTCCTTGAGATACTGGCGGGAAAGTTCCTGAAAAATGAGGCCACCGAGCACATAATAGCGTGGAGGCTGGTCGAAATTGTACGGTGGGCTAACATAATCTTTCGCGTCCCGATGCTCCAGCGTCACATTTAACTGAACAGGCTTGCCGTTGCGCTCAACGCGCAAAGGAATAACATCGCCGGAATATGCATGCGCAGTAAGCAAATTTGTGAACTCGATCTTCCCGTAGAGCGCGTCCAGATAGTTGCCATTTTGGTCGATTTCGCGATCTGCAACCGCTCTCACGATGTCGCCGACCTGCAGCCCGGCTTTCATTGCCGGCGTCTTCGGTTCCACATTCGTAACGTAAACGCCGCCGCCCTTGCCTTTTTCTCCGGCAAACTCGCGCAATTCCGGATCGCGTGTTGGAAAAAATGAGAAGCCAGCAGACGGGAAACCGCGATAATTCTGGCTGTCAGCTTCTTTTAAAAAATGCGTGATGATTGGCGCGGGAATGGCGTCGAGGAGTTGCGAACGTGAATCGTAACGGAGCAGCAGTCCGGCAAGTTTGTTATTCTTGACGAGCGGCACCGTGTAACTGTTTTCTCGATACTGCATCGGGATGCTGACGCGATAGGTAAGAAATTCCCCAACATCGATCGGATATTGCGTCATTTGCACAGTTGTCACCAAGCCTTCTGTCGCGAGCAAGGCGCCGGTCGGTTCGAGTTGCCACGCGGCAAGCCGATCGCCAACTACCGTGTCGGCCGTGATTTCGAGTGGGGTAATTCCATCGAGGAATGTTTTCTCTGTTGGCTCGAGCAGTGCCAGGTTGGCTTCATAATCAATCACCTGGACCTTGGCGGCCGTTTTTTCCCCAGTCTCCGCGCGTTCGAGTTCGACGTAATTTTGGTTGGCAACCAGATCGGCGGTTACCAGGACACGACCTTTCGATAAAACAGCGCCGAGGGCGCGCTTTGAAAAGGGCGCTTTCTTTTGCCATGGTCGAAAATAATCGTAGGACTGCCCGGTCACATTCACCCGGACGAGCGCCAACTGCTTTTGTGTGCTCATTGACGCTGGAACGCCGGGTTCCTTTTTCGCCAGCGCTCCGGTCAGCGTGACAAGAACCACTCCAAAAATAATTACGAAATGTCTTTGCATCAGTTGCTCTTCACTTGTTGCGCTATTTCTGACGCGGGTTGCTCTTCGAGATTCTGCTCTTTCAACACATTATAACGCGCCTTAATCCGCTCCCGCGCGGCTTCTACTTTGTTGCGATCGAGCACTAAAGGAGGGCCGTCGCCAATCATTCGAATGACGAACCGCTCCGGTATTTCGGCAAAAGCGCTCGCCAGCTCGTCCAGGGTTCGAATTTTCTTTCCGTTTATGTCATCGACAATCCCGCCGCGGTACGGCGCCAGATAAGTATTGATCGGGTCGGGCAAAATATTGGTCAGCACGATCACGTCGGGATGCTCCAGGTAAATTTGTTCCAGAACAAAGTATTCGAAAAAATGGCGGAGACGCAGATCGGTTGGCCGATATGCTTCGAGCAAATCGAGGTTCAGTGGCTGAAAAAGCAAGCCACCGTAAAGCACATAACGGGGACGCACATCATAGCTGTGGCCCTGAATTCGATAAGGCCATGGCGTAAAGAGTTTGATGGAGACGGTCATGGGCTGTTTGTTGCGCCAGATATCGAACTTGACCGAATCACCCTTGAATTTTCGTTCGACCACTTCCTGAAAATCCGCGCGCTCGCCTTCCAATTCGACATTCGAATCGCTCGCGATTGGATGATCATCGATCGTGAGAAGAACATCCCCAGGTTGAAGAATATTGGCTGATGGCCCGGCTGCGACTACGGTGTCTACCAGCACGCCACGATCGTCATCTTTCAATCCGAGGAATCTTCTCTGGGCTTGGTTTTGGAGTTTTGAATAGGTCATCCCCAGATCGACATACTTGTCGTAATGTCCGTTGCTGATGTCCTTTAAAAACCGGTTAATCACGGGAGTGGGAATCATGTAGGCGACGCCTTGAGCGACGTCGCCGCTGTAACCTTGAAATGCAACGCCGACTACCTTGCCGTTTTGCATCACTGGTCCGCCGCTGTTGCCCGGATTGATCTGGGCGCTAATCTGAATCGCAAGGTGTTGATCGATCGATGAATGAGTGTAGAGCTGAAAGTCAACTCGCGACACAATCCCAGTCGTGACCGACATCCTTTCGCCACCGATTGGATAACCATAGGCCGAAACCGCCGATTCCAGCGCGGGAATTCCGCCGAATTTCAAGGACAGCATGTTCTTGAAGAAATTTGGCGCGTCCACGGTGATGAGCGCCAGATCGCAATCGTGCGCGACAAATAGCACCCGGGCTCGATATTTGTTGGGGTCGCCATCACGTTCGACTGTCAGATAGCGGCTATTACTTACTACGTGGGCGTTCGTCATGATCCGATTGCCGTCAATCACAAAGCCGGCCCCGACACCGCGCTCAAGTCCGCCGGCATTCCAAGGCGCCTTGTAATCTGGTTCGACTGAAGTCGCTGTGATTCTAACAAGACTCTTCTGAACGGGTCCGTTTGGTTTTGTTGGCGCAATCGGAACCGGCACTGGAACGACTGCCTGGGCCGGCGGGTTGGGGCTCGCAGCCAGGGCCGGCGGCGCTTGTGGCTCAATGGGAGAGGACGCCGGGGTGCCTTGCTGAGCATACGATGCCAATCCCAGCAGCAATGTAAGGGAAACAAAAACGAGAGCACGCTTCATGGACGGAAAGTCTGAAGAATCAAGCGAACTAATCGAAAATCAAGATTTGGAATCTGCATTTGCGGCGTCCGGACAGAACAGACATGATCCATCCACTCGCCGTTCAACATCTGTGCCTCGCAAAAGCGAGGAAATCAAATTCCGGCGCGATCAAGAACGGATTCGAGGACTTTCTCCGCTTCAAAAAATTCCCGGGCCAGAGCGCGAGCGGCGCGGGAATGTTTGGCGTAGTTCGCATTGATCATTTTCACGGCATTGACAATTTCATCCAATGATCGGAACGATAAAAGTCCCAGCTTGCCGCCGTAAGTTTTGGTGAAGCCGGTTTCCTGAGTTATAACCGGGCGGCCAGCCGCGAGATAGCAGGCACTCCGATCGCTGAACCAGCCGGTGTTTAACCGGACGTATTGATCTTTGGCGACTGTGAATTCACCTTTCGAGCCGTGGATGTAGTCGCGATAACGCCAGTAATCGACACTCATTTGGAGCGGGCAGCGAAGTCGCCACCCGTTGCGCAATAATCTCTTTTGCGTCTTCAAATCTTCGATGTTCGTCGCCAATTCGAAGGGTTCTCCTGATTTTTTCGGTGCTGATATGAAACGCAAGAATTCCCGCGATTTGCTCCAAAGATATTTCTTGCCGCGCCATGTAATGTCTTTTAGCCCGCTGGTCGACCAATTCGCCACCGACGTAAAAGAAGCCGCACGCGGTAGACCCCGATTTGTTTTCCAAAGATCCGTAACTACCGGCTGGCGCGTCGGCAGCCATTTGAAACCGTGCGTCGGAACTGGAAAACTTTTCGTGCCGATGTTTTCGCCAAATGTGAAGAGCGCCCAATGCCGCCGCAAATAATCGACCGTCGATTTTACGCCCTTGTCGATCTTGATTTGTTCAACGCCGGGATCACTCTCGATGTAAAGAATGCGATCGGAAGCGAGCAGATCGTCGTTGAGTTCCTGCGTGCCGCAGATGTTGAGGATGGCGTCCGCTTCTCGATAGAGCTGTCGTATTCTTCTTAACGGCAGGCCGGCAGTCGGATTGCGGGGCAGATAACGCGCGCAAAATCCCCAGCGGTTTCTGAATCCGAATTCTTGCGACAAGCGATCAAGAACTTGCGCCGCGTAGTCGAATTCATTATTTACCTCAAAGGTCTGCGGATTGTACGGAAGCCGGGCCGAGTCTTCGATGTAATAGACGTCGCAACCAAGCCGCTGCAGCCCGACAACATAATGAATATGCTGCCAGATCACACCCGCGATCGGCATCGAACCCATGAAGCCCATGACCACGATGCGCCTGCGCTTCATGACAAAGAAGACATCTAACAGACAACGTCCAGCGCCGAACATCGAAGACAGAGCGTTCGGCGTTGAATGTTCGACGTTGGATGTTCGATGTTAAATTGACTCACGCTTCAAATTGCTTAACGGCAACGGCGGGATTTCCCGC
>JBKOXU010000128.1:0-5568 GCA_046725095.1 Verrucomicrobiota bacterium
CTTCCCGGGGTCAATCCCGTCAGAGTTATTGCTGCGTGAAATTGGTTTGGTAAACCCGGTTACTTCCCGATCCAAGAAACCACACCTCCGCCCGTTGTCCGGCTGCGATCCCGAGCGGCGCGCTATCGACAAACTCGCCCGACTCACTCACAACACCATCTGTAGTGATCGATGCAATCGTGTTCCCGGTGAAGGAAGTGAAGAGAAGGTTATTCCTGTTGCCTGGCCGGATGATTGACGGAGTGTGCGGCGTTGGAAAAGGCGTGATCTGGCCTGTCGTCGTGACTCTGGAGATCATCGGCGTGAAAGCGCTCGCGATCCAGAGGTTCCCGTCCGGACCGGCTGCAATCGAGGTCGGCGCATCCACTCCTGTAAACTCCCTGATCTGTCCGCTCGGCGTTATTCGACCGAACTTGTTCACCGCCTGTTCGGTGAACCAGATATTACCATCCGAGCCGAGCGTCATGTCTCCCGGGAACGAATTCGGTGTCGGGGTGTTGAACTCAGTGAAGGTCCCACTCCCAAGATCAAAGCGCCAGATCGCATGATCGGTCTGATCGCTGAACCAAATGTTACCATCTGCGCCGGTAGTGATCCCCACACTTACACCAAAGAACGAAAACTGAAACTCGGTCACAACCCCTCCGGCCGGAGTGACCGACGCGATCTTACCAGTTGATCCTTCCCCGAACCATAGATTGCCGTCCGGGCCCACGGTGATGAATGCCGGATTGCTCAGGCTCGGCGTGCGGATGTAGCCAATCTGGCCCCTTGGCGTGATCCGGGCCACCTTACTGCTGTTCGAAAGCGTAAACCAGAAGTTCCCATCCGGTCCTTGCGTGATGTCAAACGGGCCGCTGCCGTGGCGGATCGGGAATGACCGCGTTTGGTCTTGCGCCATGAGCGTCCCGTTCGACAAGGCGAAAAGACCGACTGCCGCGACCACAAGCGAGAGAAATCTGGAACGGCGGTCAGAAAAGGTCCCGTTGAGCCTGTGAAATTGAGCAAATTGTTTCATCCACTAATGATCGAAGATGGTGGCTAGTGCGGATGTCAGTTTTTCTCTAGCTCAGTCTTCAGCGAGTTCGCCGTTGGTCAGCAACGAAAACCGAGGCGAATTCAATACACCCCCAGATATTTTGACTTCGATCATGCGAAATGGGACGGCTAGCTCTTGACTTAGGAAACTGGCTGAACACCGGGCGCCAGGATCGTCACTACCACTCCTTGCACTCGCCCCCTTGTTCGTGCGTCTCGATCACATTGCCTGCGTCATCGTAAACGCGAGTCACAGCATCATGTGAGCGGCTGCGAAACTTTGCGTAACCGATTGCATTGCTGACTGCGTTTGGTTCGCCGTACCACAGGCGACCGAATGGCAGCGCATCGGAAATTAGATCGACGCCGCGATGATCTTTGCGCGGGCGCACTTCGTAAACGTGCGTGGAAGGCTGCGCGTTCATTCTTCGATTCTGACCGAGCCGCCGTATTGAATGTCCGGGCGCGGCTTGTGATCGGTTTCATGAAATAAAACATCGTCCAGTTGGCGCATATCGACCCATTCTCCGCACGCTTGGCATTGGTAGAAGTGCCGCTTCTCACCCTCGCTTAAGTCGTTGAAGTCGGTGCCGTTCACAGTTGCCGTTTCTGTTCCGGTGATCCACATCAACTGTACGCGCCCCAAATTCGCGTCGCAACGGCGCCCACGCTGTCTTGACCCGATTCCGGGGCTGAAAACGATTCTGGCGGACTTTACGGCGCTGCAAAGAGCATTCTGTGATCGCTCGTTCTGACTACTATTTGCGGCGCGTGTTCTGACTATTTCAATTCTGCCTCGCTAGGACTCGAACCTAGACAAAGAGATCCAGAATCTCTTGTGCTACCATTACACCACGAGGCAACGAGCGAGAAAATTAAAACCGATTTGACCTGCTGCAAGTCGAGCGCAGTCGCGCTCGCGCGTGATTTAAGCGGCTGCGGTTTTTGCGCCGAGCAAGATCTCAGCGCCTTCTCGAGCTGCTTCAACTTCCAAAAGCTTCCCGCTCTTTTCCACGAACTCGCGCGCGTGTTCCACCATTTTATCAATCATTTCGTCATCATGATTCGGATCGTGATGGAAAAGCAGGAGCTTGTCCACGTTTGAGTCGAGCCCGAGGGAAACCACGCTGCTGAGTGAGCTGTGGCCCCAACCAATGTGCTTCGTGTATTCCTCGTCGGTATATTGCGAGTCCATGATTGCCAGGTCGCAGCCCTGGAGAAACTCGACCATCTTTGCGCGCTCGGCTGTGGCGAAATCGCGCGCTTCTTCCTCGCTAATTCCATCGCGCGAAGCCAGGTGCAGCTTGAGCGGTTCGTAAGGCTCATTGTCTGGGAAGTAGGCGATCGAGCCCGAGCTGGTGGAGAGGCGGTACCCTGCGCAAATCCCTGGATGATTGGCAAACTTGGAACGGATCTCGACTTTTCCAATTTGAAAGTCCGTTTCCCTTAGTTCCTCAATCGCGAGGTGACTGGGGAGTTCACGTAAGCTGACAGGAAAAAACGGCGTCTCCATTTGGCTGGCCAGAATCTTCGCCAGACCAGCGCGGGCTCCTTCGTAACCCAGGACGCGGATGAGGTTTTTCTGATTGTAAGCAGGAGAAAAAAACGGCAGCCCCTGGATATGATCCCAGTGCGTATGTGAGATTAAGAGAGTCAATTTCATCGAGCGAGGTCCGAATTCTTTGTCCAACGCAAGCCCGAGCAGGCGAATCCCGCTGCCGGCATCGAGAATAATGATCTCGCCATCGGCGCGCACCTCCACACAACTGGTGTTTCCGCCATAGCGAACGGTGCTTTTTCCGGGAACCGGAATTGAACCACGAACGCCCCAGAATCTTATTCGCGCAGAGATCGCCTCACCTCCTGCCGCAGGTTTTGGTCTGGGACGCCGCGGGATCTCAGGCAGGAGTCGCTCGATCGCGCTTGAAAGCAGTTCCCACGTGATTGGCTTAAGCAGATATTCGTCTGCCCCAGCCTGGAGCGCGCTGGTTCGATCAACCCTGTAATCGCGGCCCGAGACGACGATGATCTTTGTCGGTTGCAGTTGCTCGCGAATTGCTCGGCACACCTGAAAGCCATTCGATCTCGGCATTAACAAATCGCACAGGATAAGCTCCGGCCTATCGCGCAGCGCCAGCTCCACGCCGACGTCACCGTCATTCGCTTCCACGACCTTCCAATCTTCGCGTCTGAAAAGATCTGAGATTACCCGACGGTTTTCGGCGTCGTCTTCGATGATTAAGACACGCGGCATGAGGGGAGACTGCTTGGCGCCTTTGTCTAAATCAAGCTTGAAACCAAAAGTGCCGGTTCCTTCTGCGACACCGAAGCGTTATTTTTTAAAAGAAAATCGGAATGATCAAGATCGCCAGAATGTTGACGACTTTGATCATCGGATTAATTGCGGGCCCGGCCGTGTCCTTGTAAGGATCACCCACGGTGTCGCCCGTCACTGCCGCCGCGTGCGCGAAGGAGCCTTTGCCCCCGAGATTTCCTGCCTCGATGAATTTTTTTGCGTTGTCCCACGCGCCCCCGCCCGATGTCATCGCGATGGCAATGAACAATCCAGTCACGATTGTGCCGACGAGCATTCCTCCCAGCACTACCGGGCCGAGCTGCGGGATCATGGCAACCGCGACCACAAAGACCAGCGGCAGCAGCGCCGGAACAATCATCTCACGCAGCGCCGCTTTGGTTACGATGTCGACGCATGTGGCGTAGTCGGGCAGGTCTTGCCCCGTCAAAATTCCCGGCTTCGCTTGCAATTGTCGCCGCACCTCGCGCACGACCGCGCCGGCCGCCTTTCCGACGGCGTCCATGCTAAATGCGGTGAAGATGAATGGCAGCAATCCGCCAATGAAGAGTCCGATGATCACCTTTGGTTCCGTGAGGGAAAACTGAAAGGAAAATACTTCGCCGCGCGCGGTGACGTGATCGCGCAATTCTTCGACATACGAGCCAAACAAAACCAGTGCCGCCAATCCGGCAGATGCGATGGCATAGCCCTTAGTGACTGCCTTCATCGTGTTGCCGACCGCGTCGAGCTCATCCGTAACAGCGCGAACTTCTTTCGGCAACTTGGCCATCACCGCGACGCCCCCGGCGTTATCAGTAATCGGACCGAATGAGTCGAGCGAGATGATGATGCCGGCCATGGACAACATCGACATCACCGCGATCGCGATTCCATAGAGACCGGCGAAATGAAAACTGAGCAGAATGGCGATGCCGATAAAACCAACCGGCAGGGCCGTGGCATGCTGTCCGACGGCTAGACCGGCAATGATGTTGGTAGCATGGCCGGTCTCGGAGGCATGCGCAATTTTCTGCACCGGCCGATAACGCATCGAAGTGTAATAGTTTGTGATCGCCACCACCACCGCGGTCATGACCAGGCCGATGACCGAAGCGAAATAAAGTTGAGTGGGAGATCGCACAACGCCGCTGATGGTCACGCCTGCCGGGAACAAGAGGTGCGTTGCCGGCCAGAACAAGATTGCCGAGATCAATGCGTTTGTGATCACCGCGCCCATTAGCACAGGTGCAGGCTTACCAGGGGCGACATTGACAAAAAAAACTCCACAGATTGCCCCGAGCACAGAAATGCCACCGAGGACGAACGGATAAATAATGGCCGCGGGATTTCCCGCCAATGTCAGCGCACCGACCAGAATGGCGCCGATCAAGCTCACAGCATAGGTTTCAAAAACATCCGCCGCCATTCCGGCGCAATCACCGACGTTATCGCCTACGTTGTCCGCGATCGTCGCGGGATTGCGCGGGTCATCTTCCTCGAGTCCTTTCTCGATCTTGCCCACCAGATCAGCGCCGACGTCGGCTGCTTTTGTGTAGATGCCGCCGCCAAGTCGAGCGAAGACACTGATCAAACTACCGCCGAGGGCCAACCCAACGAGACTCCGCACCGCCAGATCATGTCCGACGATTTTTCCTGCGACTGTGTAGAAGATCGATACCGCGAGTAAAGCTAGTCCAACTACGAGTAAGCCCGTCACCGCTCCGCCGTTGAAAGCAATGCGCAATGCTGCAGTGCGCGTCACGCTCGCGGCCTGAGTCGTGCGGACATTTGCCAGCACCGCGACGCGCATGCCAATGAAACCGGCTGCGAGCGAACAGAATGCGCCTATCACGAATCCAATCGCCGTGGAGTGATCTTTAAAAATGAAAAGGAGAATGAAAATGACGACCGCGATCACGCTGATCGTCTTGACTTGCCGGTTCAAATAGGCCTTCGCGCCTTCCTGCACTGCCGCGGAGATCTCCCGCATTTTTTCGTTGCCGGCTGAGTGCCGCATAATGGCCACGATAAGGAAATATGCGAACGCCAGCCCGATAACGGCGCATACCATCGACAGCGGTACGCCTGAATTTAAAATAGTTAGGCCAAATAAAATGCTCATCATTGTTCTGGCTGGAAGCCGGGGACTTTAGTGGCTTTTCACCTACTGGCAATTGGTTATTTGCGACTGCGCCAACGCGTTTGGGTGAATTATTTAACGAGTCGGTTAAAGC
>JBKOXU010000194.1:0-10478 GCA_046725095.1 Verrucomicrobiota bacterium
TCGATGAACTTGTCGAGCCTTGTGAAGTCAATCACGCCATCCTGCGGTTCAGTGCTTGACCATTTGCCACGGAATCGCAGCCCCTTGGCGTTACTCGTCCATCCAACTTCGTTGCCTGTCACATCATCGCCGCCGTTGATGAGATCAATCACGCCATGCAAAGCACGGCTCCGGCGTCTCGTTGGCGCATCGGGCGGGTGGCTCAGTTCTGCGAAAGGAATCTTAATGATTCCGCCTGAGAAACTAATCACGATTCCATCCGGTTCGACTCGGGAGACCTTGACGTTTTTGTATTCTTTTCCGTCAATCGTTTTGAAGTCGTCGGCTAGTGCGATTGACGCGGACAGTATCGCTAAGCTTGCAAGTATGGTTATCGAGTGCTTCACGCGCTGGATTCTGCCTCTTTGCTCTCCACACAGCAATGACAAAAGTGATATAAACAGGGCGTACGTCATGCCGAACATGTCCAACCCTGAAGCGTTTCAGTTTGAGGCCGCAGTCATTCTCGCAGGCGCCTACGGTGCGTTTTCAATGCCGTTTGCATGGAGTCACGACGCTGACAATCAGTTGAACTGAGTCCCAGATGTGTTGAGCGGAAAGGAACCGCTTGGCAAACGACTCGTGGTAGCGGTCGCCAAAGGGAGTGTTGACGTTATCAAACAGCTCATTCCAACCGTCATCCAACAAGCGATTGGTGGCCCATGAGCATCGAATCGGAAACGCCCGACCAAGGGATGCAGCTGACGCACGCTTACGAAGTTCGCCCGCGTAAAGATCGTCGCGGCGTCGATCTAATTTCCGATGCGCTGCCATTCGGTCGGCTGTGGTACGGCGAGCCAAACGCAATGAGCAATGCAGTCGGCTACGCAAAGTTTCGCAGCCGTTCTCAAAATGCCGTGATTCGCGTTTTCGATGAGGCGGGCAACGTGACCGAGGACGCACGAACCCAAAGGCGATTCAAAGACTGGTGAAGGCCACACTATATGAAACGCAAGACTGCCACTGAAGTCCTTGCGTGAGCGATCATTCTGAATTTAGCGACGCTTTGATTGAGAAAAGGCTTCAAAAAAACAGCGTACAAGCAGACAGAATTTCAAGTCGGTGGCGTCTGCAATATGATGGGTGTCCCAGCGGAAGGAACAGAGCGCGTCGCGGAGATTCTTCGAGAGATTTTTGCTTTGTCTGAACCGAACCGACCGAACCGTTCAGAATCTACAGCGGCCAATGATCCAATCGTGATTCGCGTTTATGATGAAGCGGGCAACGTGATCGAGACGCACGAGCGCACGGGCGATTTCAAAGAACCGTGAGCGTTAACACTGAAACAAAAAGCCGCCACGCGGTGAAGCGTAACGGCTGATTGTGAAACGCTGCAGCTTTATGGATTGCCGACCACCGTTTGCTGTGCACGTCTGTCGAGTTCCATTTTATCGTTCACCTTTTGAATGAGCGCCCTTTGTTGTTTTAGTTCCGCTTTAAGCGCATCAATTTCTTTCTGTTGTTTCTGAACTGTCCGGCGCTCTTTGAGGAACTCGTTGTGCTCCTTCAGAAACTCATTGAGCAGCATTGCGTTTACGGCCTCGTAGCGGACGGTGTACGCTTTTCCGTCAGCGTCGCGGGCCACCAGATCGGGATTTACCTTTTCCACTTGCTCAGCCACGAGGCCAAATTGTGAGATGCCATCGGGGTCAAGATCTTTCTTGTAATGGGAAGGTCACCGGTTTTAGCGCGAGGATCGCTTCGCTGGCCTTGTCCATCGGCTTGATCTCATCCTTGAATCGTTCCGAGAAAACTACCGTGCCTAGCTGACCGTTTGCGTCTACGATAACTGCTACACCTGTTGGAACACTTGCCCCACTGATGCCGGCGATAAATGTTTTTCTCTGTGTTCCGGTCGTGCCGATGCGGATGGTTCTGGATTCACCCGCAACGCCAGCATTGCCGATATCGATGTTGTTACTGCCAGTGGTGAGGTTAATACCGGCTGAGGCACCTACCGCGATGTTGCTATCGCCAGTTGTATTGTTCAAGAGTGCATCAACACCGTTGGCTGTGTTGTTCATGCCGGTTCTGTTGAAAGCGAGCGCCTGAAAACCGGTGGCCGTGTTTTGGGTGCCTGTTGTGTTGGCAAAGAGCGAAAAAGAACCAATGGCCGTGTTGCCGTTGCCGATTGTGTTGGTACCGAGCGCAGCAGCGCCATTGGCTGTGTTGTTGACGCCGCGGGTATTGTTAATGAGCGCAAAATAACCGTTGGCCGTGTTCCAGAAGCCGGTCGTATTGCGAAGGAGCGCTTCAAAACCGATGGCGGTGTTGCCGCTGCCGGTTGTGTTGTTTATGAGCGCATCGTCACCTAGGACGGTGTTTGAGTTCGTTAAGCAGCCTTCTTGGCAAATGGCTCGCGCTTGTGGCGAAAGCGCAAAGTAGGCGAGCACGAACGGAATGAGAAGGAAGGCGCGCAAAGACGAGCGGTTCATTAAATTTCTTAATGGGAGAGTTGTCGTTTTCATATGTGCAGAGTTTTAGGAAAATCTAGCAAATTGGGCGAGATGAAATTGCGGCGCCTTGATTCGCGTTTACGATCAAATAGGCAATGTGATCGAATTCCCCTTATCCTGACCCTTCGCGAGTCGCCAATTCAAGTTGCATAAAAGCGGTCAGCTTTCCATCCGCTCGCACAACGAAACGCTTTCCGTCGCCGCGATCCGCGTCACAAACGAATATCGTACGTCCTTCGCGATCCGGGGCCGAGACGCAGCCCCAACTCCAGCCGGCTTTGCTGAGATTGAGAGCGAACTCCGATCACCAGGCCCGGCTTAAAGGACAGCGATGCTTACCGCCTCTTCTGCCTCACGATGAATGTCTGCCCGGCGATCGTCATCGTGCCCGAACGAGCGCGGGTGGTACTGGCCACCGAGTAAGTGACCGTCCCGTTGCCGGAGCCTTTGCTACCCGATAGGATAGTTATCCAGCTGACGTTGCTGACGGCTGTCCAAGCGCACTCGTCTGGCGCGAAGACGCTCACGCTCGCCTCCCCGCCGCTGGCTGGAAAGGACCGCCTGGTTGGAAAGATGGAAAAGGAGCAGTCATCGCCCAGGAGCGTGCATTGGGCGAACTCCGAGGTGTTGCCGTTCGGGTCGGTCGCCGTCGCCGTGATGAAGTTGCCCGGAGGGACCGCGATCGGCAAGGTGACCGCAAAGCTCGCGTCGCAGCTGCCGTCCGTCGTCACCGTCGTGGAACCGATGAACGTCTCACCCTCGCCGAAACCGGAGGGATCGCAGGCGGCATTCGAGAAGAACTCGATCGTGAACGTCGCATTGGGCGCGCTGTCCAGCGTTCCCTGGATCGTCGTGCTGCTCCCCTCGCTGCTAGCGGAGGTGATGACAGGAGTGTTCTGAAGATTATTGGCGCCAGAGTCGCCATCGCACGGATCATTTGGTGTTACCCCGTCGCCGGCGAGATCGATGCCGAGGCCCGCGTTGGCGAACACGGCATTCGAAGAAACGGGATTTAACGGGCCAAGGACCAGGACCCCAGCGCCGCCGTTGAAGGCGATGGTATTGCCGGCACCGCTGGCGGAACCGCCGATGGCGTTGCTGTCGAAGAAGTTGATCAGCACGCCGTTCGAGCCGTTCCCCAGAGGGCTAACACCGTCCGCCTGCGTCCCGATGAAGTTGCCCTGCACTGTGTTGGGGTGATAGTCGGAACGCACGCCGTTCGCGCCATTGCCGGAGATGACATTCCGCGCCGCAGGTGTCGTCCCCCCGATCGTGTTGTTCGCGGATCCGAAGCTGATGAGCACGCCGTCGGACGCGTTTGCGACGGCGGTGCTACCTGTGATGTCGGTGCCGATGAAGTTTCCTTGCACTACGCTTCCTGTGAGGGTCCCGCCGATGGAGATACCTGGCCCGTTGTTACCCGAGATGATGTTGCGCGCGCCGGGTGCCGTACCCCCGATTGTATGACTAGATGAGTTTCCGGACTGTCCCGCGGTGAGTACACCGGTACCGTTGCCGATGGCTCCCGTGCCCGCAGCGTTGGTCCCGATGAAGTTGCCTTGCACCAGGTTCCCGGTCGGCCCCGCCGTGATCAAGATGCCGGTATTGTTGTTGCCCGAGATGACGTTGCGCGCCGCGGCGGCCGGGCCGCCGATCGTATTGCTCGAGCTCGCGATGTTCAGCCCGTGAAAGGCGTTCCCTAAGTCCACGGTTCCCGTCGCGTCCGTGCCGATGAAGCAACCCTCGACGATGTTTCCTCCCTGGTTACTCAGCTCCACCCCGTCGCTGCTGAATCGATTGATGACCAGCCCTGAAACGACGCTGTTCCCGGCGGTGATTCTCAGGCCGTCCACGTTCGTTCCCGCCTGGGATCCATTCAGTTCAATGATGGGGCTGCCGGTGAAGCCCGGTTGGGTGGAGCCGTTGATCGTAACCGGATCGGAGATTGTCGGCAAAGCCGCAGAGGGAGTAATCGTATGGAGGCCTGAGCCGGGGATGTTGAAAACGATCGTGTCCGCGCCCGGATGGGCATTGGCGTCGAGGATCGCCTGTCTCAGCGAGCCCGCGCCGCTGTCGGCGGCGCTGTTCACGACGAAGATAGATGCCGGGGCGGTCAGCGCAACCGCAAGCGGGCTCGAGTCGGCGAGCGGGACAACCGGTACCAGGATGAAGCCCAATACCAACGGCGCCGATAGCAACAGGGCCGCTCTTCTCGTTGTATTGCTCAATTGGCAATGGATACCTGCAGTATTCATAAGCGTGTGGGAGATACTACGGGTTAGTGTTTTTGGTGTTGGGTTTTTTCGCAATGCTAAGGATGGAAGCCCATCCAATATGAACGCGCCGAGGTACTGGAAAAGCGCTTTATGGTAACGAGGTTGTTACTTTCTCAGCTTTAGGCGACTTTCTGTTCACCGTCCGTTGTCGGTACTTCGTCCAGGGTCACAGTTTTCGATCCGCTTCCGTGAATGGAATCGTGCATTCGACAGCGCCGTTTGAATCCAGAACTCGAATCTCGCCAGCACGGAACCACGCGCGGCCTTGTGCGTAGGTGTTCAAGAATACGGGCTGAACACCGGGAGTTTCGCCCGGTCGTACGCGCAATTGGCCTTGTATCGTAAGATTTTTTACCTTGGCCCCGCGTCTCGCCCGGATACGGGCGGTGAAACGGCGTACTTGGCCTGACAAATGCCGAATTCGTCGTGGTAATGGTACGAAACATCGATGGCGCCGCCGTCATCCACCGCGATCGCTGGATCGCGCCCAATACGGATCAGGTCGCTCGGGTCGTCTTCAATCGTCTGCAGGCACCAGCTTCCCGACAATCGTGTCGCATAGATCAAGGCGCCGCGCTCGGCGTCATAGAAGACCATTTGCGGTCTGTCGGCGGGATCCAGGACCAGGGCAGGATCCCAACGCTGTCCCACGTCGACTAGTTCGGTCGACCAACCGGCATCGGATTTCACAGCGTAGTTAATGCCGATGTCGTACAATTCGTCATAGGCGACGTGAGGGCGCCCTCTCGAATCAAGCATGAGTGAAGTTGCCAACGTCTGGTTCGGCGAAATTATGTCGATGGTCTCCACTCTCCACACGCCTCCCGAGCGAAAGGCGTAGTCGATTTCGCCGCCACTATCAACGATGTACGCAACGTGAGGCTTGCCCGCCGCATCCAGGACGAGCGATGGAGACAGGATTCCGCCGCGCAGCACAATGTCCTCCTTTTGCCAGGCGGTGCCGTCCCATCTCGCGTAGCGCATCGGCAGCCCCGCGAGCTCCGGCGCGTAGACGATGTGGGGATTGCCTCTCGCATCGACGGCAATGGAGGCGTCAGAGGTCGCGCCCTGGACGTCGTCGACAATCTCCTCGTGCCATAGGCCGCGTTCGATCCTCCCGTAGCGCAGGATTCCCTGACCAAAGAACTCCCCAGTGCGCCAGGCAAGATGGTATCTGCCGAAGCGATCGACCGCAACGGATGGTCTGGGCGAGCCGGGAGCCGCCGGCACCCTTTGGATGTCCCACGTACTCGATTGCTGAATGGCTGACTTGATTTGCCAGTCATCAATGTTAACCGGTCCCTTTGCATAGAAGATGCGCGGTCGCCCCAAATCATCGATAAAGATCGACGTATCGGCACCATAGCTATCTGCGTCCAGGACATTGGGATCCACAACCGAGATCGCCCACTCCCGCGGAATACATGTTTCCGGTTCGGCACTCACAGCCGCTAAGGGCAGCGACGAAACGGCAAATTCGAGGAGTATTCCCAGAGCGCGAGCTTGGAGAAAGCTCATGGGAAACCCTCGCACGAATCTAGCGCTTACGCTACTTCCAAGACACGAAGACTAAGTAAGGTTGCAAAGGCTGTATCGATCTAACCTCCCACAAAATCCCCTACGATCACCTGTGGTATGGCAAGCCGAATGCGGCTAGCAACGCAATCGGCTACCCGAAGTTTCGCAGTCGTTCACATCAGGGTGTGATTCCTGTATTTGATGCGGCTGGCAATGTGATTGAGACGCGCGAGCACGCGAGCGAGTTCAAAGAGGGGTGGGTTTTACTTGCGCCATCGTCCACTACCTCGCCTATAGCTAGGGCAATGCGGAGAGCATTGATGTAGCCGACGATACAGTAAAATTGCCGTGACCATCCCCGAGCAATGCCGAGACGGTTCCATCAGTCCTATTGGAGACGGCGAGGTCGAGACGACCATCATTATTGCTTTCACCTTATCCCGCTGGAAACTTTTGTCTTGCCTGACACGGGTTCGTCCAGCAGAATCGGGAAAACCAACCCGAGAAAACAAATATGCTGTCCAGAATCTTACCCAGTCTCCTGCTCGCCACTCTTTTCCTGTTTCACCCATCGGCCACTTCGGCGGCGTCCCCTCAGATCGAGTTAGTCGTGCCGAGCTACCTCTATCCGCGACCAATGGTGGACAACACGCGCGGCAACCGCATCACTGAAGATGGAAGGGTAGCCGGGTTCTTCTTTGTCAACGGAGTTGCTAACGCTGGCTATGTGCGGACTGCGAACGGACGCTTCAGTCCACCTCTTCTTTTCCCCGGGACGAACGACACCCTGGTTGCGGGAATCAATAATAATGGCCTCATCTGCGGAGTCTTTTATACGAACGCGCCCCATGGTTTCTTCTATGATGGGCAGACTTATACCCAGTATGACTATCCTGGCGCCGCCCAGACAACTTTGGAAGCGGTAAACGATGCGGGCGACTTCTGCGGCTACTATGACCTCGGCTTTACCGACACCGCGACTCCATTTGTCAGCATCGGTGGTACGGTGACATCTTTTACTCTGGACGGAGTGGACTCGGTGTTTCCTACGGACATCAATAACCTCGGGCAGGTCGTCGGGTCTTATCAGGATCCCGCCAACGGCACCATCTTCCACGGTTTCTCCCGCGACACGGACGGCACGCTGACCTACCCGCTGGATTATCCGGGCGCGACGTTCACGTTCCTGGCTGGTTTGAACGACAGTGGGTTTATCGTCGGCGCGTGGCAGGACAATTCCTCCCCTCTCCACGGGTTCGTCCGCAACCCGGCAAACCAGTTCCTTTCTTACGACTATCCGGGCGCGATGCAGACGAGTTTCTCAGATATCAATGGCTCGCGCTTGATAGCGGGTTATTACTTCGACCCGACCGATCAGATCGAACACAGCTTTATCGCAAAGGTCGTAACCCCCTAGCTTTCCCTCGGAACTAAAGGATGAACGGGATGATTCGCTTACTCGTTCTCGATGGGCGGCGTATTGATCGGGGAATTGTTTGCGCACTTCTTCTTCGTGGCGCGATTAGATCCACAAGCTTGCTGAGAAGAGGATGAGTCCGATTATTCCTGCGACGTGCCTCTGTTGAATCGCCGTTGCGATGACCTTGACAAGCAAGCCGGTGTAGCTCGGATGGCGAACCAGCCGGTACGGACCGCGCACGATCAATTCAGCCGCGAGATATTTCCCAGTATTTCACGGCTGCGTTTTGCCCCATGCGCCGCGCCGTGCGGCTTTCACCTGCGCTTCCCACTCTGCCAAGCGCACCAAATATGTGCGCGAATCGCGGACCACCTGGCAGCGGTGTTCGCGTGCCGTAAAATTCGTCTCAGCCCCGCGCTCACAAGCCCCTCCCAATTTGGGACTTGAATGACGGCGGGCAAGTTGACGAGGCGTTCTCGAATCCCCAGCCGGCAAAGTTTTGCGTTGTGGCCGTTTCGCTTTCAATTGGCGCGCACAAGAGCAGCGATTCCCTAGCGCCTCCTGTTTTCAGGCGGCTTGGAAAAAAAACGACCGATCGAGTGGTGAATGGCGATGTTCTAAGAGCTATGCAATCGAGTTCGGAAACAGCAGGCGGCAAAGGCGATCAAAACGACCGAGGGGATCCGCAAAAAGAAGCAGCTTATTGGCGGGGAGAACATTCCAAACAGCCCTACGCGAAGAATTACTCTTACGAGCAGTTCGAGCATGCGTATCGCACTGGCTACGATACGTTCTTAAAATATCCCGGGAAATCATTCGACGAAGTGGAGGAGTCCGTTGCGGCCGATTATGACAATGCGAAACCGGGTTCGGCGTTGCCATGGGACACGGTCCGTCCCGCAGTAAGCTCGGTCTGGGACAGGATGGCCGGCGTCATCGGCCCCCGCGATCCCGACCGCGGCATGCGCGGTTCGATTTGAGCCAGTGGCTTGCCTCGCTCGCTATTAATTCGCGCGCCGTTGCTCGCAGGCGTGAGAATGTTACGTGTCGGCAAAGATGGCGTTCTCCGCATTATCCCATTGGAGGGCACCTTGCGCAGCCTCAGCTTACCGCGCCAGATGCGCGACATTACCGTCTCGATTGGGATGTTAAGAATCTCCGCAATCTCAGTATAGGAATGTTGCTGTAGGTAAAACAGGACGAGCGGTGCGCGGTAGTTTTCATCGAGGCTTAGCAATGCTTTCTGCGCGATGGCTCCATCGAGCTTAACTATTACGTCAGTAGCAAACGCCGTCTCGGCAGTGGATGACTCGGGTGAATCTTCAGTATCAATAAATCTGCTTTCGCGGCGCTTTTGCCCGAGAAACTCGCGATACAGTGAAGTAAAGAGCCATGCTTTTACCTTGCTACGATCTCGCAATTGATGGCCTTTCGCTGCCCAGAGATAAAAGGTCTGCTGTGTCAGGTCGGCTGCATCGGCTTCATTACGAATAAACGCGAAGCCAAAGCGGTAGAGTGAGGGGTAAAAATCAGGCGTCAGTTTTTCGAAATCAGGAACTTCCATTGCTCTAATTGCTCGCGCGAGCCGCAGGTTTCCTCACTTCAAACTGTGCGCTCACCGATTTCGTCGCGATAGCCTGGCACAAAAACGGCGGGAGTCTCCTCCCGCCGCTCGTTGAAACCCAGGGATCAAAACGTATCGTCCGCAGCTTTGCTGACCGCCGCAATCGGGACGGTGGATGATTGTCGAATCAGACAAAGTCCTATAGTAACTCACAACGATTTTATCGAAGCGCGGAAAGTTTTTAGCCCCCCGAGGCGCCAAGCAATCCAACAAAATTTTTGCCGCACCGGCAACTTTGGCCCTCTATGAACACAACCCAAACAAAGAGAAACAAATAAATATCGATAAACAAAACAATCACAACTTTCCCGGCGCTCATCCCCCGGGGACGGCAGACTAGAATTAAATTTAGGACACGGCTGGGCAGGGCGTCCGAAGCGTTATTCAACTGGTGAGGGCGTTCATTCTGGGTTTGGGCGCGATTGTTTTTGGCGTTGTCTCTTCGGCCGTGGGGCAAACGGTTCCCCCGAATATCATCGTCATTTTGGCAGACGATTTGGGGTATGGAGACGTGGGTTTCAACGGGTGCCAGGATATCCCAACGCCAAACATCGATTCCCTGGCGACTAACGGAGTGCGGTGCTCGAACGGGTACGCCACCCACCCATTTTGCAGTCCTTCGCGAGCAGGTCTCCTTACCGGTCGCTATCAACAACGATTCGGATTCGAAAACAGTCCCGATTTTAACTCGGATAATCCGCGAAAAGGCATCCCATCAGACGAATTACTAATTTCGGATCTGCTGAAGCCGAACGGTTATGTCTGTGGTACAATCGGCAAATGGCATGTGGGTTACGCGACCAACCTCCATCCGACCGCTCGCAGCTTTGATTCGTTTTACGGTTTCCTGGATTCGCAATCGGAGTATTTTAACGCTCAACTTCTACGGGATGAGACACGGGTTATCGAGACTGAATATCTCACAGACGGATTCTCGCGCGAGGCAGAGTCGTTCATCAATACTCACGCCACCCAACCGTTTCTCCTCTACCTGGCGTACAACGCACCGCACGTCCCTCACGAGGTGACTCAGAATTATCTGGACCGGGTGGCTTACATCACAGACGTCAACCGCCGGATCTTGGCGGCGATGATCGTTGCACTCGACGATGGCGTGGGACGAGTGCTGCAGGCGCTCCAGACCC
>JBKOXU010000055.1:0-7229 GCA_046725095.1 Verrucomicrobiota bacterium
TCGAGATCGTGATGCTCGTAAGCACGAATGTTTGCGATCAAATCATCACGTGTTTTCTTCGTCGATGCTTCTGCGCCAAAGAATTGGGCGCGCATGTCGTTGTCGATCCCAACAACACGGTCACTCTCTTTTGCGAAGCGCCTTACTGTTTCCGAACCGATCAATCCGGCGGATCCCGTGACAATGATCGTACGCATTTACTCGATTGTAATCGCTAAGACATTCGCCCAAAAGTCCAAGTCACATCACTTTGCGAAATGGGCCACATGCAGTCCGGCCAATTGCGGATCTAGCCCGCGCCTCCGGCTTGCGAAGAGGTTAACGTACCAAGAGATATCCTTTCGAACATCACGCGAATCGAATGGGATCAAACCCCGAGTGCTCACGAGCATCAGTTCCATACTCAAGTCCCGGAGCATCTGGACAAGCTCTTCGCAACTCGCTCCGGCCTGCTGCAAGCCGTACGGCCACAGCTCAAGGAGCAGCTTTATCTCCGGATTATCCATCAAAACTCGTTTGGCCCCTCTCAGGGCGTGAAGCTCATATCCTTGAATATCCATCTTGATCAGGTCCACGCGTTCCCCAGGTTTGAAGTAGTCGTCGAGCGCTACCATTTCGAGTGGCATGGTACGGCGCGAATCTCCATCGGCCATGTAGGCGCGGTGATCGACGTTTAGCTTATCCGAAAGATAGAGCTCAGAGTTGCCGCTATGCTCTCCCACCGCAGCTTGTGAGAGGCGCACATTTAGAAGCTTACGCGTGGCAGCACGCAATCGCTTGAAATTGTCAGGCGAAGGTTCGAATGAATGGACGGCGCCGGTCGGACCGACACAGTGCGAGAGAAACTGCGAATAAATACCAATATTCGCGCCTGCGTCCACGACGACAGCGCCAGGAAACAAAACCTTTCTCAACAGCCGCCGCTCCGGGTGGTCAGTACACGCTTTGTAGGCGCCATAAAGGGGGCGGTAGATCGGAAAGGCGTGTTCATAAAGCTTATTCCCAACAGTGCGCAGAACGGAAGCGATAGACATCAGAAGCCCTAGCGCCGCGTCAAAACTACGGTAAAGAAAGAGGCGCATAACCCCGGGAAATGGCGGCTAAGAGCGAGATCAATGGGAAAGAGTCCGCGGTAAAGAAAACCAGGAACAGGCAGTTTATGAGAAATCCCTCCCGTGACCATGTAAGAGAGCGCGCTGAATGGACGGACCGTCAGATTCGCGACATCGTAGTTTTCATCGAGGCGCTGGAGCCAATCGCGCCGGCGGAAAAATATCAACCAAGGCAGTGCTTGATTAGACGATGCTAAGGGTCCTGAAACTTCTTTCAGCCCCGGCTCAGGAGCACGGCAATCAACCGCTTCGTGGTGCAGATATTTAAAAATTAAACTCGATATCGCGGAAAGAAAAGGTTCTGTCGCGATCACTTTGCCGCCTGATTTCAACTTGGCGGCAGCGGCGTTGAGAAACGCGATTGGGCTTTTCAGATGGTGCAAGACATTGGTAAGCGTAATCACATCGAGGGTGCTGTCTTTGATTGCGTCTAGCTTTTCGATCTCGTGACAATCAAATACGAGGTCGAGATAATCGAGATCGAGGACATCGCTCGTGATGATATTTGAGTGAAATCGTTTCAAGGGCGAGGTGCCGCTTCCAATTTCGAGAATCGAGAGCGTCGCCGGGTCAGGGAGGTCCTTAAACTGATCACGGTAAAGTTCGCGATACCAAAAAAGAAGGTTTTTATTGGCCCCGAGCCGAGTGCGGTTACGCAATGTTGCCGCACGGTCCTCCGCTTCTTCACTCTCCCAAACCATCGTGCTGCCCATTTAAGCTAATACCCGAGTTTTAGTTTCAAGAACCCATGCCAACACATCTTCAACATGACAAGTCCATTGCGGAAGACCCTTGTCATCTTCGTGGCACCGTAAATGCGTTCCTGATAATGCACCGGCAAATCCAGAATTTCGAGGTTCAACTTCGCCGCGCCAAATAACAGTTCATAGTCTCCCCAGCGGTCTTCGGTTCCCCAGCTTCCCAGCATCGGCTTAATCCGCTCCCAGTCAGTCCTCCAAAGAACTTTCGTGCCGCAGAGAGTATCCTTAATTCTTTGCCCGAGGAGATAGGTAAATGTCACACTGAAGAACTTGTTGCCCAGCATATTTGCTGTATTCATTGCACCTTTTGGCACCGGATAGACTAGTCGGGAACCGTTCACGAACTCAGCGTGACCCGAAGCGATAACATCCATAAAATAAATCAACTCCTCAGGCATCGTCGTCAGATCGGCATCGAGGACCATCAAAATATCGCCTGTAGCTGCACTAAAACCCGTCCAGACGTTTCGCGATTTACAAACTCCCGGCCCGTGCTCAAGGCGGATATCCTTCTCCGGATAGAACGACTGCATTCGCAGCACCTCCTCGGCGGTGCCGTCCGTCGATTGATCGTCGCAGAAGATTATCTCTGTTCGGCCCGCCAGGGCCGGAATGCGGCGAACGGCATCTTCCACGTTGCCTCTCTCGTTTTTGCATGGGATGACGACTGATACGGAAAGCTCTTCCGGCACAGCCGGCGGCGGCACCATTCGAGCAACGACCACCTGCGTCATGCAGAGTTTGTTCAGAAGCGGTAAGCGCGCACAAAAACGGTTTAGAAAACCCGAGAGCAGTGGCAGATACTTCGGCAAAAGGACGATTCGATGTGTCCCAAGCGCTTCGAAGCCGGCCAGCTTCAATAGGTTACGGATATCAGCCGTGGAAAGCCAGCTCTGCTCAATGCGCGGAACCTTCATTCCGGTCCATTCGGCGAGGGTAACAAGCGGCTCCCAGAGATGGTTATAAGTCGCTACCAACACACGAGTATGCCGCAAGCAGAGCGGCTTTAAATTCCGGAACGCTCGAAGCACATCCACGGTGTCGCCAATGTCATTGAACAGGATATAATCGAATTTCTCGTCTGGTCTGAAAGCCCGCTGGAACTCGTCATTGTCAGGAAAAGCGGCCGCGAATTCGAAGGACGGATTGCGTTGCTTTGCGATTTCCACGATCTCCGCACAGATGTCGATGCCTTTGCCCTCACTCGGCCGAACGGAGGCCAAATGGTTCCCGGTACCGCAGCGAACTGACAGGACCTTTTTGTGCGGCTCGACCAGAAATCGAAGAAGCCGGCTCAACAGTCCGTAATAGTATCTGTTGCGTTTAATCCAGCTTTCTCGGCGGGAAGCAATACCTGCAAGATGGCTGCGTGTACGTTCGCGCCTTTCTTCCAAGGCGGCTGGTCCCCAGGCCTCTTTCTTAGTCTGACGCTCGTTTATTACGATTTCCACATTGCCATCGTCGATACCACTGGGTTGCAGACCTTCTTTTGTCGATTCCCCGCTGCAGAGTTTCGCGCCGCAGCTTCCTTCAATTCCAGCGCGATTCAAGGTTTCGCTTCCTTGGCAGCACGGCAGCCGTCGCTCTCAGGCCTCTCGGCCAAAGACGGCGCTGGCATGTTAAGCGACGCAATTCCAGTGGAGAAAAGCAACGGCTGTGCTTAACTAATAGGTTCGACATTCTTCGTCAGAATGGCTGCGCAAGTTATCAAGATCAGCGGTGCACGTCAGCACAATCTCAAGAACCTTCATGTGGAGATTCCACGGGAGAAGTTGGTGGTTATCACCGGTCTAAGTGGCTCGGGGAAATCCTCGCTGGCTTTCGACACCCTTTATGCGGAGGGGCAACGCCGATATGTCGAAAGCCTCTCCGCTTATGCGCGCCAGTTCCTCGATCAGATGGAAAAGCCGAATGTTGATTTCATCGAAGGGCTTTCTCCTGCCATAGCCATCGAGCAGCGCAGTGCCGGCGCCAATCCAAGATCCACCATCGCGACCACGACTGAAATTTACGATTATTTGCGAGTTCTCTTCTCCGCAGTTGGTCAGCCCCACGATCCGCTCACGGGGCGACCGCTTAGGCGCCAGACGCCCCAGCAGATTGTCGATGAAATTCTAAGTTACGAATCCGGATCGAGAATCATTATGCTCGCGCCGCTGATCGAAAAGCAGCTCGGCGAATTCCGGGATGTCATTGAAAAGATTAAGCGCGAAGGATTCGTCCGCGTGCGGATTGACGGCCAGATCATGGAGCTGGATCGCTCCGAGCCGATCCGGCTCAAGAAGACCGAGCGACACACGATTGAAGCAGTGGTCGATCGACTGATCGTGCGTGAGGGAATCCGTGTCCGCCTCACTGATTCAATTGAAACCGCTCTCAAATGGGGCGGGAACCGGGTGGTTGTCCTAAGGCAACCACGGAGTGATGGAGTAATGGAGAAATGGAGTAATGAGAAAATCAATACTCCAACGCTCCAGCACTCCAACACTCCAGCGGACCAATGGGAAGAACTCCGCTACTCAACCGATTACGGAAACGCGGAGACTGGATTCACGCTCGGCGCGCTCACTCCGAAACATTTTTCGTTCAACAGTCATCTGGGCGCTTGCCCGGCTTGCCACGGCTTGGGGACACAACCAATTGTCGATCCGGATTTGATGATTTCTGATCCGACCAAAACGCTGGCCGAAGGCGCAATCAAACCATGGCGGCGTGGAACAAAAAGAATGCAGGCCTATTATCGTCATCTGCAAGGCGCGCTCGTGAAACATTTCCATGTGGACGAAAATATGCCGTTTGCTGATTTGCCTTTCGAGTTCAAAAATGCGCTTTACTTCGGCACGAACGGCCAGCCGATTGAAATGAATCCTGGCGACAAAGGCGAAACGAGAGTTGCGAAGCCATTTGAAGGACTCGTCCCGCAAATGCAGCGGCTCTATGAACAAACCCAAAGCGAGTTCACGCGCAATCGCATCCGCGGATTCATGACTCGTGAGCCGTGTAAAATCTGTGGCGGCGCACGGCTTAAACCGGAGATTCTGGCGGTAACGATTCGTGGCGCGACAGAGTTGAACATTCATCAATTCAGTGAACAAACCATTGAAGAGGCCGTCCGGTTTGTGGGGGAGCTGGAGCTGAGTGCGCAACAGCGGGTGATTGTCACTGACGTCGTGCGCGAAATTCAATCGCGCTTACAGTTTCTCGTCGAGGTTGGGCTTGGCTATCTCACGCTCAATCGCGAGAGCGGGACCCTTTCCGGTGGTGAAGCGCAACGCATCCGGCTTGCGACGCAGATTGGCTCCGGCCTGGCAGGGGTTCTTTACATTCTGGACGAGCCGAGCATTGGCTTGCACCAGCGGGACAATGCGCGCTTGCTTGGGACCCTGCGGCGACTGCGCGATCTCGGCAATTCTGTGATCGTGGTTGAGCACGATGAAGAAACGATCCGCGCCGCCGACCACATTGTCGATCTGGGACCGGGCGCGGGTCCACGCGGCGGCGAGATCGTGGCCCAAGGCAGCATTACGGAAGTTCTTCGCGCGAAAAATTCTCTGACGGCAGATTATCTCTCCGGGCGCGCGCGCATCTCGATTCCAAAGCAGCGGGCGAAACCTCGGTTTATCCACGACCCGTCCGCCGTAGGCTTGGCGAAGGCGGATCAACCATCGACCATCAACCCATCCGATGGCTGGCTTACCGTCCTGGGCGCGAATGAGAACAATCTTAAGAAAATCGACGTCTCTTTTCCTCTTGGCTGTCTCACTTGTGTGACCGGCGTGTCGGGCAGCGGCAAATCCACTCTCGTAGATGATATTTTTCGGCGCGCTCTTTTCCGGCACTTTTACAATTCAAAAGAAAAGCCCGGCGCTTATCAGGCGATTCGCGGTCTGGACCAGATCGATAAGGCCATCGTCATCGACCAAAGCGCCATCGGACGGACGCCCCGTTCCAATCCAGTCACATACACCGGCGCATTCACACCCATCCGCGAGTTGTTCAGTCAACTGCCTGCGGCCCGGGTGCGCGGTTATGATGCCGGGCGTTTCAGCTTCAATGTGAAAGGCGGTCGTTGCGAAAACTGCGAAGGCGGTGGGTTAATCAAAATCGAGATGCATTTCTTGCCGGAGGTTTACGTCGAATGCGAAGTATGCCACGGCAAACGCTATAATCGCGAGACGCTGGAGCTCACCTACAAAGGCAGAAACATCGCGGACGTTCTCGATTTGACGGTGGATGAAGCGGCGCGTTTTTTCCGCAGTGTGCCAAGCATCTCAGAAAAGCTGAATTCGTTGCTGGATGTCGGCCTCGGTTATCTGCGGCTAGGTCAGGCTGGGACGACCCTTTCCGGGGGAGAAGCGCAACGCGTCAAACTTGCAACGGAGCTCGCGAAAAAAGCCACTGGCCGCACCGTTTACATTCTCGATGAGCCGACGACCGGATTGCACTTCGCCGACATCGAAAAATTGCTCCAAGTGTTAATGAAGCTGCGCAATGCCGGTAACACGGTGATAGTGATCGAACACAATCTCGAAATGATTAAGTGCGCAGACTGGATCGTCGATCTCGGACCCGAAGGTGGCGAGCGTGGTGGTGAGGTTATAGGAATGGGTCCGCCGGAACGAATCGTCGATCTTCCCAATAGTTTCACAGGCAAATTTCTGCGACCGGTGCTGGAGAAGAAATGAGTTACGTAGGGCGCATAAGTCTCATCGTACTGTCGATTCTGTTTTCGCAATTTGCGCCTGCGGAAATTTCAGCCGAGTTGGCGGAGGCGACGAGCCCCCTTGCAGAGAGCGTGCCGGAAGTGGCGGTCGCGCGCTTGGAAACATTGCTCAATAAGAATTTGGCCGATCCAGAGTGGCGCGCGGTGGCGGAGAAACTCGCTGAAGCTCATGTCGGTGCAAAGCAAGAATCGGCGGCTTTGGTGCTGCTGGCGGACCCGCGATTGCGCGACCTTCCATGGGCGAGGTTTTGGCGTGCCCAGGCTTTCGCCAGCCTGCGTCGATGGACTGACGCGCTACCGCTCTATGAACAACTGGAAGCAGACGAAACCTCGTCCTTTCATAAGGCAGCCACTTTTGGAGCGGCGGAAATGTTGCGCGCGTTGGAAAGGCCGGATGAAGCGCTGACAAAATTCAGCATTCTCACTCACGACAAAGAATGGGCTACCCGGGCGCAACTCCGATTAGCAAAGCTGTACATCGATAAGGGAGAGGCGACCAATGCCCGCCGGGTTCTGGATGACATGCAGCCCGAATCGGTTGGGGAAGAAAATGAGCGGCGACTTTTGCGCGGGCGTTTGGAGCTGATTTCGCAACGGCCGGAAAAAGCAACCAGTGTGTTTGGCGAACTTCTG
>JBKOXU010000110.1:0-14857 GCA_046725095.1 Verrucomicrobiota bacterium
TCCCACGCCGGAAAGACGGCGGAGCTGATCTGAATGATAAATCCAGCGGCGATAATATAAGCTGCGGCGACTCGATAAACTTTTCGCCGTCGCACTTCTTCAAAAAAGCCGCTCATACCAAGAGATTGGATAGGTCACATCATAATTCAATTACGACTTTTGACACGGAGCGCGCAATGCTGAACTCGGAACCGATGCAATCTCTCAAGAACGCAAGAATTAACAGGATCGTCAGGATTATTTCTTGGGTTTCTTGACCTCCTTAGCTGCTTTTTAACGAAGCTGGTTGCGGTCATAGGGAATGATGTTATCCCATTCGTCGGCGCTTGAACGGGCGACAAAGGCGACGACCGGTTCGGTGTCGCTCATGTTGAAAACTTCGTGGGGCACGCCCGGTTTGATGTAAATGAAATCGCCGGCTTCGTTCTCCAGAACTTGCTTGAGCCGGGATCCGAATTCGTGGCGCACTTTTCCTTGGAGGATATAAAGGATCACCTCGAAGCCGACGTGAATATGGGCATAGGCGACGCCACCCGGCGGGATCGTGGCGATGTTGGCTGAGAGGCTCGTTGTCCCAACATTTTTGGCCGACATGCCTTGTTTATAATGAATGCCGTTCCAATCCCGGCGGGCGCCTCCGCCGCGAATAGTCAGTATCCCATCGTGATCTTCTACCGCGCTCAGTTGGATGTTGTCTTTGTCGTCTTTCAGAATCCTCAAAAGATGCCGAGTTTGCGCGTCCTGTAAATGTGATAGCGTCGCGGGCTCGCGGGACTCAGCTTGCGAACGCGTTTGGTGAGCTTTTCCTTCACTTGCGACGCCGGACACCACCAAGTTGTGAATGCCGCGGACAGGTCACCAAGTGATCGTTGACCATGCCCGTCGCTTGCATCAACGCGTAGCAGATCGTCGAGCCGACGAATTTGAATCCACGTCGCAGCAGATCGCGGCTCATCGCATCGGATTCGGCTGTGCGCGCGGGCAGTTCAGCCATCTTTCGCCAACGGTTTTGGATTGGTTTGCCGCCGACGAAGCTCCACAGGTATGTGTCGAAGCTCTCCATTTCTTCGCGCAACGCGAGGAACGCCTTCGCGTTCTCGATGGTGGCTGCGATTTTCAATCGGTTCCGCACGATCCCAGCGTCGGTGAGCAGCCGCTTCACATCGCGCGCGCCGTAGCGAGCGATCTTCTCCGGGCGGAATCGATCGAACGCCTTCCGATAGTTCGGGCGTTTCTTCAGAATCGTAGTCCAGCTTAGGCCCGCCTGCGCGCCTTCGAGGATCAGGAACTCGAAGAGCATCCGATCGTCGTGCACAGGGACGCCCCATTCCTCATCGTGATAAGTAATTGCCGGTTCTGTGGTAGCCCAGGGACAACGCGGCATGCGTCGACCATGCGTCATAAGAGCAGTTGCTGAAACAGCAAAATGCAGCGGGGCGTCCAGTTTTGGTTTGAACATTTTTGTTGCGACCGGTTCGCATATGCCGGAGCAATGAACGGAGAAACGCTCCGATCATAATGCGATGCGGTGTAGCCGCGACTGGCAAGAATTCTTGTCCAAAATGCATTCGCTCGTTCGTCGTGATTGTGAAGAAAGAACAAATGTGGAGAACAAAATGATGAACACACAGGTATTGATCCCGGAAGGCCTTGACCGTCTATCTGACCATGAAATTGCATCACGTGAAGATTGGCTGGTTGCGCGCAAAGATTTACTCCGACGGGAGAAAGAGCTTACGCGCTTGCGCGATCGGTTGAGCGCTGAGCGCCGCCAATTGCCTTGGGTAAAGATCGACAAGCAGTATGTTTTCGACGGGCCGGAGGGCGAGCTGACGCTGGCCGATTTGTTCCACGGGCGCAGCCAACTCTTCATCAAACACTTCATGATGGGGCCGGGCCAAACCACCCAATGCGTGGGTTGCTCATTGGAAGTCGATCACATCGAAGGCATTCTCGTCCATCTTCAGAACCACGATGTCAGTTACGTCGCGGTGGCGCGAGCGCCGATCGAGGAGATCGAGGTCGTGCGCAAACGCATGGGATGGAAATTCCCCTGGGTCTCGTCCTATCACTCGGAGTTCAATTACGACTTTAACGTCTCCTTCACCCGCGAGGACGTCGCTTCCGGTCGCGCCCTCTACAATTTCGAAAAAGCGCCGGAATGGGTGGCCGAAGTGGAGGATCTCTCTGGCGACAGCGTCTTTTTTAAGGACGAGGCCGGTCAGATCTTCCACACCTACTCGACCTTCAGTCGCGGCGGTGAGGAGTTCCTCGGCATCTACAGAATTCTCGACGTGTTGCCGAAGGGCCGCGACGAGAACGGCCCCAACCACAGTCTGACCGATTGGGCTCGCCCGCGAAACATGTATGGAAAAGGCGGCACGGTGGAAGCCAGCGGTCGTTATCACCGGCCGGCAGTGGCCTGAGACATTTACATGAATATTCAACGGTTTCTCAGCATTATCGGCTGGATTATCCCGAGTACAATCCTGGCCCTGATTCCGAAATGCCCGGTCTGTTTGGCCGCATACGTGGCGGCTTGGACCGGAATCGGCCTTTCGCTTTCAGCTGCAACATATCTGCGAACGTCGCTTCTGACCTTGTGTGGCGGCTTGATTCTGTTTCTCGTCGCCCGGAATTGGATGCGACGTCGCGATGGCAACTCTTGTCAACACGAGAAAACAATCAGGAGGAAGGCAGCATGTTAAAAGACAGCAAAGCATTCAGCGGTTTTTCGGCGGGCGACATTCCAGCGGCGAGAAAATTCTATGCCGAAACGCTCGGCCTGGACGTTTCTGAATCGCACGGCGTACTCACATTGCGGCTCGCCGGTGGCAACAACGTGATCATTTATCCGAAGCCGAATCACGTTCCGGCCACGTTCACGGTTCTGAATTTTCCAGTCAAAGATGTCGATCTTGCGGTCGACGGACTGAAAAAGCGCGGTGTCCGATTTGAGAAGTATGATCTGCCCGATCTCAAGACGGACGAGAAAGGGATCATGCGGGGAAACGGTCCGACCATTGCCTGGTTCAAAGATCCCGCCGGGAACATTCTCTCTGTAATCGATCAAGCAGGAACAATGTGACATGATCTTTGATCCGGACGGTAACAGCATCTGCATTTACAAACGGAATCCGGGTCGTTGATAAGTCGAACCAAGAAAGGAAACGCGAAAATGCGATTCATGGTGATAGTTAAAGCCAACAAGAACTCAGAGGCGGGGGTGATGCCGAGCGAGAAGCTGCTCGCCGAGATGGGCAAGTTTAATGAAGAGCTGGCGAAAGCCGGCGTGCTGTTGGCCGGCGAGGGACTGCAGCCGAGTTCGAAAGGAGCGCGGGTCAGGTTCTCGGGAGAGAAACGGACGGTGACCGACGGGCCATTTGCCGAGACCAAGGAGCTGGTCGCTGGCTTCTGGCTATGGAAGTGCGCGTCACTGCAAGAGGCGATTGATTGGGTTAAACGCTGTCCCAATCCCATGCCCGGCGAAGAGGTTGAGATCGAGATTCGGCAAGTGTTCGAGGCCGAGGATTTCGAGAAAGGAAAATCCCGATGAGATGACAGAGCTCCGGCTCAACATCAGCAGGGTCCGTGGGGAGACAATCCCTGGAACGGGCCAGGGAGGGCCGCCCGCGGCAAAGACATCATCTTGGGCGGCGGCGCGAATGTTGCCCAGCAATACCTGAAGGCCGGCTGATCGACGAGATGGAAATCCACGTCGTTCCGGTGCTCCTCGGTGATGGCGTCCGTCTGTTCGATAACGCGGATGGGCGGCAAACGTCGTACCAGTGCGTGCGCGTCATCAATTCGCCATCCGTCAGCCACTACAAGTATCGTCTGAGGCGGTAGCGGCATCACAGATTGATGTCCTGAAAGAGCTCTCCCGTTCGTCGTGCAGATGAAAGGAACAAACCAAAACAAAATTATGAGCACACAAACAAAGACCAAATCTCAAAGTCAAAAGAACAACGGCGTTTCGCCGAGCGTCGTCTGGTTCGAAATCCCGGCCGACAATGTCGAGCGGGCACGAACGTTCTACCGCAAATTATTCGACTGGAAGATCGAAAAGTTCCCGGGAGCGCAAATGCCTTACTGGATCATCGAGACCGGTGCCGACGATGCCTCACGCAACGGCGGAATGATGGAGCGCCAGTTTCCGGAGCACACGATCACCAACTATATCGCTGTACCCTCAGTGGATCAGGCGGCGGCAAAGGTCGAAAAACTTGGCGGCACAATCTGCAGGGAAAAAACCGCCGTGCCGCAGATGGGCTATTTCGTCGTCTGCCGCGATACCGAGAACAATCAATTTGCTCTCTGGGAGCCGGACGAAGAGGCGAAATAATAATTTAGCGACCAAAACAATTGAGCGATTATTAATTATGAGCACAACCACTAAATCCGATTACCTGCTGCTTTTTCGCGGCAATGTTTGGGACCGCGGACTTTCGCCCGCACAACTTCAGAAGGTCGTTTCCGACTGGATGGCCTGGTTCGAGCGTTTGAAGGCGGAAGGAAAATGCACTGGCGGCCATCCGCTGGAAGAGGAAGGCAAAGTCGTTTCTGGCAAACAGGGCCGCACCGTCGCCGACGGGCCGTTTGCCGAATCGAAGGAAGCGATTGGCGGCTATTTCTATTTGCAAGTCGCGGACGAGAACGAAGCGATCGAGATCGCGCGGCAATGTCCGGGCCTTGAGTACGGCGCGGTCGTGGAGGTCCGCCCAGTCGCCGATATTTGTTCGGTCAAGCAACGCGCGCAGGAGTATTCGCCTAGACAGCTCGCCGGCACAACGGTCTGAAAACGGGATATGGCAACCAAGATCACGCAAAAAATCACGCCCTTCTTGTGGTTCGATGACAAGGCCGAAGAGGCGGCGAAGTTTTACACTTCCATCTTCAAAAACTCGAAGATTGGAAAGATCACCCGGTATGACGAGGAAGCTGCCAAGCCAACCGGCCGGCCGGCCGGCTCGGTCATGACGATTGAATTCCAGCTCGAGGGACAGGAAATTCGTGGCGCTCAACGGCGGTCCGATGTTCAAATTCACGGAGCTGTCTCGTTTGTGGTGAATTGCGAGACGCAGGAGGAGCTCGATTATTTTTGGTCGAAGCTCTCCATCGGTGGAGAAGAAAGCCGGTGCGGCTGGCTCAGGGACAAATTCGGTTTGTCGTGGCAGGTCGTTCCCGTCGTTCTAATCGAAATGCTGTCGGACAAGGACACCGCGAAAGCGAAGCGCGTTATGCACGCGATGCTGCAAATGGACAAGATCGACATCCCAACGCTGAAGAAGGCCTACGACGGAAAATAGAGCGTGAGCCAGAGCGCTGAACAGAGGGAAGCCGCAGCGCCGGGCGAGATTTCTCGCCTGACGGACCACCTCTTTCGTCACGAGGCGGGAAAGTTGATCTCAGTTCTGACCGGAATCTTCGGAATCAATCGATTGCAGTTGGCAGAAGACGTGGTGCAGGAGTCTTTGGTTCGAGCCCTGCGGACATGGCCCTATAGCGGGATTCCAAAAAATCCCGCGGCGTGGCTAACGCAAACGGCAAAGAACCTCGCGCTTGATCTAATCCGGCGGGAAAGACTTTTCCACGACAAGGAACCGCAAATCATCGCGTTCATGGAGCAGTGGCCGTCCGAATCCGTCGTCGGTGAATCGCCGAGGTTCGAAAACGAAATCCGAGACGGACGGCTGCGATTGATGTTCGCGTGTTGCCATCCGGTAATGTCGCCGGAGGACCAGACTGCGCTCGCCCTGAAAACTCTGTGCGCGTTTAGCCCCGCCGAAATCGCCAAGGCATTTCTCACAACCGAAGCGGCGATCACCAAAAGATTAACGCGAGCCAAGCAAAAGATCCGCGATGAGCACATTCCATTTGAGATACCCGCGGGTGAAGAATTGACGCGGCGTTTGGACGCGGTGTTGCAAACTCTCTATCTGCTCTTCAACGAGGGTTACAAAGCTTCGAGCGGTGACCACTTGATCCGAGAGGAGCTTTGCCAGGAAGCGATTCGACTGGCCTCGCTGCTGGCAGAACATCCGGCCGGAAACCAACCGCGCACGCACGCTTTGATCGCGCTGATGTTGCTCAATGCCGCGCGCCTGTCCGCGCGAACGGATTCCGAGGGAAACATTCTCCGGCTCAAGGAGCAGGACCGCGCGACGTGGAACCAGGAAATGATCGCGCGCGGCATGTTTCATCTGAGCAAATCGGCCGTCGGCAATGAGCTCAGCGCCTATCATCTCCAGGCTGGGATCGCAGCCTGCCACTGTGCGGCCCGCGATTATGAATCGACCGATTGGCGGCAGATCCTTTCCTTGTACGACCAGTTGCTCGAGCTCAACGATTCACCGGTTATTGCGCTGAATCGGGCGGTCGCGGTTGCGAACGTGCACGGACCTAAAGCAGGCATTGAAGCGGTGGAAGCGATCCAAAATGGGAGTCAGCTGAATTCGTCCTATCTATTGTACGCCGTCCTGGGTGAATTCGAGAAACAACTGAATAATTTCCAGGTGGCGGTCGATCATTTTCGTAAAGCGCTCCAACTGACCGAGCTCACGTCCGAGCGACTTTTCCTCTCCAACAGACTTCGCGACTCCGAGGAGCGCGGCCTGCGCAGCGTTGCTTAGAATCATCGCCACGACACGTCCATTACCGGCGAGAGCGGCGTAACGTTAATCGTGCACTGACAATCCGCATCACATCTGGAGCGCTTTGCGAAGATGTGGGATTAAGCGCTTGCTAAACTCGACGGAATCGCCGGCGGAGAGGTGCGACCATTCGGGACAATTGAAACCGCTTAGCTCAGAATAATCTTCGTCGTAAATTCCGGGCGCGACCGTTTCCTTAATCACTCGATCCCACACAGCGGCACGAGGCGTCTCACGATCTTCGAGAGCCTTCAATCCACCGCTGTGGGGAAAGTGAACAAAAACAATCTTGCCGCCGCGGCTCCGGAGTTTTTGCACAGCGGCGGCAACGTCATGGAAGCGTTGCTCAGTGGCCTGTCCCATTTTTTTTCCAAACTCTTCTTTCGGAATGTAAGTGGGCGGCGGAGGCGGTGTGAAAAGCGGTATCCAGATTTGTTGAATCATTCTCGCCAGTTCACTGCCTGGCCGGGCACATTCCTCAATCATGCGGGCGCGGCGTTCCCGATCCAAAGTACCGAAGTACGGTGGAAGACGCGGCGGCACTTGCGCATATGGACGATTGGGAATGGGCAGACGCTTCAGCAGGTCGTCGAGGGTTAATTCCTCTTGTTTCAAAAACGCGACATGTTCTTCCAACGGTATCGCCAGATATTGACTGGCGCGCTGCGCCGGTGTTTGAGTATGAGATCGCCGGACGGCTTTTTCACCGCGCTGCATTGGCGGCGTGCCCGGCGGAGCGATAAACAAACGCGGAGTGACACTGCAAATGATCGTGCCGTGAAAATTTTCGTCATTGGCGAGGTCAGCCAGCACTGGATAAGCACAGCCGCCGCCCATTCCCAACTGAACGGGACGTTTGCCTAATCCCTTTTCAAGTTCGTCAAGATCGAGATCGTACCAGCCGCGTGAATCGCCGATGATGACGATGGACTCCGGTTTGACGCGCCGGCGCGCCGATGTCCAAAGATCCTCGTTATCGTTGAGCGTCGGACCGTAACCGATCGAGCGACAATAGAGCTCCCACGCGGACGCAGCGGCGATAACGGTCAGCACAACAGCCACCGTGATGCCGCGCCAGGGCAGCTGTGGAATTGGCCGCTCGTATTCGAGCGGAGGGCCACCATGCACGCTCTCGAGTTGCGTCGGCTTACGGAAGAACAACCGCGGCAGGCGAAGCCTGTCTTTAAAATTGGAAATAGATGAAGGCATTGCTGCTTCCTTGAGTGAGAATAATGGCGCAGGCCATAACGGCCCATGCCGCTGTTACAATCCAGCGCGGCAAACGCATCACGGCCGTTTCGATATTGCTATCGCGGAGAGACCAGTGCACGAGAATCATCCCGGCGGTGACGAGCGCGATCTGCAACATTTCACGCGTCGAAAGAATGGCGTCGCCGTGCGGATGTCCACCAAACATGCCGTCCAACATTCGCGCGGCGACGGTGAAATCGGACGCCCGAAAAAATACCCACGCGATGCAAACGGCGGCGTAAGTGGCGAACCCGCCGAGGAGTCGAGTCGCGAGATGGTTCGCCCACGCCCTGTGCTCGAATAAAGCGCGAATAACCCGTTCGACGACTAGATACGATCCGTGAAGCAAGCCCCAAACGACGAACGTCCACGCGGCGCCGTGCCAGAGACCGCCGAGAAACATTACCGTGACCAGATTCGTCGCAGCACGGACCGGACGGACCTGATTGCCGCCGAGGGGAATATAAAGGTAGTCGCGCAAGAATGTGGAAAGCGAGATGTGCCAGCGTCGCCAGAAATCGGAAAAGCCAATCGCCGCGTATGGAAAGCGGAAATTATCCTTCAGATGAAAGCCAAGGCAGAGCGCGGCGCCGATGGCGCATGTGGAATAGCCGGCGAAATCGAAAAATATCTGGCCTGCGAATGCCATGACGCCCAGCCAGGAATCCAGCGCGACGAGCGGGCCAGCGTAACCGAAAATGCGATCGGCCGAACCGGAGAGCATCGTGTCGGCGAGCACGATTTTTTCGAACAAGCCGAGGGTCATGAGCAACAATCCCCAGAAAAATTGGCCCGTGCGCAAGGTGGGCGGCCTGACAAGTTGCGGGAGAAAATCACCCGCCCGCACAATTGGGCCGGCGACCAGCTGAGGAAAGAAGGAAACGGCCAGGACGAAATCGCGCAACGATTTGGTCGGCTTCAGGACGCCGCGGTAAATGTCGAGCGTGTAGGAGAGAGAATGAAAGGTGTAAAAGGAGATGCCGACGGGCAGAAGAATATCGAGATGCGGTGGCTGATAAATGATGCCGAGGCGCGCGAGCAGCCACTGAAAATTTTCTAGCAGAAAGTTCCCGTATTTGAAGAACCCGAGCATGCTCAGGTTCATGCAAACGCTGCCAACCAACCATGCACGGCGCGAATGCTGTCCTTTGGCCTTCGCCATTTGCCTGCCCAGCCAAAAATCCATTGCCGTCGTGGAAAAAAGCAGCGCGGCAAACGGCGGGTTCCACGCGCCGTAAAAGATGTAGCTCGCGGTTACAAGGAAATTTTTCCGCGCGTTCCAGGAACGCATGCTCCAATACAGCGTTAAGACAGCTGCGAAAAAGGCAACGAATGTTAACGAATTGAAAAGCATGACCGGCGCGCGACTGCTTAGCTGAGAGGCAAGCTGATGGCGAGTACAATTTGCCAGATCATTTCGCGGCTTTAGTCCGATCTCGCGACAAAGGATAACGTCGATATTGTTATTGATTCGGTCAGACTCTGAGAGTGACGCGTTACAATGACATCAAACAAACGCGGTGGTTTGTCCTGTACACATTCCTATTCGCGCTCCTGGTCTTGTGTTCTTCCGCTGCGACGCTGGATGATCTGAAGCAATTGGAGCGGCGGTGCGAGCAGCATCTTCTGGCGCTTCCATTGTTCTTAACGTAAATCGACGCACACTGTTTCTGTGAAGACACGCGAACTGCCAGTGATAAGCGAACAACGACGGCTCAATTCACCTGCAACAACGCCGCAGGCGCTAACGTGGGACGGCAACGCCAAATTACTCTGGATGGGTTCGCGCGATTTGCGTCGGATTTATGCGATTGATCCGAAAAAGTGGACAGTAGTCGAGGAGAGAGAAGCACCCGGCATTCCGTGGGCGGCAGTCGGAACGAACGGGACACTTCGTTTCACAATTGGAGAAGGCCCGGACGATGATCGTTACATTCGCCGGTTCGTTCGCGATGCTGGATTTTCGGAGACGGACCGAATCGCTTGCCCGGAGTTTACCGGTTCGTATCTCAGCTACGACGGCGAGCACGTTCACCTAAGTCAATGGTACAAGCATCGGATCCTGAAGCTGGACGCGAGCGGCAATATCCTCCGGATCATCGAGGTTGGCGCGGAAATCTCCGGCCACACGTTTGCCGATGGATTAATCTACGTCCTGCGCGGCGAGGAAAAGCCAAACGAGGACTGGCACATCGCGCGCCTCGATCCGCGAGAGGACACACCCCGTGTTAAAGATATCGCCGTTGTCCCGTTTGCATGCCGGTCACTTACTTTCGATGGCGAGCGCTTCTGGTCGAATCATCGTGCCGCTGACGAGATCGTCTCATTCCGTTTGCCAACGGAAAGTAAGAATTGAGAGTCGAAGCCGTCGGAAAACCAAAAGGAGAAAGGAGCGCCTCTACAGCTCTGAGCTAATCGGGAAATGTTTGTCGGGCATTATAGTGTCGCGTTTGCGATTAAGAGCGATGAAAACAGAATCCCGCTTTGGGTTTTGTTCGTTGCTGTCCAGTTCCTCGATTATATCTGGGCGACGCTCGTCCTGCTCGGGATTGAGAAGCTGCGCGTTATCAAAGGTTTCACCGCGGGCAGCATGATCGACTCGTATTACCATCCGTATTCACATAGCTTGATTGCGGCCGTCCTATGGTCGATGGTTGCCGCTCTTCTTTACAAAAGCCTCTGCAGCCGACACGGCTGCCGCTACAGCTACTCCGCGCCTTTAATTGTGGGCGCAGCCGTGTTCTCGCATTGGCTCCTCGACCTCATTGCGCATCCTCGCGATCTGGCGATCTATGACAACACATGGAAAGTCGGTCTCGGTTTGTGGAATTACCGCGACCCGGAGTTTGCATTGGAACTTGCACTGCTTGCTGGCGGAATCGTGCTTTACCTGGCCCGGAACACGATCTCGGCAGCTCGCCAAAAGGCGGTCATCGGCTTTGGGATCGCTTTGGTTGTCGTCCAGATAGGTGACACGTTTGTACCGCGCACGCCGTTGACGGATAAAGCGACTGCGATGGGCGTCTGGGTTTTCTACACGCTCTTTGTCGCTGTGGCGTACTTGCTGGAGAGAGGTGCGGCGGCGAGAATTTTGGATCATAATGGATGATGGTCGCGCCGCTGAATGTCGAAGGCGAAGAAGTCAAGATACGCCACTGCGACGCCGCGGGATCCTGATCCCTGGTACCATGTCCCGGGCATCACGTCGGACTGCGCCCCGCTCAGCCTTTAACTGAGCGAGCAGCTCGCGCGCTTGACCGACAGTCTTCACCTCGCGGACGCGCTCGGCCACTGCCGGCCGCTGCGCCGCCGGTCTGAGCTTCGCTTCCTTGATTAACGCAACCTGAAGAAACCCGATTGCGTTTCTGGGTAGTTCGGCGATCAGCATCGAGGGCGGAACAGTCGGAAGCGGCGTCGCGGTTCGCTTCGCAGAAGCAACCGCCGCCTCGATGTGCCGAAGGGTTTCATCGAGATCTCCGCGTGCAAGTGTCAGCGGCAATGAAGCTTCACCGCCTGTCGCACTCTCGCCTTCGGATACGGTTACCCCGGAAGCGGGCAGGTGAACGTCCCGCGGTGTCCGCAGCCGAAAGAGGTGGGCGAAGTCATTCGCGTTCGCGTCCCGATCGGTCAACGGATCAAGGCCGAAACGAAGCTCTACTGTTTTGAGGAGTGACGTGTGGTCGTACTTTGTGTGATCGATCGTGCCCCGAGCGATCCATGGTGACACGACGATTGCCGGCACTCTAGGTCCGAGCTTCGTGAAATCAAAATTGTTCTCGACGCGCTCCGGGTACACCTTGTCGCCGGGTGGCACCGCCTGGGGCGGCCCCTGGGGCGGCGCCTTGTGATCGTAGAATCCACCTCCCTCGTCGTACAGGATCACAAAGGCGCTCTCCCACCAATACGGAGAGGCTCTGAGGTAGGCGTAAATCTTCGCGATGAGCATCTCACCCAGCATGATGTTGCTGATCGGATGCTCCGAGTTGCCGCCCGCGTAGTGATCCGACGGAAGTTCCACGATGCTATAGTCCGGCTCGATGAAGACATAGCGATATGGGAAGTCTTCGTCGAAGATCTCGCTATAGAAGTCCTCCATGTCGGTGATATCGCCAACGTTGACGTGCTTGAACGCCCAGCTGACCGGGAACTCGTCGCCTTCATAGACTTGCCACCCGATCCCAGCGTCGTCCAGCCGATCGAAGATGGTCCCATGTTCGAACTCGTAGCCGCCCCACGGGAGAACGCTCTGACTGGCTAAGTCGCCGAGTGACGCCGAGTGGTCCAAGCCACCGGAGCTGGCTGCGTGGATGAACATCCGATTTGGGACCGTCGGCAGTGGGCCGGAGCAGAACCACTGGTCGCAGACCGCATATTCACGGGCAAGGTAGTCAAGAACGGGAATTTGCTCGGGAAGGAAGCAACGCATAACGACGCCCGGTGACGCCTTGGCCATATTATAGTCCATATACGCCAGGTACTTGGCTATCTCTTCCCCGATTAGATCAACTTTCTTCTTGGCCTCGTTGATGTAGTGCTCGTTGTTGAGCACGAAACCCTCATTCGGTCCATGCTTCTCAAGCTGCTCCTTCATGTCGCCGAACTCGTGACCCGGATCGATTCGCAGTTGTAGCTCAGTCGGCGCTGCGGCGTGCCAACACTTCCCGTTGCTATCCTTGTTGCATTCGTTGGCTTCCAGCCCATCGCTCATCGCGTGAATGCCGCTGAGACCGTAAATGTCGGTCTCCACGCCTTTCACTGCGTCGATGCCGTGGATTTGCGAAAAACCGAGCATGTGATCGAACGAGCGGTTCTCTAGCACCAATACAAAGAAACGTTTGATCTTGTCGAAGGACGAGTACCCCATCACATAGTCGATGAGGTCCGCTACGGAGATGGGCGGGGACACCTGATAAGCGGTCGCGAGCGCTTCTGCGCTCCATGGCTCAGGCAGCCGAGCGATCCGGCACGCGTTGGCTAGAGACTTCATAGCATTTTACCTCCAGTTACTAACGATCAACTACACGATGTCCGGCTTAGCTGACGAAAACGATTTGAAGTAGATATTATCCAGGGCTACCTCCCCCCAAGGATTCTCGAGGAGAATCGCGTGAATCTGAGCGTCCTTCCGGTCGTTCTTCCCGCCAGAAAACTGCACATTCGCATAACAGATACCTTCGAGTTCCTGATTGTCTTCTTCGGCTAAGACTGGAATGAAGCCGAAGCGATGGCCGTTCAGAGCAGAGTAGCACCATATGGTTTGATGGTTCCCGTCTCCCGGCGGATGAGAGTTAGAGGCAATGTAGAGATGACCGTTGGGAGAAAAGCAGGCACCTTGGACCTCGCTGATCGGAGTGTCGAACTTGAGTGTCTTCCCTGTATAGTTCCCTGTCTCAATGTCGTGAAGGAAGAACTCATAAATTGTGCCGCCTCTGAAACAGGTGTACAGGAAGCCATCCCACGGATTAATCGCTTGGAATTCGACGTTGTCCTGTCGTCCATTGGTAGGGCTTTTCGCCTTTTCGAGCTCAATCCAGTGCCCCGAGTATTCAAGGACTCCGTCGGCATCGTTGAAGACAACGACGTTCCCTAGCCCGTGTTTCGGCCCGCTTTGCCACCAATGCGACGCGTAGACGCGACCGTTCCAGTAACACAATTGGCCCCAGTGGTGATCGCTCTCGTCTATTCCGGAAATGGGAGGGGAAATGTTCTTGTATTTGAGCATGCTAAACCATTTGTCGTCGCCGAGATCGAGCCTGCTCAACCATTTGTCGTCGCCGAGGCTCTTGGCATTCCCGGAAAAAACATAAATTGCCTTATCCTTGACGTCCGGTTTCTTTTGGCTCGCGTTGGTTGAAAAGAGCCAGTGCGACCCATCCCAGGCGACACCCTGCACTTCATCGGTCCAATAATCATCACGAAAAATATCAGGGAGTTGCGACCAGTCGTGAGAGGTCGGGGCATTCATCGACCGAATTGCCTCACGCAGGCTTTGCGGTTTCGAGTAGAAGGCGCTGTAGGAGACCACGGCTTCGACCCCGATCCCTATCTTAGTAAGGTTTTCCCGATAGCTGAGCATAAGTTGTCACCGTGCTTAACGTTCTCCCAAGACAACACCGAACATATACTCGGCGAATTCATCCTGTTTCTTTTCAATGGGGTATATTTTTCCCCAGCTATAGCAGTCGAATTTAATCATTCCTGTTGCATCATCCAGCTCCAGTCCTCCGTGAAAGGCGACCCAATGATTGGGCAAGGCACCGGCTGGCTCTCCTTTCAATAGGCCCTTATGGATATTTAGGAAGGCAACGCCTCCTTTGCTCCAGGTACTCTGCGCTTTCTTGATAGTGTCGATTTCTCCGGAAGAAATGCATGCCTCCCAATTGGCGTAATCAAACCCCAGAATTTCAAAGATCCAGGTTTTCATTGCTCCTGGAAACGTATAGCCCTCAAAATCGCTAACATCTCCCTCGATGTCCACGAACGCGTTTTCTGCATCGCGTAGGCCGGCGATCAACATCCAATCTGCGACCGAGAGGGCATCCTCAAGCGACATAGGCGAGCTGCGCAGATCTTCGGAAGGCTTGATATCCATGCTGCGGCCCGCGATATGCCCAGTCTCCCATAGCTGACGGCAAAGCTGCACGTACCGCTTCTTCTGAGCTCGCAAGCCAAAACCGGCGTCGCGAGCGACAAGTTCATAGACAATTGCAGTCGGCCCGCAAAGCGGGATATGAGCTTGATTCACATTGAGAGGGTCCTCAGCTGTCTCTTTGATGTCTTGAATCAATCTCGATTTGATGATGTGGGGCCAAACATTTCCAGGCGAAGTTGCGTGTTCAAACGACGAGATTTCGCTAAGGACGGGGTCGAAATCTTCAGGGAACAGACGATAGGCAACGTCGTAGAGCAGCCGATAATCTGCATCGTCGCCTGTAAACGAAACGGTGCATGTC
>JBKOXU010000021.1:0-12044 GCA_046725095.1 Verrucomicrobiota bacterium
AACCTCAGCAGTGGCGATTATGCCTTTGCCGTTGCGGTGCAGAACGGCAAGATTGTTCTCGCCGGCATATCTTTCAACGGCGCCAACAATGACTTTACTGTAGCCCGCTATCTCGGTCGCTAATTCTTCCCGAAGTGCGCGAACGCGCCCTCGTCAGGAGCAATTCCGAGATCAGGTCTGGAGTGAGAGAGCCATTGCGCCACGAATTCGGACCCGGTCTCAAGCAGGTCTCGGAGAACAAGGCCCGGCGATTCTGACTCCTGACGTCTGACTTCCAACCTTTGTCCTCTGATTCTTTCTACTTTAGTCTACCTACTTTTACTTTCTTTAACCGGCTTGCGCCTCCTTATCCAGCACAGCTACAGCTCGCGTGTAGGTGATCCTGGCTTCCTCATGGGAGTTGCCCACCGCGGTCAGCCCTGTTCTTCCCAGTTCTCCCAGAGCACTCATCATGTGAAAGACCACACCGGTCAGTCGCGTTTGATTGAAGTGCAGATTGTGCCGCACGACGATGTCGAAAAGATCGTCCGGCGTTAAGGTGCGATATCGCGGCGATTCGACGTGGTCGCTGGCGACAAAAAATTTTTGCTGCCCGCCCGGAGCAGTGAAGATCGCGGTCTGGGGATCGTATGTACCGTCGGTGAGAAATTGCAAAGTCAAAAACGGATGAGTGGTTCCGCCCTTTCTCAAATTGATCTCAATGGCGTATGGCTCCCATTTTCCATTCGAGCGCACAACCACAAAATCCAAAGCAAAGCGTCCGATGACTCCTTCTTTGGCGAGACGCTTGCCGACCTTTGCCGCTTCCCGCGTGATCAAGCCGGCATAGCCGGTGTCGGCCGGGAAGGTGCATCCGAGGTAGCTTTGTCCGGACGGACCGCCCAGCAACTGGTCGTGAGTGGAGAGTAATTCAACCGCGCCCAGCGGCGTGACGCGAAGTTGCACGCTAGGACTCCTAAACTCCTCTCCCATGATGCGCTCCTCCACTATGCCTTTTCGCTCTTGCAGCTTTTTCATGTAGGCGTCGTAGGTCGTTTCCTTCAGCTCGAACTGCATTCTTCTAAGACGCTCATCTATTGCGGCCCGCTCTTTCGAATCGCCCGGAGACGGAAGCCCTGTTAGATCGACCAGCGCATTGCCCTCGCCAGAGACGCCCTCGTTGAGTTTTACCAAAACTTGTTTGATTGAAGGCTTCCTGGCCCGCATCTGCATGCTAGCCTCAATCACTTCCTCTTTGCTGCCGAGGTTCTCTTGGCCGAGAGGATGCGGCACGTCTTCTTCCAGGAAAATCTTTCGGCACCCACTCTTCGTTCCCAGCGGGAAAAATTTTGGGTCCGCGCCGTACATCGGGATGCCGAGCCGCAGCGCCAATTCTTTTTCCCTGCTGGTCGTGTTGAAGGGAACAAGATGTGCGCGATCAGGATCCATTATCAAAGAGCGGATGCGCTCGATCAGTCGAGGCCGCTCGAGCAGTTTGTCGCTCAACGGCCGCACTGAACCGTCAAGAGGTGAAAGCAGGAACAGCCGTTGACGCGCATGACTCGGGATGACGCCGGGCAACAGATCGAGATAATAATCGATGATGCTTGGCAGAATCGTCTGCGAAGTAACGTAGATCAGCCGAGCTCGGGGCTGACGCAGCAGCAGGAGGAGAAACAAAAAACGTTCTTCATACGCTTGCATGACTGCGCCCGCGCCGAGGCCGTCGATCGACATCGATGGCACAACAACAATTGTCTGCGGATCTTGATTAAAACGCTCGATCGATTTCCACAGCGGTACGAGTTTCTTCTGGAGACGATCAAATTGATCCTGTGACTCGGCAGCGAGTTTTGGCTCAGACATAGGTCAGTTATTAAAACTCATCTGACAAACAAATCGAGGCGATTTGGCAGTGCGCCGTGCTGCGGAATTCTGGGGAGCACAGGCTGCCAGCCTGTCCTTTTCGGCAGCCTGCCGAAAAGCGTCAGTGCGACCGGATGATCAAAACGACGAAACCCGAATGACAAATGACGAAGGAATGACGAATGACTTGATAACGAACGATGCCTCCCGCACATCGTTACAAATGTTACATCGTTACACGGGGTCCGCTGGTAACTCTTGTAACTTTTGACCGGTCGTGCGGATTTCAGCGCCGCCGCCGTCCAAATGAATATCCGCGATGAGTGCGACCGCCGCCGATGGCGCGTTTGCCTCCGGCCGCCGACTCCGGTTCAAACAGCGCGGTGTACGTGTAAGAGAAATTTTCCAGTTTCAATCGTGGAATTTTCTGGCCGATGAAATGCTCGATTGCCTGCAAAGCGGGCAGTTCTTCGCCGTTCATGAGAGTGAATGCGTCGCCGACATTTTGCGCCCGGCCGGTGCGTCCGATGCGGTGCACATAATCTTCCGGATGCTCGGGCACATCGTAATTGATGACGTGGCTTACTCCCGCAATATCGAGTCCGCGCGAGGCGATATCAGTCGCCACCATCACTTCGTATTTGCCGCTCTTGAATCCCTCGAGCGCTTCGATCCGTTCCCGCTGGGTCCGGTTGGAATGCAGGACGGCAACGGCATGCTTTCCTTGCTTCAATTGATGTGCGATGCGATCGGCGCCGTACTTGGTTCGGCAGAAAATCAAGGCGCTATCGAAATTCGTCCGCTCCAGCAACGCCATTAGGAGATCGAATTTCTGCTCCGCGGCCACCGGATAAACCGCGTGCGTAACTGTTTCCGCCGGTGAACGGCGCACGCCAATTTCGACGAGCTCAGGCTCGCGCAGCACCCACGCCGCCAGACGTTCGATCTCCGGCGGCAAGGTTGCCGAGAACAGCAGCGTTTGCCGATCCGTCGAGATTTTTTCCACAATCCGACGCACGTCCGGCAGAAAACCCATGTCCAGCATGCGATCCACTTCGTCGAGCACCAGCAGTTTCACTTCCTTCAGAGACATCGTGCGTTGTTCGAGCAGATCGAGCAGTCGTCCGGGAGTAGCTACGAGAACATCGACGCCGCGCTTCAGTTCCTCGCGCTGTTTCCCGTAACCGACGCCGCCGTGGACCAGAGAGACCCGCAAGTCAGTGAAGCGGCCATAATCGCGGAACGCCGTCTCGACTTGAGCGGCCAGTTCCCGCGTCGGCTCGAGCACGAGACATCGGAACGCGTCATGCTTTGCCAGCAGCGTCAGGATAGGGAGCGCGAACGCCGCGGTTTTGCCTGTGCCCGTTTGCGCCGTGCCGATCAAATCCTTACCGCCAAGAATGATCGGGAACGCGCGCAGCTGAATCGGCGTAGGGTCGACAAATCCCATCGCCTGAGTTCCGCGCACGACTTCCGTCGAAAGTCCGAAATTATTAAATGACACGAGGCGAAGTCTAAGACGCAGATGCGCTTTGCGCAGGTTAAAAGGTTACAAAAGTTACAGCGGATTTGTTGTAGCCGGGGTCGTTGACCCCGGCCATCGTGCGATGCATCCCGCCGCTGTGGAAGCGCGTAAACGATAGGTAGCGCACCCGACGCGCCTGCTTCATCGGGGCCCGCCGCCGCACCACTGATCCACCCAATCGTTCACCGTCTTATACCATAGCCGCGAGTTCTGCGGCTTGAGCACCCAATGGCCTTCATCCGGGAAATACAACATCTTGGACGGCACCTTGAGCCGTTGCAGGGTGGTGAAGAGATCAAATCCTTGTGAAACGTCGAGCCGGTAATCGTTCTGGCCATGAATCACCAGCGTCGGCGTTTTGAATTTGTCGGCGAACAAATGCGGTGAATACTGCCGATACAATTCCCGCTGTTTCCACGGTGGACCGCTGAATTCCCACTCCGGAAACCAAAGTTCTTCCGTTGTGCCGTAGGCGGACTCGGTATTGAACACACCGTCGTGCGACACGATGCACTTGAACCGGTTCGTATGGCCGAGAATCCAGTTCGCCATGTAACCGCCATAGCTCGCGCCGAGCGCCGCCTCGCGATTCTTGTCTATGAACGGATACGCCTTCTCCACGTAATCGAGGCCCTTTATCAGATCGACATACGGTTTACCGCCCCAATCGCCGCTAGTCGAGTCGGTAAACTTCTGCCCATAACCGGTCGAACCGTGGAAATTGATCATCACCACCACGTAATTTCCGGTCGCGGCGAACAACTCCGCGTTCCACCGATACGTCCATTCGTTTCCCCAGGCGCCTTGTGGTCCGCCATGGATCAAAAATTTTAGTGGGTACTTCTTGTTCGCATCAAATCCCGGTGGCTTGACTATGAATCCCTGCACTTCGTCGTCGTTCGCGCCTTTGAACGTGAACGACTCCAACGGCTGCATATCGATTTGCGAAAGCAGCGCGTCGTTCATGTGCGTGACAGCGACAGGGTCATTCACGGCGTAGTGTGGCGGGTCATGAAGATGCGAGACGTCGATATAATATATTTCATTCGGCGCAGTCACCGACATGCGGGTGAAGTACAAACGAGATGTTCGTGCGTCGAAGATAAGATCGTCAGCATGAATATCTGGACTCGAACGCGCTGGAACACGGACAATTCGTTTTTCATCTAGTGAAAAACCGAAGATCGGTGCGTTGCCCGCTTCTTCACAACTCCCGAAGATTTCCCTAGAGTTTCCTGACCAAGTAAAGCTTCCAACCGAATAGTCCCAGTGCACGGATTCGTTCGGACTCAAAATCGATAGATCCAGGACTTTCCCTGATTGACGATCTTGCACGAAGAGCCGCCATTTGTCGGCTTCGAAACCGGCACGCGCTTGCGAACGCCAGGCGAGATATTTTCCGTCCGGCGAATAGAGGGGCGTCGAATCGGCGCCGGGACTGGTGGAAATTTGCTTTCCCGCAGTTGCGAGACCGGCCATCGCCACGGTGAAAATGTCGTTGTTCGTGCTGGTCGCTTCGACTTCATCGATGTTGCTCGTGTAGGCGAGCTCCTGGCCGTCCGGCGAAATCGCATACATGTCCTGCCCGCCGAGATTGAACGGTGGCACATCATGATCGCCCGGCGTGAGATCTCGTGGCACAAGCATCCTGCCTGTGGGGCCACCGGACATCTTGTCTGGTGGTTGCGATTCGGCAGGCGAGACGCCCGCCGGCCCCACAGACAAGATGTCTGTGCTACGATCGGCGCGCGCGTCAGCGCTCAGAACAAACACATGGCTGCGCTTGAACTCGGTGAAGGCGCTCCAATGGCGATAAAACAGCTTTGTGAAGATTTTCGCTTTTACCTTGCTCTTTTTCAGCTCTTCGTCGCGCTGCTTGTTGCACGCGTCATCTTTGCAATCCGGATACACGGCCGAGACGAACACGATGTTCTTCCCATCGGGCGACCAGATCCCGCCGTCAGCGCCGGTCGAGATGTTTGTCACCTGATGCGGCTTGCCAACAAGCGCGCCGGAGTCGGAATTGAAATCGCACATCCAGATTTGCGTCGGATCGGTCGCTTTCGACGTCCAGATCAGTCGTTTGCCGTCCGGCGAAAACCGCGGCCGCTCTTCATGATTTGGCGTTGGATTTAACCGGCGCGACTCGCCGCCGCTGGCCGGCACGACCCATAAATGCGAAGTCTTCGTGTTCGCCTCAAGATCGACATCTTCGCAGTCGAACACGACCCATTTGCCATCCGGCGAAGGCACCGGCGCGCCGACCCGTTTGAGCGCCATCATGTCTTCGAATGTGAAAGGACGTTTGGCGGGCGCTGGGGCCGGCGACTGCGCAAAAACTGAAGCTGCAAGCGTGAAGCCAAGCGCGAAAAAAATCCTCATGAACACTGAAACTCCCGCCGAACGCTAACGCGTGCAACCGTCTGGTTCCCGGAGCACACGCTACCAGCGTGTCCATCTCGGCAGCTTGCCGAGATGCCTCGTGCAACTCGCGAAAAAGCGCCATGTGCATGTTGCCGGCAAGCTGCCGGCAACTACAGGCTGGCAGCCTGTGCTCCCCAGAAACGCGCGATTACACGCTCTTGTCATTCCCCGCTGCGGGCGCGAAGATCGCGTTCCATGGAAGAATCTGATCACGAAGATCAGCACGCTCCGCTGAGTTATCACGGTGCATGGCGCATCGTCTGGCTCGTCTTTTTGCTCGTCATCGCCTGGTTTATTCTGCGGTCCCTTCAGCCGGTAGTCTTGCTTTTCGCGCTGGTTTTTCTTCTCGCCATGGTTCTTAACCCAATCGTTGTCTGGCTGCACAAATTCCACATTCCGCGCTTCGTAAGCGTGATCCTCCTGATGCTTGCGTTAATCGCTGTCGTGGGGACCATCGTTCTCTTTGCCATTCCTCCACTGGCCAGGCAAACCCAGGAACTGATGCGTAGTGCGCCGGGAGTTTGGCAGGGCATTCGCATCCGCATCGAATCGCTTACCCAGAATTATCCAGCAGTTCGCGAGGCGTTGCCGGCCAGCGATGAGATCGCCGGAAAAGTCGGCGCGGCTGCCGGAACAGTTGGGAGCATCTTGCTAAGATCGACAATTGGTTTGGTCGGCGGCCTGGCCAGCATCGTTTTCGCCGTGCTCCTGCTCGTTTTTGTATTAGCCAATCCCCGACCACTCGTCGCAGCGTATCTCGCGCTCGCCCCTGGTCGTTACCGTCAACAAGCGCACCGCACACTCGCGCGACTCATGGAACAAATGATTGCGTGGGCGCGCGGAGTCGCCATCAATGGTGTAATCACCGGCGTCTCCATAGGCACTTTGCTTTGGCTGATCGGCGTGCAGCCGGCCCTGATCTTTGGCGTGTTCGCGTTTCTCGGCGAATTTCTTCCGACCATTGGCGCGTTTCTCGTTTCCATTCCGATCCTGTTGGTTGCCCTGAGCATCGGCGGCACAAAATTCTGGCTGGCCCTCGGCGTCATCGTATTGGTTTACCAAATCGAGCTGAACGTTCTTGTGCCGGGCGTGCTCGGCAAAGAAATGCGATTGCATCCGGTCAACATCTTGTTCTTTACCCTCGCGACCGCGGCGATGTTCGGATTGCTCGGAGTTTTTCTGGCTGTGCCTGCCGCGGCGCTCGTCCACATCGTTATCGATGAATTTTATTTGCGCCCGCGCAAACCCGATTACGCCGCGCTCGATCGCGAGGCAGCCGCGCTGGTCGAAGGAAAGAGCTGACCTTCGCGATCGCGTTTTCTTGTTATTCCGAGCGAAGTCGAGAGCTTGCACTCAGCAAAGTCGAACGTGAATCTCCTGTTGCAATGACATCGCAAACACTCGCGATTCAAGTCGAGCGGCGCATTTACCTGATTCGCGCTGAAAAGGTGATGCTCGATTTCGATCTGATTCCCCTTTACCGCGTGCCCACAAAGTCGCTTAATTTAGCAGTAAAGAGGAACGCGGCCCGGTTTCCAAACGATTTACAGGCTGCCAGCCTGTAGTTGCCGGCAGCTTGTCGGCAACCCTGGAAACGCGATGTCTCCGCGGAGTCGCGCGACGCATCTCGGCAAGCTGCCGAGACGAACAGGCTGGCAGCCTGTGCTCCCCGGAAATCGCGATCGTGCTTTCTTGTCGTTCCAAGCAAAATTCGAGGGCTTGCACTGAGCAAAGTCGAACGTGAATCTCCAACCAATGAAACTGAAAATCGCGTTAGCTCTTGCGTTATCACTCTTTGCTGTCACGGCGAACGCCGAAAAGATCGCGCTGATCAACGGGACGCTGATTAATCCGGGAACTTCACAGATTGTCCAGGACGCGACGATCATCATTGATGGCGACAGAATTGCAGCCACGGGCGACGCGAAAACAGTCAATGCGCCAAAAGGCGCGCGGGTAGTTGATTGTAAAGGCAAATTCATCCTGCCCGGGTATATCGACACGCACGTTCACTTCTTTCAATCGGGCGATTTGTTCACGCGGCCGGACGGTGCAGACCTAAACAGCGTTCGCCCCTACAGAGACGAGGTTGCATGGGTCAAGAGTCACTTGAACGATGTTTTCGCACGCTATCTCCGCAGCGGAATCACCTCGGTGGTCGATGTTGGCGGGCCTTTTTGGAATTTCGAAGTCCGGAAAACTGCAAACGCGACTGCGAAAGCACCGCGCATTGCTGTTGCAGGCCCGCTGATCTCAAGTGTTTCACGCGAGAAACTCGATCTCGGCGACCCGCCCATCGTCAAGATCGATACGCCGGAGCAGGCGCGTGAATTCGTGCGCAAACTCGCGGAGCAAAAGCCGGATCTGGTCAAGATCTGGTATATCGTTGATAAAGGTTATCCCGTCGAAAGCTTCCGCCTGATCGTGCGCGCAACTATTGAAGAAAGTCACGCGCACAAAATTCGCGTTGCGGTGCATGCGACCGAATTGGAGACCGCACGCGCCGCGGTGGAAGAAGGCGCAGACATTCTCGTCCACAGCGTGATCGACAAGCTGGTCGACGACGCGTTTGTGAAGCTGTTGAAAGATCGGCACGTCATTTTGTGTCCGACGCTGGTGGTATTTGAACGCTACGGCCGGACGTTTTCGCACCAGCTGAATCTCACGCCGGAGGAACAAAAGTGGGGCAATCCCGAAGTGATCGCGTCCCTCGATGTCACAAAAATTCCGCAGGACAAATTACCTGATCGGATCAAGAACGCGTTAGCTAAACCGGATGAGGCATTAGATCGCATCAAAAAAACTTACGATGTCGCGCTGCCGAATTTGAAAAGACTGGAAGACGCCGGCGTCGCGATTGCCGCGGGGACTGACGCGGGAAACATCGGCACGATTCACGGACCGGCGCTCTTCCGTGAGTTTCAATTGATGAAGGAAGCCGGACTAACACCAATGCAGATTCTCCAATGCGCCACCGCTAACGCAGCGAAACTTTTCGGCGGCGAAACGGGTGCGCATATTGGCCAGATCGAAACGGACCATTTTGCCGATCTCATCATTCTCAATTCGAATCCACTTAGCGACATCAAGAATTCTTCCGACATCGACACCGTGATCAAAAATGGCGTGGTTTATCAGGTTGATTCCATTCTGCGCTGATCGCCCCGAGATGTTTATGAAGCGCGCGTCACTTGTTCTCCTTTTGTTACCGCTGCTTGCCGCCTTGACGATAGACGGAGCCACTCCCTCGCCAACACCAGCGATGGCGACAAGCGTCAACGAGATTGCAGAAGCTTATGTAAAACTGGTGCTCGCAATGGGACAGCATGATCCGGATTACGTTGACGCGTTTTATGGTCCGCCGGAATGGAAAAAAGAGTCGAAGGAAAAGAAGCCGCTCAATGCGATCGCGGCTGAGGCGACGCGGTTACGCGATCAGCTCGCGAACATTTCCCAGCCGACGGATCAGATGGAGCAGTTGCGACGCCGTTATCTGACAAAGCAACTATCCGCGCTCGAGGCACGAGTCCGCATCTTGAACGGAGAACATTTGAAGTTTGATGAAGAATCGCAGGCACTTTATGACGCCGTTGCGCCTACGTTTCCCGAATCGCACTTCCGGGAAGTCCTCGCCACGCTCGAGCCGAAACTTCCAGGCGAGGGACTGCTCTTGCAGCGTTACGAGAATTGGCGGCGAGCGTTCGTGATTCCCAAAGACAAGCTGGACAAGGTTTTTCAGCTCGCGATCAAGGCGTGTCGTGAACGCACGCTCGCGCACATCAAGCTGCCGCCGACCGAAAATTTCAGTGTCGAATACGTGACCAATAAACCGTGGGGCGGCTACAATTGGTACCAGGGAAATTTTCGCAGTGTTATCCAAGTAAATACGGATCTGCCGGTCTACATCGATCGCGCAATTGATCTAGCTGCCCATGAAGGTTATCCAGGCCATCACGTCTATAACGCGTTGCTTGAGAAAAATCTCGTCCGCGACCGCAGTTGGGTGGAGTTCACGGTGTATCCGCTCTTTTCGCCGCAATCACTCATTGCTGAAGGCACCGCGAACTTCGGAAGAGAAGTTGTATTTACGAAACCGGAGCGGTTGGCGTTCGAAAAAGAGGTGCTCTGGCCGGCCGCGGGAATCGATCCATCACGCGCGGAGGAGTTTTACGCCGTGCAGAACCTGGTGAAGAAACTGGCCTACGCCACAAACGAAGCGGCCCGGCGGTACGTCAATGGCGAGATCGACCTGAAGACCGCTGCGGCTTGGTTGCAAAAATACGCGCTCATGGACGAGAAGCGGGCAAAACAAGGTACAAGATTTATCGAGAAGTACCGCAGCTACGTCATCAACTACAATCTCGGCGAAGACATGGTGCGCAGCTACATCGAGAAGGGCGGCGGCACAGCTGAGCAACCGAAGCAGCGCTGGCGCGACTTCGAGCAGTTGCTCGCATCGCCGCGGCTGCCGGGCGACATACGCTAAGATCGACAGCTGCCGCTGGTGATAGCGCCGCGAAAGTAATATCTCTTGCCCGCGCTGAAAAGCAGCCTGAAATTTCTCGTCCTATGGCTACGCATCCTACGCAATACGCGCATCCGGAGGCGTTGGTAGAGACCGATTGGTTGGAGAAACATCTCAAGGACGACGGCATCCGGATCATCGAGTCGAATGAAGATATTCTGCTGTATGACACCGGACATATTCCCGGTGCGGTCCACATCGATTGGCGCGCCGATCTGCAAGACCCATTGATTCGCGATTACATTTCGCCGGAGAAGTTTGCGCGGCTTTGCAGCCGGCACGGCATCACACCAGAGACGACCTGCATTTTTTACGGCGATAAGGCGAACTGGTGGGCCTGTTACGCGCTTTGGGCGTTTCGTTTGTTTGGTCACGAGAAAGTGAAAATTCTCAACGGTGGCCGGGACAAATGGAAGGCGGAACACCGGCCGATGACACGCGAAGTCTCGAAATATCCGGAGACAAATTATCCGGTGCCGAAGAAACGCTTCGACAAGGAGATTCGCGCGTTCTTCGATGAGGCGCTTGCCCAGAGCAAGGGTGGCAAACCGCTAATCGATGTGCGTTCGCCGGGCGAATACAAGGGCGAGATCACGCACATGCCGGAGTATCCGCAGGAGGGCGTGCTGCGCGGCGGTCATATTCCCGGCGCGAAGAGCATGCCGTGGAAAACCGCCACCAACGATGACGCAACGTTCAAGCCGGCAGATGAGCTGGCAAAAATTTATCTCGATCAATGCGGCGTAAAACCGGGTACAGACACGATCGTTTACTGCCGGATTGGCGAGCGCTCGAGTCACACCTGGTTTGTGCTCACCTATCTGCTGGGGCTCGACAACGTCCGCAATTACGACGGGTCGTGGACCGAATGGGGCAACAAGGTTGGCGCACCGATCGAAAAAGGCGCGTGAGCAGGAGCATAGGCTTCCAGCCTAGTGGGGCCGGCGGGGCCCCCCGGCTGCCGATGCGGCCAATGCAATCGGTGGTAAATTAGAGATCCTTCGACTCCCCTCAGGATGACAAGGCAAAATGTATCCGACGAAGCTCAACAAAATCATCAATCTCTTCGAGACGCTTCCGGAAGATGAGCGGCGCGAGACGCTCGTTTCCTATGCGGATAATGCCAAGAAGCAGGAGCCGCGTGAAGGTGAAAAATTCGAGCTTGTCGATGTTCGCAAAGACGAAGATTGCACAGACACGGTCGGCGTTTATCTGCATGTCGATGAAAACGGCAAGGCGCACATTCGCATGACGCTCGGTCCGGAAGTGCAAACGCTCACCCGCTCCATGACAGCGATTCTTTGTAAAGGCCTGGAAGGTTCGACGCCGCAGGAGATTCTTGATCTTCCGAGCGATTTTGTGACGCGCATCGTGGGCTCGGAACTGGTGCGGGTCCGCAGTCAGACGATTTATTACGTCCTCACGCGCATCAAAAGCATCTGCAAAGTCTACCTCGATCGCCAGCGCATGGCGCAGGTGGCGTAGCACGGCCGTCCCGGCTATGGGGGGCGGGCGGGCGTCTCGCCTGCCGAACGGAATCGCAAGACTCGAGTAGCACGGAGCAGGCGCGGACGCACGCTCGCTCCACAGGCAAGATGCCTGTGCTACGTTTCGCGTGACGTTCGCTTGATTTCGTTTACTGTCCGCGCTGGCGCAGATGCCGAGAAACGATCAGCTTAAAAAAATCCTGCTTATCGGCTCCGGTCCAATCGTGATCGGACAGGG
>JBKOXU010000009.1:0-4985 GCA_046725095.1 Verrucomicrobiota bacterium
GCTGAACGATCCCCATTTGCTGCAAGATGATTTTCGCACGGCGCGACGCGTCGAATTCCACCGGCAACGTGATCAGCTGGAAGACAAGCAGAATCAAATAGCAATAAATGCCGAGCGTAATCAGACCGGTGAGGTGAAAAAACAGGCCGCCGATAATTACGAATGGCAGCATTTGCGATGCGATCATTGTTACCGGCACAATGGCCATTCGTGCCTTGAGGGGCGCGTAAGCTTTGGCGTGCTGAATGGCATGACCGGTTTCATGCGCGGCGATGCCCACAGCTGCAACCGAGGGCGTGTGATAGACGCTGCTGGACAAGTGCAGTTTCTTGTCCCTTGGATCATAATGGTCCCCAAGAAAGTCGTTCGTCTCAACAACCTCGACATCGTGAATTTGGGCCGCCTGCAGGATTTCGCGGGCACACTCCGCGCCGGTGATGTTTGAGGCGGCGCGCACTTCGCCCCATTTTCGAAACGCGCTACTCACCCGAAACTGTGCCCAGAGCCCAATAATCAGCGGCACGCCAATATAAATGAGCCAGCTGGAACCGCCGAAACCGTAAGGATAAAACATGCCTGTCTTAAGTGTGTCTAGGAAACTTAGACGCGCAACCGCGTGCTTCGTTCATTGGTGGATCCAGTAGGTCCTGCTCGACGCTAATTTAGGCGGCCAAGCCGCATTTGTTTTGGCGTCGTCCGGCGGAGCGGCCGATCCTTCTCAGATTTCGAGCCGCTTCGGGAAGCGCGAAAGGATTTTGCAACCGCTTTTTGTGACCACGACTACGTCTTCCAGGCGGACGCCACCCAGTCCGGGATAGTACAATCCGGGCTCAACCGTCAGTACTTGTCGAGCTTTCAGCGTGACTTTTTGCAACCGCGGGTGCTCGTGGATCTCCAACCCCAACCCGTGGCCGGTTCCATGAAAGAATCCGACTCGCCGGCCCTTCCGAAGCTCCGTCGGAAAACCACGCTCTGCGAAGAATTGCTGAATTGCCTTGTGAATGGTCATCCCATCCACTCCAGCCTTGATCTTTTTCAAAGCCAGCGCCTGCCCGGCTTTCACTGTTTCCCAAAGTTTTCGCTGCGCGTCGCTCGCGCCCCCGCGCAGGACCGTGCGAGTCATGTCGCCAAAATATCCTGTCTTCGCGTCGCGCGGAAAAACATCAAGAATGATCAGCGAGTTCGCAAAGAGAGGACCGGATCCGCGCTCATGCGGATCACACGCCTGGTCGCCACCGGCAACGATCGTCCCGGTCGGAACGCCACCCGCCCGCAGAATCGTGGAATCAATTTCGGCCCGGAGCATTTCGGAAGTCAGCGTTTTGCCGTTCCAGCGCAATCGCTTTCCGGCGCCAGGTTTCGATGCTTTCAGAATGTCAATTGCACGGCGGAGCCCTCTTTCGGTAATTCGCAAAGCCCGGCCGATCATCTCAATTTCCTTATCCGATTTCGCCTCTCGTTCCGGCCAAAAAAGCCCGTTGGTAGCCCGGACACGGATCTTATTTGCCGCAAGCGCCTCCGCGTAGAGAAGCGGAAAACCTGCGGGAACAATCGCCGATCTCACGCCGCGTTTCCGCAAAAAATGCGCGAGAACTTTTTCGTATGGAGGCGCCTTCTTGGATTTTCCCTGCACTTCCCGTTCCAGCTCGCTGAACATGACGAACTCGTCGGCGTTGGTTTGCTTGCGGCCTCGATCAATCTCCAAGTCGCTTAGGACTAGGATGCGTTTGCCGTTTCGCTCCAGGAAAATAAATGGATCGGGCGCCCAAAAACTGGTTGCGTACAGCATGTCGGGATCAGTCTCGCTCGCGGCAACAATCAGGCGCGTTTTCGGATTTCGGATTTTCATCTAGCTCGTGCGCACCTCGAGTTGCTTTCGCAAAATCCAATGGAGTAGCGCCAGTAATCCAAGCGTCGATCCAATCAGAACAGTCGTATTAAAGACAAATGCGCCAATCCTTATCCCGAAATACCGTTTTTGCGCGCCGAAGAAAACGTTGGGTCGATTACCGCGGCGATAATCGCTTTGCTCCATCTCGGCGTTGGAGATCAAATCGGACACCTTCTGATTTACATAAATCTGCTCGGCCGTGACCGGACCATTTGCGTCTCGGAAGAGTGACCGATCGAACTTCTGTTTCCCGGCGAGGACAGGGTCGACTAGTTTGAGATAATGATTGATCTCCTTCACCGAACGTCCTTCGAGACCCGATAGCAATGCCAAAACTTCCTTCAAATCATCCAGATGCTTGCGTTGCTCGGGTGTGTTCGCGTTGTGCGCGAGTCTTTGAATTTCGTCGCTGGCTCGATCTTGCCGTCGCGTGAGCGGGTTGAGCTTGGCTTGGGCGAGAATTATCTCTTCGTACGACCAACGCATGGCGATAAATTGACAAACAAATGGCACCTCCAGCTTGCTCTCCATCTTCTTGCTTTGATCCGTGCTCGGATGTTCCGAAAACCAATGCGAGAGTGTATAAACCAGAGCGAGGTTCCGGTTCATGTCCTCATACTTGATGAGGGCTCCGCCCATGATGATCTGCGGAATCAGGACGAGCGGAACGATGTTGGCAGCCGTTTTCGGATCGGCCACGAGTGAAGAAATGACCAGACCAAGCGACACACCGCCCATAGCCGTCATGAGCATGATTCCCAGGTAAATCCAAAACATCCCGCGAATTTGCAGGACGTAATTGCCGATCAGGACAAAAAGCACGCACTGGATCAGGGCAAATATCCCGAGGGTGAGCGTCTTTGAGAAGACGTAGTAGGACAGACGAACATTGAGATTGCGCTCCCGTTGCAGCACGGCGCGGTCGCGAATGATATCGTCGGCGCTGTTGGTCAGCCCAAGAAACATCGCGACGATCAGGCCAAGGAATAAAAACGTCGGGATGTGATAAGCGGACGCAAAATCGTATTTCCCGCTCTCGGAGTAACGCAGAATCGTCGCGATGAGCAACGCCAGCACGGGCGAGACGCCTATGGTGATGACGAGGTTGGCGCGATTGCGCAGTTTGCTCATGAATGCGCGACGCAACAGCGTGCGGAACTGCGTCCATTCGTCGTGCCAGCGGATTGGCAGCCGTTTCTTTTCGGCGGGCGCTGCCGGCAGCGGCGCAGCCGGTTCCGCGCGCAAGGAAACTTGTTTGACGTCTTGGATTAATCGGAAGGCCTCGTACTTGTCGCGCCAGAATTCCGGCGAATAACGGCGCGCTGCGACCAACTGGCCACGGCTGTTTTCCTCGTAAATGATGTCGCCGCTCAAATCGCGCAACGGTGTCTCCAGGACGTCAAAAATGAACTCGGGACGTGTCGTTCCACAGGAGGGACAGGCGCCCAGCTCGGCGCCGAACTGATGCTGGTGTTCCGCCTCAGCAAAATAGCGAAGCATATCGGAGGGGGTGCCGAAAAAGACGAGCCGGCCTCCTTTGTCGAGCAGGATCGCCTTATGGAACATCTGGAAGATTTTGGAGCTCGGCTGGTGAATGGTGACAATAATGATCTTGTTATGGGCCATGCCACGGATGATCTCCAGGACATGCTCGGAGTCCTTCGAAGAGAGGCCGGAAGTGGGCTCATCGAAAAGATAAACGTCGGACATGCCGATCATGTCGAGGCCAACGTTGAGGCGTTTGCGCTCGCCGCCGCTCAACGTTTTGCTCTCCGGACTGCCTACCACCGCGTCCCGGCGTTCGCCGAGGCCGAGTTCGATCAGTTTTGCCTCCAAGCGCCGGGTACGATCGCGCCGCGACAGGTGCGGGGCACGGATCGCCGCCGCAAACTGGAGGTTCTCGCCGATGGTGAGATGCTCGTCGAAAGCGTCTTGTTGCGGCATGTAACTGACGTAGTGCTTGAGAACGTTGAGGTTCGAAAAAAGCGATTGTCCGTTGAGGATAACTTCGCCGCTGGTGGGCCGGAGTTGCCCGGCCAGCACCTTTAGAAGCGTGCTCTTTCCCGAACCGCTTGCACCCATCACGCAAACGAGTTCCCCCCGACTGATACTAAAAGAAATTCCCTCGAGCCCGACCTCTCCCTTGCTAAACTGATGCGTGATCTCGTTCACATCGAGCGTGCGAATGATGTTGCGCTCTTCCTCGATGATTCGTTCCGAAAAGTTGCACCGCAGAAATTGCCCTACGTCGATTCGAATAGTATCGCCGTCTTTGAGCGGCGCGGTCGTGCGTACGGGAGTATCGCCCACCAGAATAGGACGATCGGCTTCAATCACCTCCAACTGGCCCACCCGCTCGTCGTAATCGCAAAAAATCTTGAGCAGCACGTCACCGCTGGTGCCAGGGGAAAGCAGAATATCGTCGGCTTGAAGCCGGCTGGGATCGTTGGAGACCAAATATTCGGATTTGGAGGCCTTCAATTGAAACCGGCCGCCCAACGCACGCGCTCGCCGGCGCAGATCGCTTAAATCCATCTCGCTGTCGTTATGGAAGATGATCTTGTCTTCCAAGGTCGCCTCCACCTTCGTGCCGATTTTCAATTTGACTCCATTGATTTCGGCATCGACATCGCGCAACGCCTTCACGCGCACTTTTAAGCCGAAAGTAATCCGGAGCGAGCTTTCGCGCGTCCGCGAGCGCTCCAGTTGCACTTCATCCGCGTCCTTATTTACACGGATGAAAATCTGAGGAAGCGAAACGTTCTTCTTCGCATTGAAATATTGCGCGAGCTCTTGATAGCTGAGCACCTGATCGCCAACCAGAATGCGCTGGCCCGGATAAATGCGGCAGAACCCGCCACGCACCAGTGGTCGGCCGCGCACGGACACGTTCTGGCCGCTATAATTTTTCAGCAAAATCAGGTCGTGATAACGGAAGGCCATCAAACGATCGTTGTCGGTCAGGTTCCTGACCGTCACATCTGCCTTCCCGTCCGTTCCGAACGAGAGCGATTCGAGCGGGGAGGCGCCGTGCTGGTAGATCGAAGGATCCGAATCCTCCGACGCATTGAGCTGGTAAACGATGTCGATCGCT
>JBKOXU010000096.1:0-11435 GCA_046725095.1 Verrucomicrobiota bacterium
AACAGACGCGCTCACATTTGAGTTTTTCGATGCAGGACACGTCCTCGGCTCCGCCGGAATTTTACTGCGCGGCGATGGCCGTACGATCTTTTACACGGGCGACGTCAATTTCGACGATCAAACAATTATGGAAGCGGCGATGTTTCCGGCGGAAAAGATCGACATCCTGATCACGGAATGCACAAGAGGCGATCACGCGACATCTGCGGACTGGACGCGCACCTGTGAAGAGCGCCGCCTGGCCGAAGCAATCGATCGCGCTTTCAGGCGCGGCGGATGCGTGCTCATTCCAGTTTTCGCGCTCGGCAAAACACAAGAAGCCCTGGCGATGTTTTACAAATTCCGCCAGGAACGAATCCTATCGGAGTTTCCCACATACATTGGCGGCCTTAGCTCCAAGATGACCGACATCTATGACCGCCGCGCTCATATTGCTCGGCGGCAACTGGCCCGGCTGCAATTGATGGAGAAAACAGCGCCGTTCGTCTTAAATGGCCAGACAATTTATGACGCCCCCATTCGCGCCGGAAGAGTTTACGCGCTCTCCAGTGGCATGATGACGCCGAAAACTCTGTCCAATATTTTTGCGCGTCGACTTATTGAAAATCCGCAGCACTCGGTCTTTTTCGTTGGTTACGCCGATCCCGAATCTCCTGCCGGTCTCCTTCGAGACGCAATGCCGGGCGGAGAGGTGATGCTCGATCCCGACGGATCAGCCCAGCACGTGCGCTGCAACATCGAGCAATTCCAATTCAGTGCACACGCAACGCGCGAGACGCTGATCGCTTATGCGAAGAAGCTTTCACCGCGGAAGATCGTACTCGTTCACGGCGATCCACCGGCAGTGGAATGGATGAGAGCGACGTTGACGACCGAGCGTCCGCGCTCGGAAGTCATTGTGCCAGCGCCGGGCGTAGAGTTAGAATTGTAATCTAAAAAGGAGTGTCATCCCGAACCGCGCACACGGTGAGAGACCTCATATTAGCTGTTCTGTTATCCTGGTTAGATAGCGTGATCTATCACCAGATGGGGGGTTCTTCGCTCCGCTCAGAATGACACCGTGAGAATCGCCTCTTGGAACATTAACTCGCTACGCCGGCGACAGGATCGCCTGTTTGCGTGGCTGGAGGCGACAAAGCCAGACGTTGTCTGTTTGCAGGAGACAAAATGCACAGATGACCAATTTCCCGTGCTGGCTTTGCAAGCCTTCGGTTATTACTCGGCTTATCACGGAGAGAAATCGTACAACGGCGTTGCCATTCTTGCGAAAACGGACCTAAAAGATGTGCGCCCGTCGCTTTGCGATGAAGTTGTCGATCCACAAGCACGGGTTATCGCAGCAACGATCAGCACCGTCCGCGTGTTTTCCGTTTATGCCCCAAACGGGCAAGCCGTCGGTTCGCCTGCTTATGAATATAAACTGAAGTGGTATGCGCGACTGCGAGATTGTCTGTTAAAAGAAAAATCTGCCGAGTTGGTGATTTGCGGTGATTTCAATGTCGCGCCCGAAGATGTCGATGTTTATGATCCAGAACTGTGGCGTGGAGCCATCATGTGCTCTGATGGCGAACGGACAGCGTTTCGCCAATTATGCGAGGGCGCTTTCCAAGACACGCTACGACTGCATCATAAGGAAGGCGGCCTTTTTAGTTGGTGGGATTACCGAATGCTTTCATTTCCAAAAAACCGCGGCTTACGCATCGACGCGATCCTGGCCAGCAAAGCATTAGCCAAGAAATGCATCGATGCTGGAATCAATCGTGATATGCGGAAAGGGAAAGAGCCTTCCGATCATGCGCCAGTTTGGGCAGAGTTTGGAATTAGTGAGACGTGATTGTGAGAAGTGAAAAGTGGATTGACTAACGCAAACAAACTTCTCACTTCACGCGCGTCTTGCTTCTCACGTTCCACTAACGAGATCAAGGATCGCTAATGAGCGTACGCGTTTCCAATCCCCCACCCAAGCCGCTCATGGTTTGGGACGGCGAATGTCATTTTTGCAGGCGCTGGATTGAACGCTGGCGTGAAATCACCTCGGGCGAAGTTGAGTATGTAACCTACCAGGAAGCAGCGAATCGATTTCCGGAAATTCCCGTCGAACAATTCAAACGGGCGGTCGCTTTCATCGAACCAGATGGCAAAGCCTTTTTTGCCGCGGAAGCTGTCTTTTGCTCGTTACGTTATCGATCTTCCAGAAGATGGCTGGCTTGGAGTTATCATCGTGTACCTGGATTCGCGGCAGTTTCCGAGCTCGCTTACGAGTTGATCGCTCGCCATCGCGGCGTCAGCTCTGCGGTTACCAGATTGCTCTGGGGCAATGATGTGCGTCCACCGACATATTTATGGGCCCGGCGCTGGTTTCTTCGCACGCTCGGCGTTATTTACTCGATCGCGTTCATTTCGCTTTGGGTCCAAGTAGATGGGCTCATTGGCAGCAACGGGATCTCGCCGGTAAATCAATTTCTGCCAGCAGTTCACGAACAGCTCGGCGGCCGCGCTTACTTGCTGTTGCCGACGCTTTGCTGGTTCAATTCGAGCAATGCGTTTCTGCATTTTCTGTGCGCCGGCGGTGTCGTTTCGTCGTTGCTCCTAATCGCCGGAGTCGTTCCAGTGGTTTCGCTCATCGCGCTGTTTGTTTTTTACCTGTCGCTTACGATTGCTGGACAAGCTTTTCTCAGCTTTCAATGGGACATTCTGCTGCTGGAGACCGGCTTTTTGGCGATCTTTCTCGCGCCGTGGCAAAGTTGGCCAAAGCGTGGACCGGAACCACCAGTCTCGCGGGCAGCGCTGTTTTTGCTCAAGCTGCTGTTTTTCAAATTGATGGTGATGTCTGGCGTGGTGAAGCTGACCAGTGGTGATGATTCCTGGGGTTGGCTTGATCACTCATTTCATTGGAGCGCGCTTACGGCGCTCGATTATCATTACTGGTCGCAACCGCTGCCGACTGTGTTCGGGTGGTGGGCAGACAAAAGCCCGGAATGGTTTAAGCATTTCTCGGTCGCATTTTGTCTCGCGGTGGAGATCATTGCGCCGTTTTTTATCTGGGCGCCGCGCCGGCCACGGCTCATCGCTGCTGGCTTGATAGTGTTTCTGCAAATCGCCATTGCTGTCACAGGCAACTACTGTTTCTTCAACCTGCTCACGATCGCGTTGTGTCTGTTATTGATTGATGACGCGGCAATCGGTCGAAAGTATGTGACGGTCACAGACCATCGCTACAGTAACAGATTGCCAATGTACGGCGCGATCCCGGTGATTATCGTCACGCTGCCGATCAATGTCTGGCTCATTTTCACTGCGTTTAAACCGGACGCTCCGTCGCCGCGCCCACTCGCGGCTGTTTATGGACGTGTCGAAGCATTTCGGATCGTGAACGGTTATGGACTTTTTCGTGTAATGACGAAGGACCGCGGCGAAATTGTAATTGAAGGCAGCCCTGACGGAATTGATTGGCTGCCGTACGAATTCAAATGGAAACCGGGGGACGTGAAATGCGCGCCGGGCTGGTGCGCTCCACATCAGCCGCGACTCGATTGGCAAATGTGGTTTGCCGCCTTGGGAGCTCCACAGCAAAACCCCTGGTTTGGCGGATTGGTCGTCAAGCTCCTGCAAGGGTCACCCGATGTGAGTCGATTACTTGCGCGCAATCCGTTTCCAGATCAGCCGCCGCGCTACATTCGGGCAAGTTTTTATCGTTACCGTTTCAGCACTGTGGAGGAACATCGCCAATCGGGCGCGTGGTGGAAACGCCAGGAACTTGGGGAATATTTGCCGACCGTATCGCTGGACCAGCTACGCTAAGATTGCGAATTTGAAGGTAGCGCTCGCGTGTTGGTTTTAGAGGTGGACGCTTGAGGAGAATACATAGACCAACCTCGTGATCGCGAAGGACGCGCTCGCTCCGACAGCTGCCGACCTAGACGCGTCGTTACCCTTGAGAGACGCAGGTTCGCGAATATATTTCGGCGCGATGCCCAAGGAAGGACAGATCGTAACGGAAGGCACGGTGACGCAAGTCTTACCGGGCACGATGTTTCGTGTCGATCTTCCGGGCCAGCGTAATGTCCTTGCCCATATCTCCGGCAAAATGCGCAAGCATTTCATCCGAATCGTTCCGGGTGACAAAGTTTCGTTGGAGCTTTCCCCGTACGATCTGACAAAGGCGCGAATCATTTTCCGCGAATAGTGACGTTAAAAGCTCGTCGGAGATAGCACCTTTGTGTAAGAAGAGTTATACGCGCGACTAGCTCACGAATTGCGTTTCCCAGTAAAGGAGGAATTTATACCCCGCGCGTTTGCTGAAACCCGGAAGCGCGCGGATACTTGGGACGGAAATCAAAAGGAGATTAGCAATGCCTGAAGAGAATAAATCAAAGCAAGAAGGGTCTGGTATGACAGACGCGCAAGACAAATTGGAGAGCAGCAAAACCCATGCCCGCAAAGCAGCCGAGGATCTGAAGTCCGCGGCGGGCGCGATCGCGGGAGAATACCGCGGCAAGGCGGAGCAAGCCTGGGGCGAAGCGCGTGACAAGGCAGAACAAGCCTGGGGCGATGCGACCGCGCGCGCCCGCACATTTCAAGAAGACGCCGAGCAATACGTGCGCGAAAACCCGACCAAGGCGGTCTTTACTGCGCTCGGAATTGGCTTTGTCCTGGGCCTGATCTTCCGGCGTTGATCACGCTGCGGTCGAATGATCAGCGAGCCTACTCGGTCCCGCAATCCGTCGGGCCATGCCGGTTTGCTGGCAAATTTGTTGGCGCTGGCAAGCGCCCTTGCGGAATTTTTTGAAAGCCGATTTCTCCTTCTCGCTCAGGAATCGAAAGGGGCGCTGGTGCAGTTGCTCGTTCTCGCGGCCTGCCTGATTCTCGCTCTGTTCCTTTCCGTGCTTGGATATGTTTTTCTTATCTCCAGCGCCATTGTTGGCTTGGCGCGTCTCGCTGGGATTTCGTGGCTATGGACTGCGCTAGCCGCCGCTGGAATGCATTTTCTTATTGCATTGGTGCTGCTTCTGGTCGCACGTAGCCGAATAACCAAACCGGTCTTTCGCGCGACGCTAGCTGAATTAAAGAAAGATCGCGAATGGCTGAAAAATCTGGACACGACAAATCGACCGACGAGCTAAGAGCAGAAATCGCCAGTTCACGTGAACGTGTGTCGCGCGACTTGCGCGGCTTGCATTATGAATTGGATTTTCCGCGGAGAATCCGGCGATCGTTTCGAGAACAAACCGGTTCTTGGATTGCAGCAGCGGCGGCCGTTGGCACTCTCGTCGTCCTTCTGCCCGTCCGGAAGAAGAAGATTTACATAGATGCAAAGAGCAGCCGCAAATCCAAGAAGAAGCTTCTCGAAGCTGGATTTGCCCTGGGTGCGCTGAAAATCGCGGCGGGCCTAGTTCGGCCGGTTGTTGTCGAGCTTGTCAAAAATCGGCTGATCGGTATGGCAGGGCAGTCGCGCCGATCAAGAAGGCAGTGAGCCGGTTTTAGGATTTACGTCCGGCCCCGCATTGCACAATCATCTCGACAGCGCGCCATGATCGCAAAAGCCCCGGACATTCCAGTCAAATCGCATCCGCTGGGACACGTGGACGAATATCTCGAGGTTGGGCAAAAGGCCGGCGCCTCCGACGTCCATCTCGCCGTGAACGCGCAGCCGAGGTGGCGCTTGCATGGAAGCCTGCAGCCAATCTGGCCCGACGCACCGCGGCTCACTTCCGACCAAACCGCCGCCCTCGCTGAAGCCTTTGTTCCTAATGCATATAAAGAGGAACTCAATACCCGTGGGGATTCGGATTTTGCTTATGCAAACGAGTTCGCACGTTATCGCACCAGCGTAGTTCGGCAGCGACTGGGGATCGAAATTGTATTCCGCGTGATCAATTCCAAGGTGCGGACCATGGATGAGCTGGCGTTGCCAGAGCATCTCAAGTTACTCACCCGTTATCAGAACGGACTGATATTGGTGACAGGTTCGGTGGGAACGGGAAAATCGACGACGCTGGCGGCGATGGTTGAGCAAATAAACATGGAACGGCGCGACCACATCATCACGCTGGAGGATCCGATCGAATACGTTCTAAAATCGAAAAACTGCCACGTTACCCAACGCGAGATATTCACCCATACCGAGTCTTTCGGCGCGGCGCTGCGCGCTTCGCTCCGGGAAGATCCGGATGTCATCATGGTTGGAGAAATGCGCGACCTAGAAACGATCTCCCTCGCCATCACCGCGTCCGAGACCGGCCATCTTGTTTTGGCAACCCTGCACACGAGCAATGCGTCCCGTACGCTGGATCGATTGCTCGACGTGTTTCCGCCTGAGCAACAGGAACAAATCCGGGTGATGGTGAGCGAATCCTTGCGCGGAGTCATCAGTCATCAGCTGATACCCAAGGCGGACGGCACTGGGCGCGTGCTGGCACTGGAAATTCTTACCAATACACCGGCGGTGGCGAACGTTATTCGCGAAGCGAAGACATATATGCTGCCGGGTATTATTCAGACCGGCAAAAAACAAGGCATGCGTTTGATGGACGATACGCTCATCGATCTTTATAATCGCGGCCTGATCAGCGCCCAAGAAGCTTACGCGCGCGCCGACCAGAAATTAATGATGCGCCAGCACATCGGTAAATAATGAATAATGGCTTATCTTGATCAATTTCTAAGCGTGATTGTTAAGCACGGCGGGTCCGATCTGCACATCGGTGAGGGGCAGCCGCCGAAAATGCGCATGCATGGCGATATCATGCCTATCCGCGCCGAGCCAATTCCACACCAGGAAGCTGTGCAGATGATGAGCGAGATTTGCGGCCCGCGTAACTGGGAAATCTTCGAACAACGAGGCGACCTCGATTTTGCCTATGAGATGGATGAAGCCTCTCGTTTCCGCAGTAACTATTTCAAGCAGTCAAATGGTTACGGTGCGACTTTTCGGCTGATTCCCACTAAGATCGCAACGCTCGAGGAACTAGGGATTCCACTGGTTGTAAAAGAATTCGCCAATTTACGCGGCGGTCTTGTCCTTGTCACCGGCCCGACTGGCTCCGGAAAAACCACCACGCAAGCTGCGCTGATCGACCATATCAATCAAAATTTTGCAAAACATGTCGTGACAATCGAGGAACCCATCGAATTCGTGCACGACAACAAGCGAAGCACGATCACCCAGCGGGAAGTGCCGGGCGATTCGAGTTCATTTGCCGCCGGACTCAAGGCAGCGCTGCGCGAGGACACCGACATTGTGCTGGTGGGAGAAATGCGCGACTTGGAAACAGTTTCCCTTGCCCTCACCGCGGCCGAGACCGGTCTCCTCGTGTTCGGCACCCTGCACACAAACAATGCGCGCAAGACGATTGACCGAATGGTGGATGTTTTCCCGGCAGACCGCCAACCACAGGCGCGCGCCATGCTTGCGAACTCGCTGCGCGGGGTAGTTGCCCAATTACTTTTAAAAAGAGCAGATCGACCCGGACGGATCGCAGTAAACGAAATTCTAATCACGAGTGCCGCTGTCGCCGCCATCATTCGCGAAGGGGCAACGCAAAAACTCCAGGACGTGATTGTGTCCGGCAAGGCGCAGGGGATGCAGTTCATGGACGATGCCATCTGGGCACTGCTCGAAAAAGGCACTGTGTCTCCGCACGAAGCCTTCATGAAGGCGATCGACAAAAACCGCTTCAAACCATTTCTGTCCGCCGAGGAAGAAGCACTCGCCAATGCCGCCGGCTCAGTCCGGGACGACGAAAAACGGCTGCCCGGTAATTTTGTAAAACCGTTTAGCGCTCGCGCGCGGGCCCAGATGGGGTGAGGACATTCGCTTCTGGCTGCGCGAAGATCTCCGTTTTGTGGCCGGCGCTACAAAAAGGAAGTGCGGGCGATGCACAGTAACATTTTCCTCACGGCTTACGCGCAAACTTCCGGAGATTTTAGCACGGCAGTGGCGGCGAGTTCGCCGGCCCGGAACTTTTCCAGCGCGGCATTCGCTTCTTCGAGAGGAAACGTTTCCGTTTTCGTTTTTACGGGAACGCGCGGCGCGATCTTGAGAAATTCTTCGCCGTCACGGCGCGTCAGGTTTGCTACCGAAGTAATCGCGCGTTCGCCCCAAAGGTCGGCATAGGGAAACGACGTGATATCGCTCATGTGAATCCCGCCACAAACCACAGTGCCGCCCTTAGCGAGCGCGTGCAGCGCGGCGGGCACGAGCGGACCGACCGAGGCAAAAATAATCGCAGCATCGAGTTTTTCCGGCGGCATCTCGTCGGAACCGCCGGCCCAGACCGCGCCCAGTTTCTTTGCGACTTGCTGCGTTGCTGCGTCGCCCGGTCTCGTAAACACGAAAAGATCGCGCCCTTCATAAAGCGCAATCTGCGTGATCAGGTGCGCGGCGTTGCCGAAGCCATAAATGCCGAGACGACGTGCTTCCCCGGTCTTTCGATATGAGCGATAACCGATCAATCCCGCGCAAAGCAGCGGCGCAACATCGACATCGTTGTAATGGTCGGGAAGATGGAAACAGAATCGCGAATCGGCAACCGCGAATTCGGCGTAGCCGCCGTCGATGGTGTAGCCGGTAAAGCGCGCGCGATCGCAAAGATTCTCCCGGCTAGATCGGCAATAAGCGCACTCCCCGTCCGTCCAGCCCAGCCATGGAATACCCACGCGATCGCCGATGGAGAATCCCTCAACATCGTCCGCCATCTCCTCGATGCGCCCGACGATTTGGTGCCCGGGAATCAGCGGCAGTTTTGGGTTCGTCAATTCGCCGTCGACAATGTGGAGATCAGTCCGGCAGACCGCGCACGTGGCAACGCACACGAGCACTTGTCCTCTCGCCGGTTTCGGCTTTGGCATGTCGCGGAGTTGCAGCGGCTGCCGCGGTTTCTCGAGCACCATTGCGCGCATCGGATTTGATCTAATTAAAAATGTGTGCGCGGCTTGTCTCAAACACCCCGCTATGAATGACGAAGGACGCGGGAAGTCCGAATGCTCAGACCGCGAACGCGCGATCGCAAGTTGCCGTCTTTTAGGATTTCGTCATTCCTTCGACATTCGATATTCGTCATTCGTCATTATCAAGGCGCGCCGGCTGGTTCCAACTCGCCGTCGCCGGTTCCAGCGGGATGCGGGATGGGCTCGCCTTCGTGATGCATATGCGCGCTGCGCAGAAACGGCACTTTATCGAGAACGCGCTCTTGGAACCATTCGAGCCAGAGATAAATGACCGGCGTCACAAAAAGCGTGACCAGTTGCGAGAAAATCAGGCCGCCAACAATTACTAGACCAAGCGGACGCCGCGCTGAGGCGTCGTGGCCAAAGCCAAGCGCGAGTGGCACCGCGCCCATGAGCGCGGCGAGAGTCGTCATCATGATGGGGCGAAAACGCTCGAGGCTTGCTTCATGAATTGCCTCTCGAAGGCCCAATCCCTCGTCGATTCGTTTGAGCGCGAAATCGACCACCAAGATTCCGTTCTTCTTTACGATTCCGAGCAAGAGAAACAAACCGATAACGCTGTAAAGAGACAAGCTCGATCCAAAGACCCAAAGCGTAAACAAGCCTCCGACGACCGCCGGCACAATCGCGGGGAAAAGCACCGTGATCGGATGGACGTAGCTTTCGTAAAGAATTCCCAGAATCACATACATGACAAAGATCGCGGCGAGGAGCAGCAATGGCAGTGCCTTGAACAGTTGGCGAAAGACCAGCGCTTCACCCTGGAAGGTGGTCTGCACACTGGGAAATTGGCCCTGAACTTGGGCGAAACTGTCTTCAATGAATTTGGTTGCATCGCCGATTGCGACGTTCGGCAGCAAATTGAAGTTGAGGGTCACACTCGTGAATTGATTGAAGTGATTGACCGCTAGTGGACCGACTACCTGCTTTGTCGAGGTTACCGCCCGCAAGGGCACGAGATTGGATCCAGTGCCACCGGTGGTTGCGATGTTTCCACCGCCTGCGCCGCTGGCGCTGAAGCTGCCGCTTGTGTTGCTGCGCACATAGAGATTGTTGAGGTCGGACGGCTGGGAGCGTTCGCTGTCTTTCACCTCGAGGATTACCTGATATTGATCCTCGGGTTGCTTGATCAAATAGATGTAGTTTTGGGAGTAAGCCGTGCGCAACAAGCTTTGCACTGCAGAAGTAGAAACACCATAAGTGGCAGCGCGCTCGCGGTCGATATCGACGGCGAGGTTTGGAGTTTTGTTGTAGTAGTCGGAGCGCACGGAAGCGAAGCCTTTGAAATCCTTAAGCTTCGTCATTAGCTGGTCGGCGGCAGCGTAAACGTCGCCGGGCACTATGCCGTTAAGCGTGAAGGCATACTGCCCCTGGGTCTGCTGGGTCGCGCCGACGTTGATTTGCAACACCGGGCTAGGTGTCAAGACCCCTGTGATACCTGGAACGGTGCCAATCGATTTTTGCAATTGCAGAACACACTGTTCGATTGGCGGTCGTTGACTTCTGGGTTTGAGGAAACAAAAGATTAGCCCCTGCGACGACGCACTCCGGGAGGCAAGCCCGGCGAGGGTAAAAAACTGCGCGACGTTTGGATCGTTCTTGAGCTTTTCATTTACTTCTTGCTGATAGGCGTGCATTTGCGCGGGCGAAGAGCCCTCCTGCGCGATAAAAACTCCGCGAATGAAACCACTGTCGCCCGGCGGCAGTAAAGTAAAGGGCAAGTGAGTGAAGAAAAACCAAAGGGCGACGATGCACCCGATCAGGATCGGCACAGCAAGCCAGGCGCGGTCGAGGAACTTGTCCAGCGCTCGTCCGTAACCGGCAATCACCCGTTTGATAAAATCGCCGGTCCATCTTTCCATACGGGCGCGTTTGTGACCTGGCTTGTGCTCCCGAAGCATGCGCGCGCACATGAGCGGGGTGAGCGTCAGGGAGACGAGACCCGAGGCGAGAATGGCCACGATGATCGTAATGGAAAACTCACGGAAAATTCGGCCCAATAACCCGGGAAGGAATACAAGCGGGATGAAAACCGCGGCGAGCGAAAGCGTCATCGACAAGATGGTGAAGGAAATTTCGCCGGCCGTGTTAAAAGCGGCCTTTATAATCGATTCGCCGTGCTCTGCGCGGCGCACGACATTTTCCAAGAAAACAATCGCGTCATCGACGAGGAACCCGATGGCCAGAGTAAGGGCCATCAGAGTTAAATTGTTGATGGAAAAGTTGAGTGCGTACATCACGGCGAAGGTGAGCAGCACCGAAAGCGGCAGCGCGACGACGGGAATAAGCGTATCGGTGGCGCGGCCAAGAAAAACATAGATCACCATCACGACCAGGATGAATGCAATCACGAGCGTGAGTTTCACATCTTGAACGGAATCGACGATGCTCTGGGACCGATCGAAGACCGGAACGAGAGTGATCGAGCCGGGCAGACTCGCACGGATCTCGGGAAAGAGTGCTCTGACCGACTTCGCTACCTGAAC
>JBKOXU010000024.1:0-23308 GCA_046725095.1 Verrucomicrobiota bacterium
CAGAAAATCTTCGCCGTCGGCGAAGATCGGTTTAAAGGCCAGATGCTTTCGATGAAGGATCAGGTGATGGAAGCGATCGAGTCGATCGAGAAGCTCTACGAACGAAAAGGCGGCATCACGGGCATCTCCACCGGATTTGCCGAGTTCGATCGGATGACCAGTGGCTTGCATCCCTCGGAAATGATCGTGATTGCGGCCCGGCCGAGCATGGGCAAGACGGCACTTGCCATGAATATCGCCGAACACGTCGCCATTAGCGAAATGCTTCCGGTTGGCGTCTTCAGCCTGGAAATGAGCAGTCAGCAGCTTGTGCAACGTCTGCTTTGCTCGCGAGCGCGAGTCAATTTGCAAAAAGTCCGTGACGGATTTTTGGGCGAACGCGATTTCCCGAGTTTAACAGCCGCGGCATCGAAACTGGCGGAAGCAAAAATTTTCATCGATGACAGCGCGAGTCTCACGATTCTTGAATTGCGCGCGAAAGCGCGGCGGCTGAAGGCGCAGCAAGATGTGCAACTGATCATCGTCGATTATTTGCAGTTGCTAAGATCGACATCACGCCGCGCACAGGACAATCGACAGTTGGAAATCTCGGAAATTTCCGCAGGATTGAAAGGTTTGGCGAAGGAATTGAAAATTCCGCTGATCGTGGTGGCTCAATTGAATCGCCAGCCAGAGCAGCGTTCGGGTGGCAAACCGCGCTTGAGCGACCTTCGCGAATCTGGCTCGATCGAACAGGACGCCGATCTGGTCGGATTGCTGGTTAGGCCGGAAATTTACGAGGAGGACGAAGAGGCGCGCGCGGAAAAAGCCGGTGAAGCCGAATTAATCATCGCCAAGCAGCGCAACGGTCCCGTGGGCGAGATTCCGCTCACCTTCCTAAAGGAGTTCACGCGCTTCGAAACTCGGGCGCGCAATGTGAGCGAACCCGGGGAGGCGTTTTAGTGCAGCGTTAAAATCGTTACACCGTTGAAGCATTGAAACGGGCGACTCTCCTTTCACGCGGAATATGTGCGGGCCCGGAAAATCCCTTGAATCAGATCAACAGGTGGACCGCCGTCATCTCTGGGGAGCGCAGGCTGCCAGCCTGCAGGTCTCGGCAGCTTGCCGAGACCGGGAAATGGTGTCACATCAGAATTACGTGTGCGAAAGATGTTGCCGGCAGGCTGCCGGCAACTACAGGCTGGCAGCCTGTGCTCCCCAGAGTCGGCGTTCGCGCGTCACAAGGACCTCGCTGCATCAATAACGTGCTGAGCATCGATGCCGCGCTCTTTCATTACTTCGGCGCCAGGCGCGCTCAACCCGAACTCGTGCAACCCAACAACTTTGCCATCGAGACCGACGTACTGATACCAAATCTCGGTCATGCCGGCTTCGATTGCGACGCGTCTGCGGCAGGACCTCGGGAGAACTTCCTCGCGATATTCTGCAGATTCACGATTGAAACGCTCGAAGCAGGGCACAGAGACAACGCGTACGCCATCGCCAAGTTCCTTTGCAGCAGCAAGCGCGTGCTGCAATTCGCTGCCGCACGACACTATGATCAGATTGAGTTCACTCGTTTCCTTCTTTGCGATGTAAGCGCCGCGGAGCACTCCTTCGCGGCGCAATTTTAGATCGACATCGTTTAGCATTGGAACGGTCTGCCGCGTGAGCGCGAGAAACGTTGGGCCATCCGTCCGTTGCATCGCGGCGACAAATGCGCCCGCAGTTTCTTCCGGATCGGCCGGACGAATCACGTCGATGTTCGGCATCAACCGAACGGAACTGACCGTCTCCACTGGTTGATGGGTCGGGCCGTCTTCACCAACGCCGATTGAATCGTGAGTGAAAATATAAAGATTGGGTAGCTTCGCCAGCGCGCCCAGCCGAATGGAAGCGCGGCAATAATCGGTGAAAACCGTAAAGGTTGCGCCAGATGCGCGAAATAGCCCGTGATACGAGATGCCGTTGAGAATCGCGCACATGCCATGCTCGCGAATCCCGAAACGGATGTTGCGCCCGCCGGGGTTGTCTCGCGTAAAATCCCCGCCGTCTTTGATGTAATTCATTGTCGACCCGTAGAGATCGGCGCTGCCACTCATCAGCAATGGCATCGCCTGCGCAATCGGTTGCAAGACTTCGCCGCCCGCTTTGCGCGTGGCCAGTTTCGCATCCTTTGGAAAATCAGGAATCTTCGCTAAAAGATCGCCGGGAACTTTTCGATCGAGGCCGCCATCGAGCATTTTGGCCAGCTCGGGATTTTTCTTGCGCCATTCGTCGTAAGTTTTTTTCCATCGATCGTAGTCGGCTAGCAGTCTCTCTTTGTGCTCGGCAAAGTAGCCGTACACATCCTGGGACACGAAGTAATGTTCTTCCGGCAAACCGAGTCCCTTGCGCGCCGCATCGACAAATTTTGCGCCCGCTTCTCCATGGGCCTTGTACGTCCCTTCAACTTCCGGGACGCCTTTGCCGATTAGCGTGTGCGCGATAATGAACTGCGGTTTCCCGTTATCGCGCCTTTTCGCGACGTTCAACGCGTCGAGGAACTCTTGCATGTCGTGGCCATCGATTTCCTGGACGTCAAATCCATATGCTTGGAAGCGTTTACCGGTGGCTTCGCTCTGCGTTTCCTTCGCCGCGGCGTCCAGTGTGACGGCATTCGAATCATAGATCAGAATCAGATTATCGAGGCCCCAATGACCAGCGAGCGCGCTCGCCTCGGACGCGACCCCCTCCTGCATGTCGCCGTCGCTGCATAAACAGATCACATGCTGGTCGAAAATTTTGTGCTGGTCGGTGTTGAAACGCGCCGCCGCCATCCTTGTCGCCACAGAGATGCCAACAGCATTGCCAACGCCCTGGCCAAGCGGTCCCGTGGTGCATTCCACTCCGGGCGTGTCGCCAAATTCAGGATGTCCCGGCGTCTTCGAATATAATTGCCGGAAACGTTTGATTTCCGACATCGGCAGATCGTAACCACTCATGTGCAACCAGGCGTAGAGAAACATGCTGCCGTGACCGCCGGAGAGGACGAAGCAATCGCGATTGATCCAACGCGGCTCGTCCGGATTGTATTTCAAGGCATGGCCGTAGAGTACGGCACCGATTTCTGCGCAGCCGAGGGGCAGCCCAAGGTGGCCCGATTGCGAAGCCTGTACGGCGTCCATGCACAAACCCCGTGCTTCGTTGGCCGCCCGAGAAAGAATTTCGACATTTAGACTCATGGAAAATAAGGAAGATTTGAATTTTTGGATTAAGATTGAAGGCGCGAACCTCTATATGGCGGAACATTTCAGTCCCACAATCTATTTTCTACCGCTGACCTATCGCATACCGCTAAATCCCAGTCTCAAAAAACTGGTTCGTTTGTGAATTCGCCATCCCTTCTCCAAATTGTCGAGCGGCTCGAACGTCTAGCGAGCAAGCTGCCTTCCAAAATTCGAAGAGCTGTTCTCAATGAGCTCACACCGCTCAAGCAATTATTCCTCCAGCAGCGGCCGCCGCGTTTTCTTTTTGTAGGCTCAAGCGCAATCCCCCTGGGGCACGTAATTGCTGCCCTCTTTGGCGTCGACCGTCCAACCGGGACGCGCTATGTTCCTGTCCGAACGCATCATTGGCAGGATATCAGTCTGCCTGACCGGGGAAGGATCTGCATCCTCGACGCTCGGGGCGCCGATGTTTCCGCTGCCATTCAAATCGATGATGAACTCAAATATCAAGCTGCCGATGTCATCTTTTTTCTCAAAGATAGCCAAATTGAAGGTCGGCCTGAAAAGCGCAGCCTGAATGATTGGGTGAGCTATTCTGGTTGGAATAAAACGCCGGAGAGCGGGACGAAGATAATTGAAATCATCCTTCCGTCCCCAACAGAGGGAGGCGCATCCAGTCATGCCAATCTGGTTCCATCTCGGCTGGAATCCCTGCCTAGATCAAATGCCGCTGCACCCGGGCCTTTCTTGGAGGTTTTGAGACTGGTTCCTGGTAGTTTTAACGGGGCAGTCGAACTGTTCGATGTAGAATCCCAGCGGCTGATGTCGATCCTGGCACGCGAGTTACCGAATCAGGCGCGGATGGAATTGATCAGGATATCGCGAGATCGCAAAGCCCAGCACGAAGTGGCGCAGCTTTTAGTGAAATCCACGAGTGCCATTTGTGCAGCGATTGGTGCACAACCGATCCCGCTCGCTGATCTCCCGATCCTGACCAGTTTGCAAGTGATGATGATCTCCGGAATCATGTATGTAAGCGGCCGCGAGAGGAGCTTGCGCGCCGCCGCCCAATTCGTCGGCGCTCTTGGTGCAAACGTGGGCGCCGCGATGCTTCTGCGCGAAGGCACGCGCGCGATCCTGAAATTCTTTCCCGGCTGGGGGAACGTCGTATGCGGTCTGGTAGCAGGCTCCGGAACCTATGCGATCGGGCAAGCCGCGACCGTCTTTTTTATCGATGGCGTCTCATTGAAGGACGCGCGCCGAACCTATTTGACCAGCCGCAAGAAGCGGGCGCGCCTGGCTCTGCCGGCTCACGAGTGAAAACCGGACGTGGCACGAGCATGCAGCTCATATTGGTCGTTCGTGCCGTATCGGTCATATGCGCGAATAACTTGTGAATAAGATTCCTCTCACCAGCACATTTTGTTCACACAATTTTGTGAACAAATGCGCTCATTTCTGCGCAACGGCGAGGCATTCGTAGCTGCTTTATGAAACTCTCCGAGATAAGGACGACGCTTCCGAAAATACGTGTTTCACCGGTCAAGACTCTCGGGCAAAATTTTCTGCACGACCAAAATCTCGCGCGCTGGATCGTCAATCAAGCGGAGACAAATCCGGACGATTATGTCGTAGAAATTGGAGCTGGCCTGGGCGCTCTCACCAAGCTGGCGCTTGAGAAAGGAGCGAACGTTCTCGCAATCGAGAAGGACACGCGCCTCGCGAGTTTTTTGCGCGAACGTCTCAATGATCCACGACTCGAAGTTCGAAATGCAGATGCTCTGACGTTTGATCCGCGTGTTCTTTTTTCACATCATCGAGTAAAACTGCTCGGTAATCTTCCGTATAACATCTCGAGCGCACTGCTTTTGAAATTTCTTGAATATCCAAGTCCCATCTCACTGTGGTTGTTCATGTTACAAAAGGAGATGGCGCGCCGCCTTTCGGCGTTGCCATCCACTCATGATTACGGCTCCCTGACTTTGCACGTGCAGTTGCGTCATCGCGTGCAATATCTGCGCACGATTCCGGCAACCGTTTTTTTCCCAAAACCCGATGTCGATTCGGCACTGGTGCGAATCCTACCTCGTAACCCACTCGACTTGCCCGCGCGCGATGATGAGTTGCTTACGAGGCTGATTCGGAGTGGTTTTTCTCAGAGAAGAAAGCAGTTAAGGAAACTACTCGGGATGCGTGTGACCAATTGGGATCACGCCGCATCAACTCTGAGCTTCGATCCCAAGGCACGTGCCGAAAACTTATCACTGCTTCAGTGGATTGGCCTGGCGAATTACATCGCACCGCCTGCCCATCAGTCTGCACTGGCAATGGGAAATGAGCGCTTCCCAGTGGTCGATCAGAACGATCGAATTTTACGATATGCGCGGCGCTCGGATGTGCATGGGAATAACTTGCGCCATCGGGCCGTCCACATCCTGATTTTCGACCAGGCAGGCGAAGTTTACTTGCAGCAACGCTCGCGCTGGAAGGACCGCCATCCCCTGAAATGGGATTCGAGCGCTGCGGGTCATGTAGAGGGCGAAGAAAGCTATGAAGAAACGGCCCGACGCGAGTTGAAAGAAGAACTAGACGTCAATGTTCCTCTGGAGAAGCTCTTGAAGCTTCCTGCCTCAGCACGGACTGAGCACGAGTTTGTTTGGCTTTATCGAGGAGAAATTCGCGGTAATCCCATACTCAACCGAAGCGAAATCGAGGCTGGTGCCTTTTTTCCTCCGGCCATTATCGATGGTTGGGTCGCGGCACGACCGGAGGATTTCGCACCCGGATTTATGGAATGCTGGACGGCCTATCGGGAAAAGAAGGCCGCCAACAGCGATACGCTCACTTAAACCCGATAAATTTCCGCTGAGGCAGACGGCGCAGGGTCGCCTTCTTGAATTTTCGTGCAGCACGCCTCGCTGCTTCTTTCCCACCGTAGATGCTGTCGCTAAACATCTTTGTAACCACCTGATCGCCGCGAAGGAAATGAACCTGAAAACCATGCGTTTGCCTCCTTGCGCGCCGTTTTGTGTCGATGCGCCGGATATTCGCTTCCGAATCAGGGTTGGGACGTCTTCGCATAGGAACCAGTTAACGAGAAGTTAACTGAATAATTCAGGCAATCAATAACCCATGGTCGAAGCACCGCCGCGCCGGAATGTTTCTGGTGCGGGCAGGTTCCAGGCGCTCCATTTTTGGTCGTATTCCGCGGCAGGTAACAGTACGTAGCAAGGATGCCGCCTCGTGCGCAGCCAGGTGATTAACTTCAGGAGGTCTGCTTTCGCCATCGTCGTACAGCCAGTGGTCGGTCGATTTACACCGCGTCGGATATGAAAAAAAATCGCGCTCCCTGCCCCGGGTACTGGCGGATCGGAATTATGCCGGATCTCAATGAGCCAGTGGTAGGCGAAATCGCCCGAACGCATTTTTTCGTGCGTGTAATTGTCGGGCGGATTCTTAGGATCAATCACGATATGACGATTATAATTTGGCGAGCGCGGGTCATCGCTCCAGACATCCGCTTCCGTCACCTGGTGGTACGGATAGTCGGCTCCGGGAGGCAACTGCGGGTCATATCCGAAAACCTTCCCGATCTCGAATACTCCAGCAGGCGCTCGTCCATCTCGCTCCTTTTTTCGAAGACCGGACTCGTTTTGTCCGGCAAGGCCCGTTCCCCAGGCAGCTCCATTTTTTCCAAACAGTACTGGTAAAGGTCCACTCACGGGTTCCCAAGTTCCGCCGGGCGATCGTTCAAATAAACGCAACTTTCCGCGCAGTGAATTCCAGGTCGGCGCGATGCCGAGGACGAGCTGCGTGCAATCGTCCGGAACTCCATCGGGGTAAGCATTGCTTCCCAGCCACATCAGCAGACAGATTGATAAGTAGCGCAAGATCGACATAAGCATTCCCCAGACTCTGCGAGCTCAGTTGACTCCGGCCGTTTCTACTGCAGCCGTGTCTGCGGGAAGATATTTCACACCAATGAGCCAAGCGAGGCCAGAAGCGAAAATTATTGCAGACACAAACAGAAACGCCACATGCATGTTCGTGTGACCGCCGATGTAACCAAGCAGCCAGAATGCCTGCACGTCGCCCAACGCATGAATGACAAAAATATTTGCGGCAAACGCTGTTGCGCGCACGGCCGGTAGCGAGACGTTGGCCAGCGCCGTGTTCGAGGGACCTGTGTTCAAAAACAAGAAAAATATCGCGAGGAACATTGGGACCCACGCTACGGGAAAGGGAATGTAAAGGGTCGCAATAAAAAATGGGCAGGCGATCAGCATCCCGACTCCCGAGACCCAGAAGTAGGAGCCTGGCAAACGCGAACGCAACCTATCGGCGATAACACCGCCGAGAAGCGTCGAGATCAAACCAGCGACCACGGTGATCAATCCAAAGATCGTCATGCCTACGTCTGGGCTTTGATTTCGATAGCGCAAATAGGCTGATGCCCAAAAACCAAGGCCGCCTGTAACAAAAGTCATTAACGTTTGAGCGATGCAGTTGATGAGATACGACCGGGTACGGAAAAGCCTCACGTAATCCGCGAAGCGGCGGCGCGGTGATTCTTGCATTAGGTGATGCGCAGCAACGCGCGGATCGCGCTGCCAAAAACACAGTAGGCCTAGCAGCAAACCCGGCGGCGTGACGAGATAAAATGCCCAACGCCAGCCGAGATGAGCTCCAATTAATCCGCCGATGACATAGCCAAGCGCGCTGCCAACAGGAATGGCGGTGTAAAAAATCGCCATAATACGACCGCGTCTTTCAATCGGGAAAAGATCGGACAAGATTGTCGGCGCAGCCGGACCGTAACCGCCTTCGCCAATTCCGACGCAAATGCGAGTCGCAAAGAGAATGGCGAACGTCGTCGCCAAACCGGAGCCGCCACTGGCCAGGCTCCATAAAATCACCGCACCGCCGACGATGATCCATCGCGAGATCCGATCAGCGAGCAAACCGAGAATCGGCGCGCTGATCATATAAGTTACGAAAAACGCAACGCCAAGCAGGCCGGTCTTCGTCATAGCGTTTACGTCGTCAGCTGCGAAGAAAGTTGCGCGAATGTCAGGCTCGAGCGCGGCCAGAATTTGGCGGTCGATGTAATTAAACAGATTGATCCCGAGCAGAAGCAACAACGCACTGTGCGCGCCGGTGATTGATTTCTTCATGCCGTCTTCTACCGCCAGTTGCCGATTGCAGATGTCCACACGTTAATTGTAAATCATAAATGATGGCCACCATGTCCGCCGCTGAACGCGCACTTTATTTCTTCGGACGGGCGCTCGCGCGTTGCTTTTATCGGGTCACTACGCTGGGACTGGAAAACTTGCCGCAAAGCGGATTTCTACTTTTGCCGAACCATATCACCTGGGTGGACGCCATTGTCCTCCAACTAGCCTGCCCGCGCCCAATTCGCTACGTCATCGACCAGGAGTACTATCACAAACCGATTCTGCATTGGCTTTTGCGTGTGCTCGGCTGCATTCCGATTAATGCTCGCCATTCGCATCCGGCAGTTCGCGCTGCGGCTGAGAAAATCGCTGCGGGCGAGATCGTGTGCGTTTTTCCCGAGGGCCGTCTTGAACGCACGGGGACGCTTCTGCGCTTGCACCGCGGATACGAATTGATCGCGCGGCACGCCAACGCGCTTGTCGTTCCGGCATGGCTGGACCAGCTCTGGGGCTCGATCTTTTCGTTCCAAGGCGGAAAATTTTTCCGCAAATTTCCGAAGCGAATCCCATACCCTGTCACAATCGCATTCGGTAAGCCGCTCGAAGCGGACGCTGCCGCTATCGCGACGGTGCGCGAGGAGTTGCTCAAGCTGGGCGAAGTCTGTTTCAGCCGTCGGCCATCGCTGGATCGTCATCTTGCCGAGCCGTGCATCCGCGGATTAAAGAGACGACCTTTCGCGACCGCCGTCATCGATGGACTCGATCACAGCGCCTTGAGCCGCTCGAAATTGCTTGGGGCTGCCGCGGCATTGAGCCGTTATCTTCGAAAAGAATTTTCCGACGAAAGGATCGCCATCATCCTGCCTGCGAGCAAAGGATCGATGGTAGCGAACCTGGGCGTGACGCTGGCGGACAAAATGCCCGTCGATCTTAATTTCACGATCGGACGGGCAGCGAATGAATCTTGCTGTGAGCGCGCCAACCTGCGGGTCGCTATTTCGGCCACGCAATTCATGGAACGCCTCAAGGATTTTCCGTGGCCGGAACGCGTTCTCAAGCTGGACGAACTGATGCCACGAATGAAACGCCAAATCGTTTTCTGGTGGATTATGTCGATTCTCGTTCCCGCCCGTTTGCTTTTGCGACTTTTGAAAATTCCAAAAGAGGGCGGCCACAAGGAAGCAGTCCTGCTTTTTACGAGCGGAAGCACCGGCGAGCCAAAAGGGGTCGTGATCAGCCATCGCAACTTGGTCGGAAACGTCTCGCAGTTCCGACAATTGCTTGACGCGACGAAAGACGACGCCATTCTCGCATCGCTACCGTTTTTTCACACCTTCGGATCGACTGTCACGCTTTGGTATCCGCTCATCGAAGGTGTCCGCATTGTCACTTATCCAAATCCGCTGGAAGCGGCGAAGAATGCAGCGTTGATTGAACGATATAAACTAACGCTCCTGCTGGCGACGCCCACTTTCCTGCGCGGTTATCTGCGCAAGGTCGAACCGGACAAGCTGCGCAGTCTGCGTCTCGTAATCACCGGAGCGGAAAAACTGCCGCCCGATCTTGCAACGAATTTTGAGGAGCGCTTCAAACAAAGAGTTTTCGAGGGCTACGGGCTAACAGAGACTTCGCCGGTTGTAAGCGTAAACCTGCCCGAGCCGCAACCGACCAACCCGGGCGAACAAGTGCAACCATCGAGTCGTTTGCGCTCGGTCGGGAAAATGGCCCCCGGCATCGCAGCGGAAGTTCGTAATCCCGAAACGGGTGGCAAATTATCTTTGCACGAAAGCGGTATGCTTTGGCTGCGGGGAGTAAATATTTTCGAAGGTTACCTGCACGATCCCGAACGCACGGCCGATGTGCTCCAAAATGGCTGGCTCAAGACTGGCGATCTCGGCCGCTTCGACGAAGACGGTTTTCTTTACATCGAAGGACGACTTTCGCGTTTTTCAAAGATCGGCGGCGAAATGGTGCCGCACGAAGCAATCGAGAGCAAAATTGTCGATCTTCTCGGCTTGTCCGGAAGAGATGAGCGCCCGATTGCCATCATGGGGGTGCAAGACGAAGCCAAAGGCGAAGCGCTTATCCTCCTTGCCGCGACGGATGTCGATCTTACGCAGTTGCGCGATAAGCTCCGCGAAGCTGGCGTGCCGAATTTGTGGATCCCGAAACGGGTCCAACGCGTCGATTCAATTCCGGTTCTTGCTTCCGGCAAGCTCAATATCAAGAAGTGTATGGAATTGGCGCAAGCTGGCGATTAGCGAGCGTGACCATCATCAGGTGGTTGTCGAGTTTCAGTGCCGGACTTCTTCGCAATTCCAAGAAACTCGATGCTTGGCCGAATTGCTTTAAAGGCAGCTTCAGCGAGAACCTTGTGACCTTCGTCTGACGGATGCCATGCGTCCACGGTGAATCAGTTCCACGCGACTGAAATCAACTTTTGTTAGGCCGTCCGAATATTGCAGGCGGACAACTGGGAAATCTCGCACCCTCTGGCTCAAGTCGGCGACCGTTGCCCGTAGTTCGACATTCAGCATCGAAGCAAGTCGGGCCATGTTTTTCTGATAAGGCGGTTTTAAGGACTCGAAAGTCCTCTCGCCACTTTCAAAATGAGGGTAGAGCTTCGGATTCTGTGCGTGCAGAGCTGCCGCCTGCTGTCTTGCCCGCAAAATACGCGTCGATGTTCGCCAGCCCGAACACAACAATGGCTACTTTGTGGTTCTCGGTTTTTGCGCGGTCAAGCAGCGCTTGCAACGACTCCGTGTAATTCCTCCGAAAGCGCGTGGCGATTTCCTGAAGCCGGGCTTCCGGTTGAGCGCGCTCTTCCGGAGAAAGACCGTGAACCCAATCCAGGTTGTTGTGTCCAATCCAGATCATGATCAAATCTGGAAATCTGTCTCGCCGCAGAACTTGTTTACTCTGGCCGGGAAGGTTGTGGGCGCGAACGAGTTTCTTGCGCATATTTTCCTCTGAGCGGCTCGGCGCAACCAACGCTCCAGCTCCGTTATATTCCGCCTCTACCAGTGGAGTCATGCGTTCCAGTCGTTCGTAAACGCTGAAAACGCTTTCGGGGTTCGGACCGGTGTCGAGGAACTAGTTCTCGCGCCATGCTGTTCTCGCCCGCCAAAACGCGCTTGGGAGCGCCGAGACATAAAAATGTTGGGTGAGACTGTCGCCTAACATCGTTACGTGCGGCAGCCGGTTGACCAGTTCAGTGCGATCGATCCTATGCTGCTGATACAAAAGATAATCGCGGTAGAGCGGAGAGGACGGGTCTGCGACGGGTTCGAGGTAGTTTCGCGTCGTCACTCTTGGCGGCTTGCTCACCGCGCGATCAAACAAGAAAATCAAATTAACTAGGTTAGCCGTGATGTGCTCGCCAACTGCCACTGGCAACGGTGCTGGCGAACCTGTAGTTTCCTCGGTCCCGCCTGCAGGAAAAGCATTCAAAAGAACAAAGGTGGCGGCAAATAAAATGGGTCGGATCATTGAGAGCACCGCCAGGGCAAAGCGAAAAGGATTCATAACGCATTCGCAACTTGCTTGCGCGATGGTCGCCGACAAACTCAATCTATGTTCAATCGGCAACGCTTCCTACTCCGAAACAGTTAATTCCATGAGCTCAGGCTTTCACGTGCTGGCCAATCGGATTGCGGCCTTCTCAATGAAGCTGCTCTTCAGTTATTCGTCGCGCGTTTATGTTGTCGGACGCGAGAATGTCGAGCGCGCCGATGGATTTCTACTGGCGTCAAATCACATTAGCCATTTCGATCCGTTTATCATTTCGTCCGTAGTGCGGCGCAAAATCGATTGGATGGCCATGGCGGAATTCTTTCCGCTTCCGCTGCTCGGCTTTTTTTTGCGGGCCGTCGATGCATTTCCGGCGGAACGAAATCGTGCCGATCGCAAAACGATCAGAACCGCAATCGAACGGCTGAAGCATGGGCGAATCGTGGGACTTTTTCCGGAGGGCGGCATCCGCGACGGGGCACGTTCGCTGCTGGAGGGAGCCGCGCTGCGGTCGGGCGCATCGACGCTTGCGCATATTGCGAGCGTTCCAATCTTGCCGTGTGTAATCGTCGGGAGCGATCGCCTCTACTCAAAGAAACGCTGGCTGCCGCTGCGGCGCACGCCCATTTGGATTGCCTTCGGCAACCCGATCCCGAATTTTCCCGAGCTCGAAAAATCTGCCGCGCGGGCCTGCATCGAGCGCGAATTGACCAGGGCGTTCAAACTTCTTTACGCTGAGTTACGCGAAAACTTTTCGCTCAAACCGGACGACCTTCCGCATCCGCCGAAAGAGAGAATGCACGAGAAATCGCGCCCGATCACCAATCACGAAGACCACGAAGGACACAAAGAAAAGCCGATTCAAAAGGCCTCTGTTCCTCTTCGTGATCTTCGTGTGCTTCGTGGTGAAGCCAATCGGTATGGGCTGCGTCGTTTTGCCGCGAGCGGTGTCGATTTGCTCATGTGCGCGTCGATCAATCTGCTTCAGTCGCGCCATCATCTGCACGCGCGCAGCCGTGAGGAAATGGACCACTATGTGACGGCGTGCGAGAAACTCACAGCCGAAAATTATTATGCTGTACCGAACGGGGCAGAAATTTCGCCCGTAATCTTCGATCGGCGCCGTACTACCATTACATGGCAAAGTCCGATCGATACAAAATTTCCAGCGAACAACGTCGCGCGTGCCGATTTTTTTCCGTGCGCGCATGGCTGGAGTGCACCGACGGTTCTTATGTTGCACGCGCTCATGTCCGCGAGCCACATCGGGTATCGTCGCTACGCGGCGCGCTTTAATGAACTGGGGTGGAATGCGTGCTTCGTCCATCTCCCATATCACTATTCACGGGTCCCACGCGGCCATTGGAACGGGGAGCTCGCCATCACCGCCAATCTCATCCGCAACGCAGAGGGACTGCGTCAGGGCGTAATCGAGTTGCGGCAACTGATGGCAATATTGCGCGAGCGCGGCTGCACCGAGTTTGGCATCCTTGGCACCAGTTATGGCGGATGGATCGGCGCCCTTCTGGCCATGGTTGAGCGCGATTTTCGTTTCGTGGCGTTGATGGCGCCGATCGTGAATGTTGAGCACGCGATCTGGGAGAGCCCAGCCGCGCGATTCATGCGGCGCGAACTGCATCGGGCAAATATTGAGCCATCTCTCATTGCCCGGCATTTTCACCTGAGTTCTCCAATGCATAATCAGCCGCTATGCGATGCGGACCGCGTGCTGTTTGTCGCCGGGGAATTCGACTTAATCGCGCGACCTGAAGATGTTGAGAAGATTCATGGAAATTGGCGCGGCTCAGAGCTGTTGTGCGTGCCGCAAGGACATTTCGGTTATCGCATGTTACGCGAAACAATCGCGCGATTGAAGGAGCGCGGATTATAGATGTCGACCTCGCGTTTAGTTTGGCGAATCCGACGGAGGCGACTTGATTCCAAGAAATTCTAGACTTGGTCCAAGGTCGCTGAACGCTGCTTTCGCAAGAACATTGTGACCTTCGGTGGATGCATGCCAGCCGTCCACTGGATGGAGCAATTCTGCGCGGCTCAAATCGGTTGTCGCTAAGGCATCCGAATAGCGCAGCTGCACGTTGACATTGTCCGCAAGATCGCGGCTCAATTTGCTTACCATCGCGCGCAGCTCCTCATTCACCATCGCGGTAAGACGAATCAGATTGGACCGGTAAACTGGCCGGAAGGAGGTGAAATATTTGTAGGTGGTTTCAAGATGCGGGTACCGCGCCGGGTCGCCTGCTCGCAGACGCTCTGCGATTTCGCGCCCTTTGAAGTATGCCTCGAAATTGACGAGACCGTAGACTACGGCCGCGACCCGGTGACGCTGCATTTGCGCGCTTTCGATCAGTCGCCGCATCTGTCGCTCGAAATTTTCTCGAAAGTTCCGGCTGTGTCGCTGCAAACGATTCTCCGGCTGCTCTAGTTCGCTGGGCGGACATCGCCATGCCCAATCGATGTTGTTGTGTCCGATCGCGATCAAAACTAGATCGGGAAATCGCTCCATAGCTAGCAATTGATCAATTTGCCCGGAGAAATTGCGCGTCCGCAGAATTCTCCGAAAAAAATTCTGCCGTTCGCCCTCCTTATCGACGAGCGCGCCGATGCCCGCGTATTCCATCGCAACAAACGGAGTAAGCTCCTCCAGTCTCTTCGAAACGCTCCGAATCCCCGCGGGTGACGGACTAATGTCGAGAAACCAGTTATTGCCACAACAAGTACGTGCGCGCCAAAATGTGCTCAGAACCGACGAGACATACACGCCGGTACAAACGCTGTCGCCGATTAGGGCAACGTGCGGCAGTCGCGCGACCAGGTCAGTCCAGGTGATCTCCCGATTCCGGTAAGCGAGATAATGAGGATAAAACCGCGACGCTGGTTCGGCTATCCGTTCCAGAGCATTGGCACTGATCACCCGAACAGGCTTCTTCATGAGTTCGGTTCAATCGAGCCAATCCATCGCCCTAAGCACACGGCGGAACTCGGCGTCATCCGCGGAAAACTCGGGCAACCAGTCACCGATCGGTTCGCGTTTCCACCATGCTTGGTCGCCTAACGGAGCAAACTCATAACGATAAAGTCGTGCCCGAATGTAATGAGGCGGCGCGTCGGGAAATGGATTGTTGGCCAGGAGCGAGAGCGTAGCGCGATCATTGTGCAGAAGCTTCCAGACAAAGTGCAATGTCCACGGGTATTCGGCGGGTGACGCCATGGCCGCGAACCAGATTTGCCAGTCGATTCGCGGTTGATACGGCGCGACGAACGGCGGTCGCCGGTTTAAATCACCCGGCTTGGCTTTGAATTCGTATTCCTTCCACTTGGTGTCCCCTGTGATCAATGCGTCCTCGGTTCCTTCAAAAATAATTTCCAGACGTTCGCGTCCGACCGCGCCGAATGCGCCGTAGGTGTTTACGAGGTCGAATCGATTGAAAGATGTATTCATAATCTGCCGGCCCGAGACGAGATTGAGCACAGGAGCGATGCTCAGATAAATAATCAGGATGGACAATGCGATCGCGATCATGTTGTTAATGCGTGACGGTTCCGATTCTTGAGCTGCTTTTTCAGCGCGCCTGACGAGTCTCGCCGGCAGAAAGTGACGTAGAAACGTATCATCAAAACAGGCGAGAAACGGAATGATGGTAACGTAGTTCAAAAAGGAGAGGTTGCCGCTGATGATGAGAACGATTTGAAAGCTGACGAGCAAGACGCCCGCAATGTGCCGGGCCGTACGCGGACCGAATGAGAACCATGGCACAACCAACTCGATGAAGTGGTTCCATGCGGTGCCGAATTTGTGAAACCAGTGGGGCGCGAAATGCAAATAGCGACTGATCGGGTTGGGGATTGGCTGCGTTTCGTAATGATAGTAAAGGCACGTCAGATCGCGCCAGCACGAGTCGCCGCGCAATTTGATTAGACCGGCGCCGATCATGATGCGAAACCCAAGCCAGCGAAAAAGCCAGAAAACGAGGATCGGCGGACGGCATCTCGGGAAAGGGCGCCCATCGATCATTGGGCAGAGAAAGATCGACAAAAACCCGGTCTCGAGCAGTTGAATCTCCCAGCCGTAGCCGTACCAGATTTGGCCGATGTGGACAATCGACATGTACATCGCCCAAAGAATCGTGAGAAGGATCGCATTCGCATACCCGCCAAGAACGACCAGCGACAAACCGAAACCTACCCAGGCAAAGATCGACAATGTGTTGTCTGAGATTCCAAACCAAAAGAGCGTAGGGACTTGCAATATGCCGGCCGTTTGCGAACCGAGTTGGGCTTGAATAACCCTGAGAAAATGACTCGCTGGTGTTAATCCGTGCTCGCCCACCAATGGAACGAGCTGCTGAGCGGCAACGAGAAACGCAGCTGCATAAACAAATCCAAGCAGTCGCAGAATGACGAAACGCGTCAGCCAATAGGAATTTCCGCGTGCGAAAAGTTTCTGGAATGCATCGCGCCAGTTCACTTAAAAACGTCCCACGCCCAATAAATCGGCAATCGGCAATCCGCAATTGGCGATTGAAAACTGCCAGGGGGGAGAATTGAACTCCCGACCAAGGGCTTATGAGTCCCCTGCTCTACCGCTGAGCTACCCTGGCGCTAATTTTCTCTCGATTATAGTAAACAACCCCGCACCGACCAACCCCGAATCGCTTTCGGGGCTGCTCTACGGCGACATCCGCCGGGGCAGGCCAATGAGCCACCCTGGCGTTGCGGCGAAAAAATTCAATGGCACCTCGCGAGATGTCAACGGAAGTTGAACCTACTGTTTCGCCTTTGGAATGTAGGTGACGAGGTCTTTGTCACGACCACGAAGGGCGGCCATGAAACACACTCCGTTATGCTCCATGACAGCCCCAACCCAGTCTTCTTGATAAACATATCGCCACCCGGGAAACCGCAACACTGCCCCTGTCTTGACGTCCCTCTCCGCTGGAAAAAGAAAGAACTGCATGCGTTTCTCGGCCACCCAGATTTGGGCGACGCGTTGTGACTGATCGTCCTCGAAAACGCGGCAGCCAATTGTGGGAAAATCGGCAAACTCCGGGGGCACGTCGTAATGTTCCAGCCCGTGTTTCATAAAAAATAAGTCGCTCAAAGTCCCCGCATCAGCATTCACCGGATCGAGAAGGACCGATCGGGTCGAGGCGGCGATCGTCAACAATTTCCGCGCGGTCGCCGATCCCGGAAAATCATTCAGGCGCGCAACAAACTGGAAGACGAGCATCCCTGCGATTACGACGAGAGCGATCCCGATCGCGAGGACGGCTGGGCTACGCAGGGTCTTTTTCCAAGTCCATTTGGAAGGCGAGAACAGGTCTTTGGCGGAGAACCATTCGGCAGTCGCCGGCGGGATCGGGATAATACGAACCAATGCGACCACTGCGCGATCAAAGCTCTGTTGATTCGCGAATCCGCTCGACTCGCTCGCACGGACAACGGCTGAGCGCATGGAACGATCGCGGATGCGCTCCTCGCCGATCGGCGCGCAATTCAGCAGAACTCGCTGGCGACGCGATAAACGCGGCGTTTTCATAGTTTCGTCTTTTCAGGAAGCATGGCATCCAGCCACGCTTGAAATTGTCGCCGTCCCAGCGTCAGCAAGCGCGAAAGCTCGCTTAGTTTGAGTTCCGCCAGCTCGAGAATTTCGCGGTAATCGAATTCGTCAAGATAAAAAAGGGCGAGCGCAGTCCTCTGAGGATCTGGCGCGCCGGAAATCCAAATTGCCAATTGCGCGGGCTCAAGCTGTGCAATTTGTGACGGAGCCGCTGAAGTTATGTCGCGCTCCTCCAGTTGAAGAGGCTCGGCTTGCAAGTCGGTTTCGCTTGCTTCCAAACAACGCCAGCGCGCGTCGCGGAAAAGCCAAAATCGCTGGTTTGGCAGTTCCCCGTGAGCTGCGCGCAGAGCCGCTTCACGCAAGGTTGTCTCAAAAACTTCTTGTGCTTTGCGCGGGTCGCCCAGCATCAAAAAACAAAAGCGATAAAGCTGCGGTAAATTTTGTTTCGGAGCGGCCACTCTGATTTTTCAAAGCCCGAACGTTACGTGCCTCGATCCTGTCGACAAGGGAGGATTCTACCTCTTCGTTGCGGGGAGCGCGAACGGTGCATGTTTACTCACCTCGGCGTCGCACCCGCCTTCGCAGCGCTACGGCGTGGCAGCGAGACGGCTACAGTCCCTCCAAACGGCGCGCTACTTCTTCAGCGTTCTCTCGACTGTTGAAGGCGGAAACGCGGAAATATCCTTCGCCTTGGGTCCCAAAGCCCGCGCCGGGCGTGATAACCACGTTCAAGTCGCGCAGCGTGCGATCGAACATTTGCCAGCTTGGCAGGCCATCGGGCGTTTTCACCCAAATGTAAGGCGCGTTTACGCCGCCGAAAACCGTCATCCCGGCTTTGGCCACGGCTTCGCGCAAAATTTTTGCGTTGCCCATGTAATGATCGATCAATGCGCGAATCTGCTGCCGGCCTTCCGGAGTATAAAGCGCTGCCGCGCCACGCTGCACCGGATAACTCACGCTGTTCGCCTTGGTGCTCCAGCGGCGATGCCAAAGAGGATGCAGTGCCTTTTTTTTTCCTGACTCCGTTCGGGCAAGCAATGATTTTGGCATGACCGTAAACCCGCAGCGCACGCCCGTGAAACCACCGTTCTTGGAAAAACTGCGGAATTCGACCGCGCATTCTCGCGCGCCTGGAATTTCGAAAATCGAGTGCGGAATATTTGGCTGGGAAATGTACGCTTCATACGCAGCGTCAAAGAGCAGAAGCGCCGCGTGCTCCCGCGCATAATCGACCCAACGTGAAAGTTGTTCGCGGGATGCAACCGCTCCGGTGGGGTTATTCGGAAAACAAAGATAAACCAGATCGATATGTTCTGCCGGCGGCTCGGGAACGAATCCGTTCTCATGGCTGCACGGCAGATAAAGAAGACCTTCGTAGCTGCCGTCTGGCTTCGCCGCGCCGCTGTGGCCGGCCATGACATTGGTATCGACATAGACCGGATAGACCGGGTCCGGGACTGCGACTTTGTTTTGGTCGCCAAGAATATCGAGGATATACCCGGAATCGGATTTCGATCCGTCCGAGACAAAAATCTCATCATCGCCGATCTCGATACTGCGGTCGCGATAATCGTGTTGCGCGATTGCGGATCTGAGAAATTCGTAGCCTTGCTCTGGGCCATAGCCGCGGAAGGTTTCGCGTTTTCCGAGTTCATCTATCGCCTGCTTCATCGCGTCGATCGCCACAGGTGGGAGCGGCTCCGTGACATCGCCGATTCCGCAGCGAATCAAACGCTTGCTCGCTTCGGGATTCGCCTCGCAAAACTCGCGGACACGGCGCGCAACTTCCGGAAACAGATATCCAGCTTGAAGCTTAAGATAATTTTCGTTTAAGTAAGCCACGCGTGTTTGTTTGGGTAGCGCACGCGTCTCGCGTGCTGGCGAAAGCGTCTCGCTTTCGCAAACTTTCTAGACGTCCGACAATCTCGGTGTGGTCGCTATTACATAGCAAGTCCGTTTTGGCGAGACGCTCCTTCGGCTGTGCTCAGGACAGGCTCCACCAACACGCGAGACGCGTGCGCTACCTTATCCAGAGCCGGCGAAATCAGTGCACTGGCTTCGTTACTTCGCTCAGTAGTTTTTCGCCACCGCGTCCCAGTTCACAACGTTCCACCAAGCCTTGAGATAATCGGGCCGGCGGTTTTGGTACTTGAGATAGTAAGCGTGCTCCCAAACGTCGACCCCAAGAATCGGCGTGTTTCCATCCATGAACGGACTGTCCTGATTCGGGGTGGAAATAACTTCCAGCTTTCCACCCTTGTTTTTGATGAGCCACGCCCAGCCACTGCCAAAACGGCCTACCCCGGCTGCCGCAAGTTTCTCTTTGAAATCATCAAAGCTGCCAAAAGTGGATTTGATGTCATCGGCCAGTTTGCCTTTCGGCTCGCCACCCGCGTTTGGCCCCATGATTTTCCAGAAAAAGGAATGATTGGCATGGCCACCGCCGTTATTTCGCACCACGGTGCGAATATCTTCCGGAACAGCGCTTAAATCGCTGATCAAATCCTCAACCGATTTCTTTTCCAGATCGGCCTTGCCTTTGATCGCTTTGTTAACGTTGTCTATGTAAGCTTGGTGATGCTTGGTATGATGGATTTCCATCGTGCGCGCGTCGATGTGCGGCTCCAGAGCATCGTAAGCGTAGGGTAGTTTTGGTAATTCGTAAGCCATATAAATCACAGTAGGCCACGAACAATTGCGGTCAATCGCGATGGGGATCTTAGGCCAAAAATAGCGACCGACATCACTACTCCACTACTCCCACTCTTATACGCGATTATCGCAGCGATAAAAGCTCGGACGATGTCCGACGCCGCTGCGATAATTCACATAGGTCGCCAGAGCAAGGAGCGGAAAATTCTGGCGGTACATGTCGTACTTCAAGTAAAAGACGCGCGGAAACCCGGTCCCAGTAATTTGCTCTTCATCCCATGAACCGTCCGGTTTTTGCGAGCTGAGCAGGAAACGCAAGCCCCGCTGAATACTCGGCCGATCGAGATCGCCGCACGCACAGATGGCCATCACGGCCCACGCCGTTTGCGATGCTGTGCTCTCGCCGATGCCCTTGGTCGCCGGGTTGTCGTAGGTCTCGCATGTCTCGCCCCAGCCCCCATCGCTATTCTGACAGCTCTCGAGCCAATCGCGCCCGCGCAAGATCCAGTCCTGCGTCATGTCCTGGCCAATCGCGCGCAAGCCGCGAAGCACTTGCCACGTACCATAGATGTAATTGACGCCCCAACGCCCGTACCAGGAACCGTCGTCGTCTTGAGTGTCGATCAAGTATTGGACGGCGCCGCGCACACTCTGCGCTTTGGCATCGAAACCAATGTAACCAAACAATTCCAACGTGCGCGCGGTCAGGTCACTGCAGGTTGGATCGAGAATCGCATTGTGATCGGCAAACGGCATGTCTTCCAGCCATGGCGTCGTCACGTTCTTGTCAAACGCTGCCCAACCACCATCGCGACATTGGAAACTCAACTGCCAACCAAGCGCGCGGCGGAACAGCTCATTAAGCAATTGAGGATCGTCCGGTCGGACGAGCCGCAATGCCATCAGCACCATCGCCGTGTCATCGGTATCGGGGTAATAAATGTTGTTATACTCGAACGCCCACCCGCTGGCCTCCGGATGTGAATTGTTTACCGCCCAATCACCGCGAATACGCACTTCCCTGTTGATCAGCCAATCGGCGGCCTTTTGCAGCGCGGGATGCTCCGGAGAAACGCCGGATTCCGCCAGTGAGATGATGTTGATCGCAGTATCCCAAATGGGCGACAGACATGGTTGTATGCGAAAATCCTCGGGATCGTCGACAAAGAGTCCCGTGAAATCCTTTTCCGCCTTTGCATAAACTGGATTTGTTTTTGAGTAACCAAGTGCGCGTAACGCGATCAAAGAGTTCAGCATCGCCGGATACACCGCCGCGAGCCCGTCGCTCCCCTCGCCAATCCGTTCGACCATCCACTGCTCCGCTTTTTCAAGCGCGCGGCGGCGCAGCGGCCGAAACCCGAGTGGATGCAGGAATTTCAGAACATCTTCGACTCGCAGAAAGAAATTGCGCCAGGTCCAGAAGCGTTCGCTGCGGGGCAGCCGCAGATCGCTTTGCTCTGTGCCGATGGGATAGAGCTCGTGCAATTGCTTTTCTCCAGGCAACACGCGAGTCGGTTTGAAATGATTGATGATAGCCAGCGGCATGAGCATGGCCCGGCTCCACGACGACATTTTGTAAATGTGAAACGGCGTCCAGCTCGGCAGAAGCGCCATTTCCGCAGGGATCGTCGGCAAATACTTCCATGGAAATTGTCCCAGGAGCGCAAGATAAAGCTTGCTGAATGTGTTCATCTGAGGAATACCGCCGAGGCGCATGATGTTGGCGCGCGCTTCATGCATGAATGGCGCGTCCGCAGAGCAGCCGGCGAGTTTCAACGCGAAATATGCCTTCACGGAAGCGTTAATCTCGCTCGGGCCGCCGTGATAAATATTCCAGCCGCCGTCCAAAAGCTGCCGTTTCAAAATGTGCTGGACGCAACGCCGCTGCAACTGCCCATCGACTTCGCCGCACCAATGCATGAAAAGGACGTAATCGGAGGAGAGTGTGCTATCAACGATCAGCTCGCCGCACCAATGCCCGTCCTCTTTCTGTTGGCGAAGAAGATTTTCCTGGGCGCGGTTGATGGCTCGCGAAATCTCGGCGTCGCTGGCGGAATATGACTGCGCAAGGTCGGGTCGTGCGCTTGGCAGAGAAATTACGTCAGAAGACCAATTCATGATTTCGATCTTGGACCTGTCGATCCATTAACTGCTCGAAGTTATGATGCCTGCGCTGAAGCCTCGGCATTCTTTCCCGTGAGATGTCCGTTTCCGGAACTCACGCCGTTATACGCGAGAACTTCGCTGCCACAGCCGGTCGGTTTCGGTTTCGGCCCAAAGTTAAATTTGACCGTTTTCCAAGTGTCGCCGCGCTGCGCTTGCAGACCCAAAGTTGCCGTCGGCTCGTAACCGCAATGCACCATGCAGTTTTCACAGCGACTGTCGCGCGCCACACCGTTCACGACGCCGTACTGACCCCACTCGGTTTTTTCGAGAAGTTCCGCGTAAGTCGAGTAGTGCGCGTCGGTCATCAGATAGCAGGGACCCTTCCAGCCGCGAATGTTTCGGGTCGGAATTGCCCAGGCTGAACAGGTCAAATCGCGTTTGCCGCCGAGAAATTCAAAATAAACCGGCGTCCCAAAGAATGTGTATCGATTCATCCATTCCTCGATTTTTTGGAACTTCTGAATAGTCATCGCGCGGGTGAGAAAGAAATTCTCCGGACGCAAATTGAGTCGCGTGACCATGTCTTTCTTTGCGGCGTCGTACTCGTATCCGGGAGTAATGGTGTGGCCATCCACGCCGAGATCGGAAAGATAATCGAACATCTGCTCGACCTCCTGCATGTCGGTTTCCTTGTAAACCGTCGTGTTGGTCGCGACCTGGTAGCCGAGCAGCTTGGCCATTTTGATCGCAAGGATGCACTCCTTGAAAACGCCTTCGCGCTCCACAATGAGATCGTGTGTGCGCTCGAGCCCGTCGAGGTGAACGTTCCAGTACATCCAGCCTGACGGTCCGATCGTCGGCTTGGCCGCATCCTTTGGACCTTTCCGAATGTCCGCTGCATCTTTCTCGCTGATCAAACCCGCGCCGAGCAATGCCGCAATTTTTGCTTCGCCAAGCTCCGGCTGAATCGACAATTGCGACGCAAGCCATTCGCGCATTTTCTTGCGCATGAACATGGCGTTTGTGCAGATGTAAACGATCCGCTTTTGCTCGAGCAATCCTTTCACCAGCGCTTCGATATGCGGGTAAATCAGCGG
>JBKOXU010000088.1:0-12085 GCA_046725095.1 Verrucomicrobiota bacterium
AGCCAAGACCGCGCGATTGCTCGATGGGATCCGTTCGCCCGCCGATATCAAGGCGCTGCGCGAAGAAGACCTGCCCCAGCTCGCGCAGGAAGTGCGCGATGAGCTGATCAAAGTTCTGTCTCAAACCGGGGGACATCTGGGACCGAATCTGGGCGTGGTCGAACTGACTATTGCGCTGCATCGCGTGTTCGACACGCCGCGCGACCGCTTTGTCATGGACGTAAGTCATCAGGGTTATGTCCATAAGATGTTTACTGGGCGTCTCGATCGTTTTCATACGATGCGGCAATTCGAGGGCCTCAACGGATTTCTTTTGCGCACGGAAAGCGAACACGATTGCTACGGCGCCGGTCATGCCGGCACGGCGCTTTCCGCTGGGCTCGGCATGGCGGTCGGGCGCGATTTGAAGAAGAGCGACGAGCATATCGTGGTGGTGGCGGGCGATGCCGCGTTCACCTGTGGAATCAGTTACGAAGCGCTCAACAATGTCAAAACGCATACCAAGCGTTTCATCGTCGTGCTCAACGACAACGAGTGGTCGATCGCAAAAAACGTTGGCGCGATCGCTAATTATCTAAACAGCATCGTGACGAATCCCACTTACGCGCATCTGCACGATAAGGCGCGCGATTTCGTCCAGGCGATTCTTGGAAAAACCGGGGTGCAGCTCGCGCACAAGGTGGAAGAAAGCGTCAAGGGTTTGCTCGTGCCGAGCGTGATTTTTGAAGAACTCGGTCTGCGCTATTACGGCCCTATCGATGGACACGATATTCCGCTGCTGACACAGACCTTCGAATTTTTGAAAACGCAGGAAGAGCCGGTGCTGCTGCACATTCTCACCAAGAAAGGCAAAGGGTACGAACCGGCCATTAAGCAGCCCGACAAATTTCACGGTCTCGGCAAATACAAGATCGAAAGCGGCGAGACTGCGCCGACGCCGACGCCGACCTATTCGGAAATCATTGGCAAGACACTGGCAAAATTTGCGGAGACCAATCAGAAGCTCGTCGCCATCACAGCGGCGATGCCAAGCGGAACAGGCCTTTCGCATTTCGCCAAGGCGCATCCCACTCGCTACTTCGACGTCGGCATTGCCGAAGAGCACGCCGCGCTTTTCGCCTGTGGGTTGGCGACGCAAGGCCTGACCCCGTTTCTCACGATCTATTCCACGTTTTTTCAGCGCGCCTACGACATGGCGATTCATGATATGGCGATCCAAAAACTCAATGTCCGGCTCTGCATGGACCGCGCTGGATTAAGCGGCGACGATGGCCCGACACATCATGGATTGTTCGACATCGGTTATCTGCGCCACATCCCGAATTGGGTGCACATGCAGCCGAAGGACGAAGACGAATTCGTCGACATGCTCTGGACAATGGCGCACTACAACTCCGGTCCAATCGCGTGCCGCTACCCGCGGGGTTCAGGGACAGGCGCGCAAATCAAACCGGAACCGAAGCTTCTCGAGATTGGCAAGGCCGAAGTCGTGCAACACGGCCGCGAGGTGGCGATTTTTGGACTGGGCAACATGTTTGAGATTGCGGAAGAAGCGGCGCGCAAACTTGAAGAGAAAGGAATTTCCGTTGCGCTGATCAATCCGAGGTGGATCAAGCCGATGGACACCGGGACGCTCGAATTCTTCGCTCGCAGTGTCGAAGTCGTCTGCACGATTGAGGACCATGTGCTGTACAACGGATTCGGCTGCGCGGTGATGGAACATCTGCATTCGCAAATGATCAATACGCCGGTCGTGCGCATTGGCTGGCCCGACCAATTCATCGAGCACGGCGCCGTTCCAATCCTGCGCAAAAAACACGGCATCACAGCCGACGCGCTTGTGGAAAAAGTGCTGCCGCTTCTGCGCAAGAAATCCAGCCTCCGTCCGTCCGTGGCCTGAGCTTGGGTCTCCTACGCGGGCAACAAAACCGAGGAAACCGTGTGGCATCTGCTAGTCGGGCTACGTGACGTATTAACCGACGCAAAAAAAGCGGTTAAAATCTCGACTCGCACCAGTCGGAGCGAAAGATGGGCATTGCTTAACGCGATTACATGCGGCGCAACGATAAACCGCCGCGGATCAGGTGGGAATATGGCCTGATGATTGTCGTCGGGGCAATCCTCCTGATCGCATTCGGCGCGCAACATTGTTCAAACGCCAACAAAAGGCACCTCGTCAAAGGCTCTCTGATCCTAAATGTTAACGAAGCGACGGCTGAGGAATTGCAAACGTTGCCGGACGTTGGGCCTGCGCGCGCGGCGCGAATCATTCAGAATCGGCCATACGAGTCCGTGGATGGGCTTTTCCAAAAGCGGGCGGTGCCAAGAGCGGTCGTTGACGCAAATCGCTCACTGTTGAAGACATCCGGCAAGAACGAGCGAACCGCGCGTCGCCATTGATCAAGAAGCGAAGGGCGCCTTCGTTTCCGAAAGCGCCCTTCATATTTCGATGGCGGTAAGCCGAATTCTGTCGGGTCGCCGTGGCGACCGGATGATCATTTATCTCACCCGTCCCGCAGTGGCGGAACGAGAGCCCGATCCCGCGGTTGCGGGACCGTGATGCGACGATACCCGAGGATCAAACGGGCCGGCTGCCCTTCCTCTGTTTTGTCTTGCACCACATGGGGTTTTCCTGCCTCGCGAATTGCTCCGCGAGCGGTGAGCTCTTACCTCGCCTTTTCACCCTTGCCTGTGCCTTTGTTGCCAAAGAACCGGCGGTGTCTTTTCTGTGACACTTTCCGTCGCCACGATTTTACAACCGCGGCGCCCGCGTTTTTTACGCGGCATGTCGCCGTATGGTGTTCGGACTTTCCTCCAGCAAGCGTTGCCGCTTACCAGCGATCATCTGCCATCGGCCGTTAACTTAACACAATCAGGAACGCAGGAAAGCACGAACAAAACATCTCTTTAGAGTTTTCCTGGGTTATCCGTTTCCTAATTCAGAATGGTGGCGGCACGGTCAGGAAGAAAATCGCGATCATCGCGAGGGCGATTACCAGTTTGCCGATCATTGCGCCGAGACTTCCCAACAAACTCCCCCAGCCTGCGCGGCCTGCGTCGATCATTCTTTTGCCCGCAATGAATTCTCCCAGGATCGCGCCAATTACCGGTCCGACAAACAGCCCGATGATTCCGAAAAAGATGCCGACGAGCGCGCCAAGAATAGCGCCGAACATCCCCCATCGTGTCGCTCCGAAATATTTGGCGCCGAAGTAACCGCTCAGAAAATCGAGCGCATTCGTTGCAAGGGTCAGGAGCACCAGAATCGCGATCGTCCACCAACCGATACTCTTCTCCGGGCCAAGCATGATGCGGTGCAGCACCGCGCCTGCCAGAATGACGATCGTTCCGGGAAACACGGGCAGTACTGTGCCGATGAGACCGACAGCGAAGAGGACAACTGTAAAGAACCACCAGAAGAGTTCCATTCTAGGACGTTGAAGGGCTGAAGCCTTAAAGGGTTAAAGCGGATCAAGTTCGGTCTACGCCTTATAGTTTTCGCTTCAACGGTTCAACGCTCCAACGGTTTAACGAAGCCTTTGACCCATCACATGTCGATTCTATAGTGAATTCCCGCCCTAAGAATTAACTCAACTTTCGGAGGATCGATTATGTCACTTGCCGTTGGAACCAAAGCGCCCGATTTCACTCTGCCGACGAGGGTCCCTGCCGGGCCGAAGCAAATCCGGCTGAGCGACAATTTCGGAACGAAGAACACCCTGCTACTTTTCTTTCCGATGGTGTTCACCGGCACGTGCACAACGGAAATGTGTGAAGTCAGCGCGGGCCTGAACGCGTACGTCGGCTGGAACGCCGCCGTTTATGGAATCAGCGGCGACAATCCTTTTGCGCAGGAGGCATGGGCGCAAAAAGAAAACATCCTCGTGCCACTACTAAGCGATTACGAACACAAGATCGCACAGGCTTACGACGTAATGTACGACTCGTTCCTCCCACAACTAAATCTCGGAATGGGCGGCGTGCCGAAACGATCTGCTTTCATTGTCGATAAGGATGGAGTGATCCAATATGCCGAGAGCAGCGACGACGCCAGGCAATTGCCAAATTTTGAGAAGATCAAAGCGAAGCTATGTGAGTTACCGTAACTGGCTGTCATGTCGAGCGAAGTCGAGACATCTCTTTTTGTTAACAGTGAGAGATTCCCCGACTCCACTGCGCTCCGCTCGGAATGACAATAAAGATGCACGACGAATTTAAGACGCTGAGAAAGTTCGACGCAAGCAAAGGCCGCGAAGGTTTTCTCTATTCCCTGCCGGCTCTGGAAGAGCAAGGGATCGGCAAGATTTCGCGGCTGCCGATAAGCATTCGCATCGTCCTCGAATCGGTATTGCGGAATTGTGACGGGAAAAAAATTCGACGGAAAGATGTCGAGACCTTGGCAAACTGGAGCGCAGGTTCGCCCGCCAATGAGGAGATTCCTTTTATCGTGGCTCGCATTGTCCTCCAGGATTTCACGGGCGTGCCGCTCGTCGTCGATCTTGCTGCGATGCGCAGCGCGGTAAAACGGCTCGGTGGCGATCCGAAAATGATCGAGCCGCTCGTGCCTGTCGATCTGGTAGTCGATCACTCGGTGCAAGTCGATTTCTTCGGCTCAGCGAAAGCGCTCCAGCTTAACTTGGAAATGGAGTTCAAGCGCAACCGCGAGCGCTACCAGTTTTTGAAATGGGGACAGCAAGCATTCAAGACTTTCCAGCTCATTCCGCCAGGGATCGGCATCGTTCACCAGGTAAATTTGGAGTACCTGGCCAAAGGCGTTCTCTCCGCTCAATCAACTACCAACAATCAACCATCAACTATTTACTTCCCCGACACGCTGGTCGGCACTGATTCGCACACGACGATGATCAACGGGCTTGGCGTCGTCGGATGGGGCGTCGGCGGGATCGAAGCGGAAGCCGGCATGCTCGGGCAGCCGGTTTATTTTTTGACGCCGGAAGTGGTGGGCGTCCACCTAAGTGGACAGTTGAGTGAAGGAGTAACTGCGACCGATCTCGTGCTTCACATCACGCATTTGCTGCGTGCGCAAAAAGTCGTGGGCAAATTTGTCGAGTTTTATGGCGAAGGCGCAGCATCGCTGCCGGTTCCCGACCGCGCGACGATTGGGAACATGTCGCCCGAGTACGGCGCGACCATGGGCTATTTTCCGATTGATCAGGAGTCGGTGGATTATTTGCGTGCTACAGGACGCAGCGAGGAGCAATGCCGCGCGTTCGAAAATTATTTCCGGGCGCAGAAAATGTTTGGGATGCCGCGGAAAGGCGAAATCGATTACAGCGTCGATATCGAAGTCGACCTGGCGGAGGTGCAACCGAGCGTCGCTGGACCAAAGCGGCCGCAAGACCGGATCAGTTTGCCGGAACTTGGGAAGACATTTCGCGAGTTGCTCGAGAAGCCGGTGAGAGATGGCGGCTACGGCAAACAGCATGTCGATCTTCATGAAAAACATCTCGTGGAATTGAACGGCAGCGCGCCGCGCAATGGTCGGATGGCTTCGAGCGATACAAAAGAAGATCAGGGAATCAATCCGGGGGACGAGCTTAATAAGATCGAGATGATTGCGAATCGGCCGACGCCCGATTCCGGAAGAGAAATTGAAGCCGAATCCAGCGAAGTATTCACGCGTGGTCATAGTCGCATTGGTCATGGTAGCGTCCTGATCGCAGCGATCACGAGCTGCACCAATACCAGTAATCCCAGTGTGATGATCGCGGCCGGTTTGCTTGCGAAAAGAGCGGTCGAGCGCGGGTTGCACGTCGATCCTGCGGTAAAAACTTCGCTCGCACCCGGTTCGCGCATTGTTTCCGATTATCTGGATAAAACCGGACTACAGAAATATCTCGACGAGCTCGGATTTAATCTCGTCGGCTACGGTTGCACGACGTGCATCGGCAATTCCGGACCACTCCATCCGAAAATCGAAAAGGCGATCCACGAATTTGATCTGGTTGCTGCCTCGGTGCTTTCGGGGAACCGCAACTTCGAAGCTCGCGTGCATCAAAACATCAAAGCGAATTTTCTGATGTCTCCCCCACTGGTGGTCGCCTTCGCGCTGGCTGGTCGAGTGGATATCGATCTTTCACGCGAACCGCTCGGGAAAGACAGGCATGGGAAGGAAACCTTCCTACGCGACCTCTGGCCGAATCTCAATGAAATCCGGCATACGATGCAATCCGCGCTCAAGCCGGAAACGTTCCGAAAACTTTATCGCGATTTCGCCGATCAAAATCCCAAGTGGAACGAAATTCCATCGAGCACAGGCGACATTTACCAATGGGATGAGAAGAGCGATTACATTCACGAGCCGCCATTCTTCCAGAAATTCTCGATGGAGCCTGGACATATCGAGGAAATCCGCGGCGCACGCGCACTTGGGATTTTCGGCGACTCTGTCACGACCGATCACATTTCGCCGGCTGGCGCTATCAAGGCGACCTCGCCGGCGGGACAATATCTGGTTTTGCGCGGGATCGAGCACGCCGATTTTAACAGTTACGGCAGCCGGCGTGGGAACGATCTGGTGATGACACGTGGGACATTCGCCAATGTGCGGATCAAGAATTTAATGGTGCCCGGAACAGAAGGCGGAGTCACATTGCACCAACCGAGCGGCGAGCAGATGTCGATCTTCGATGCAGCCATGAAATACGCGGAAACGAAAACTCCGTTGGTCATTCTGGCTGGCCACGAGTACGGCACAGGTTCGTCGCGCGACTGGGCAGCAAAAGGAACGCGTTTGTTGGGCGTGAAGGCAGCGGTGGCGGCGAGTTTCGAGCGGATTCATCGCTCGAATCTTGTCGGTATGGGCGTCTTGCCATTGCAATTTCCTGATGGAACAAGCGCGCAATCGCTTGGACTGAACGGTTCGGAAATCTTTTCGATCACCGGCTTGTCGAATGCAATTAAACCGGGACAAACGGTAACGCTGGAAATTGAAGGCAAGGATCGAGAAAAACGCTCCGTGCCGGTGAGACTGCGGATCGATACGCCGATCGAAATTGATTACTACCGCCATGGCGGGATTCTGCCCTTTGTGCTGAGGCAGTTGCTGGGGAAATGTTCGGGCGCTTGATCGCTGGTTTCGTGGCAGGTCTGGCCGCCTTTTTCGCCTGCGTTTCAATTGCCGTAACGGCGCAGAGAATAGAGGAGGCAAGCTATCTTCAGATCGGCGGCATCGAGCAATGGGTGACAATCCGGGGCGATGACGCCCGCAAACCTGTCTTGCTTCTACTCCATGGCGGGCCCGGCGATGTGCAGTCGCCTTTCGTGTCGGTCTATGCGCCCTATGAGCGCGATTTCGTTTTCGTGCAATGGGACGAACGCGGCGCAGGGCGCACGTTTGCCAAGAACGGCGCCGCTGGCGTGACGCTGGAAAAGCAGATCGCCGACGGAATCGATCTCTCCGAGCAGCTGCGAAAGCGCTTGCCCAAACAGAAGTTGATCCTGCTTGGTCACTCTTGGGGCAGCGTCGTCGCGACGGGAATGGCGCAGCAGCGTCCGAATTTGTTCGACGCCTATGTCGGAACAGGCCAGGTCGCGGCATGGGCCGATACGGTGCAGTTCCAGTTCGACTTCCTGAAGCAGCGCTACAAGGAAAAAGGAGATGGGGCCGCCCTCGCCGCTCTCGAAGCCATCGGCAAGCCGGACCCAAAGAATGTCGAACAATACTTCGCCTTCTCGCGCCCGATCCGGCAGAACATGAACCCCTCGGACACAGCCTGGTTTACCGACATGATGCGAATCGCGAAGGCTAATGGCGAAACAGAGACGACGATCAAAGCAATAGGCGATGGCATGAACGCTTCGGGCGTCGCGTTGATCGGAAGCACTGTCACGACCGATCTGCCGGCCACTGCGACAAACTTCAAAATTCCCTACTACGTCATCCAGGGCCGGCACGATCTATTTGCACCGACACCGCTTGCCAAAGTCTATTTCGACAAGATCTCGGCGCCGAAGAAGCATTTCGTGACAATCGATAACGCAGGCCATTTCGCGCTCGCGACGCATCAAGCGGACGTGATCGCCGCACTGAAGGCGATGCTGCAATAGCTAAGAGAATTCAGCCGGCCCTGTTTCCGAGAATCGCGCCTCGCGAGCAGATTGGGAGGCGCTTTTATTTAGATCGACTGACCCATTCGACAAGCTCAGGGCAGGCTCCAGCGCCTACAAATCAACAACTGATCGACGCTCAACGGTAATCGGGGAACCATCTGCAATAAAGGCGGACCGCGGCGGCGCGCGGAGCGTTTCGACGAATTGTTCACCGTAGAGTGCGGAGACATCGGCATTGAATTCGAACGTGTCGGCGTTCCAAACTTTCCAGCGTGGATGTTCGACCCGGTATTCGCTACAGCCAGCCTTCAAACGGGTGTAACCCCAATAATGTTCGGTGATGAACTCGGCATGCGCGCCTGCGGGAATTGATTTCGGTTCGCCACTCGCCTTCATCGTGATCGATTCCCATTCCGAACCGCGTCGCCACGAATATTTCACGCGCACGCTGAGATCGAGATGTTCGATTTCGTGCTTCATTGGCACGGCCAGATAAGGTTCGCCATAGAATGTCCGCGCGATGGTGGCGATAGCCCGCCTGGGAACGAGCTCACGCACGAAAACGACGCCGCGCCGCCATGTGTCAGCCGACTTCTTGCGCACGTAGAAGCGCAAATTCACTTCTTCGAAATCTCGGTGGAGCGGTATGGGCAAGCCGAGCAGTCGCGTGTCGAGAAAGAGGAAGCCAACAATACTGAGAAATGTTTGGCCATTTTCGTAATCGATCTCGGTTCCCGGCGGAACAAGCGGCTCGATTAGACGCGGATCGACGACGTAATTCAGGATCGCCAGATAACGCCAATTGGCGGTGAGGAATGGTCGCATCGCTGGACTTAAATTATGCGACGGTCACAGACCGCGGCCACAGGGTCATTTGTCAATCGGGCGAACGCGATAACGGACGGCTATTCGTTCAGGCTCGGGAACAAGAGAAAGATCTGCGCGCTGCGTTGCGGGTGTCCACTCGGACCACGTTTCGTTTTCCTTGCGAGGAGCAGCCGGCAAATTTCTTAAATCAATGAACTGCGATGCGCCTGGTTCGTTGCCGATCGAGGCGAAGAGCAATCGACTGGCGCTGTGAGACATCAGCGCGGCTGTCCCCGATACGAGCACATAACTATCCGGCTTTGTTATCGATTTTACGTCGATGCTTGCGACGCGATTCTCCCTATTGTTCGCGTAAAGGCTGGCGCGGATGGTGTCATCGTTGAGCTCTGCAGGAATTTGGATGGCCGGCGGAATTTTCAGTTCGAATTCGAGCACGAGTTCTTTGCCATCGATCTTCGGCGGTTTATCGGCACCAAGCCAGAGAAGACCCGAAACTGCGGCGGCAATCGCAATCACGACCAAGATGGACAATCCCTGTGTCTTGATGAAGCCAACGATGCCGGACCAGCGCGTGCGCAGCGCCGAGAATACTCCAATGAGAAAGCCGACCACCAATCCAAGCGGCGCGAAGAGGAAGATGACGGCCATGCCACGCTGTCCTTCCATGTCCGAGACGTGATAGAGTCGGGTGAGGTAATCAGAGGCAAAAATCGCCAGGAAGATTCCGACGACAGCGGTGATTACGCCGATTGCGAAAGCGCGAAGAAAGCGCATTTAGAGAGCGAGGCTTGTGCGCTCCGAATCAACGCGACAATTCGATACTGATTCTGCGGTCACTGCAACAATTTCTCGAGTGACGGATTGGGCTGGGTGCCGAGTGCAGTGGCCCTTTCGTAGTGCCGTTTGGCTAATTCTTTCGAAGCAGGCTGCGTCGTGGCGAGAATGACCGCAAGATTAAAATGGGCGTCTGCGTAATCAGGATTGTTTGCGATAGCCTGAAGTATTTCCTTTTCGGCTTCTTGCGTTCGCCCTGTCTGGCTCGCGGTAATGCCTAGATAATTGCGAGCGGTGGCGCTCTTCGGATTGATCTCGACTGCCTGAGTCAACTCGGCGAGGGCGTCGTCGAACTTGGATTGCCGATAATAAACAATTCCGAGCGTAGTGCGCAAAAACTCATCACTGGATGAGATCGTCAGGGCCTTTTTTAGAGTTGATTCCGCTGAGTGAAACTTGCCGGTGCGAAGATAAACCACGCCGAGGTTGGAAAGCGCGTAAAGGTTTTGGGGGCTTTTGGCCAGGATCTCCTGATACTGTTTTTCGGCCGTCCGATATTTGCCCTGATCGAAACTCTCTTTCGCCGCCTGTGCAACATTTAGGAGATCATCTGGGACATCCGGTTTGAAGTCGCTGGGTGCAGTGGCGTCGCTCGAGCCATCCGTTGTCGCCCCAGCGCTGTCACGAACCGATCTTTCCCTTGCGGCTGGTTCCGCCACCTTCACGAAATTTGGCGAAGATTTTTTGGCGAAAATGAAGCTCGCCTTCAATATGCCGCGATTCTGGTCGGAAATGGAGACCACTGGCTGCCGCAGCAGGGCGAGCTCTTCGCCGCTCAATTTTGTAACCGGCTGTGCGAGGACTTCGATCTGCTTGTTCAAAGCGTCCGATTTAATCTTCAGCTTATCTAACTCCGCTAGCATCCGCTCCTTCGCCTGATAACGACGCGCTTCCTCCTGGCGTTCGCGGACAACGATGTTTCGCAGGAGTTCATTTTCTTTCGCCAGCTGTGCCGTGTCCTCGCTGCTTACGCCCGTCAGCTTCGCGTTCTGGAGCTGCGTACTGGTTTCATCCAGCTGAACGTGAAGCTCGGCAACTCTGGCCGCGAAATATTGATTTTGTTTCCGAGTTTCGGCCAGTTGCTGCTGAAGTTGCGCAACCTGTAATTTTACCCCGGCAAGTTCGTCCGCGTGTTTCGGTGCACCCTTGCCAAATTCACGGACTTTTTCCTCAGCATTTGCCAGCTTTTGTTTCAAATCGCTGTTCTCGGCGAGGATCCACTGGAGACGTTGTTCCGCTTCCTTCATCCCCTGTAATTGAGCGAGCGCTTCATCGCGTTCCTGCAGAAGCGTAGTGATTTGCTTGCTCGCGTCGGCAAATTTTGTGTTGGTCTCGTCCCTTTGCTTTTCCGCTGTCACACGTGCCTCTTCTGCGGCAGCAACGGCATCCTTCAAACGGGCGACCTCCGCACTTAATTGTAGCCGTTCCTTCGCGCCAATGTCTTGCGATGCCTGGAGCGCTTTCAGCGAATCCTCAAGCTTGGTGAGTTGATCACGAGCCTGGCGCTCTGATTTTCTGGTTTTCTCGATTTCGTTTTGTGCTTGCTCGAGTTTGGAAGCAGTGTCCTTCAGGCGAGCGTTTACGAGTTCCTTTTCCTTTCGCGCGGTCTCGAGATCGCTGCGCGATTTTTCAAGCGCATCTTGCAGTTGATCGACCTTGCCACGCAATTTCCTGGTTGCTTCTTTAATCGCGGCGCCACTCGAACCTTGGGCAATCGTTTCGGCTCCTGGCGGCGCAACCGCTTCGGGCCCGGGTTCAGACCAGGCCCCGTCAGTCTCAGGCATTGAGGGAACGATTTCCGGTAACCGCTTTGCATCTGTGGCCAGATCATTTTGCCTCGACATCCTCTCTTGAATTCGCAGGATGCCTTCGCTGATTTTTCGGCCGCGATATTCCACGATGGCGGGCTGCCAGTCAGCGTGCGATTTGCGCAATTCCTCGATCAAGCTTCCGGCAAATCGGTATTTGGCCAGCGCAGTCTTAAAGCGGTTTTCATGCTCCAGTTTTGCGCCCTGCTGGGCCGACAGATAAGCCTTAAGAAAGATTTCGCTTGGATCGTCTTGCTGCCCCAAAAGGGGGCTGGTCACGGAGATGGATAAGAAGAGGACGAACAAAATCGAACCGACTTGCCTCGTGCAATGACGAGTCGCCGTGACAAGCAGTCTTCGGGCAGATTTTCGTTCCACCGGCGCTGAGAATTAGTGAAGCCACCGAGGAAAGTCGAGTCCTTTGTTTGCAAATGGAGATTCGAATCTTAAGATTTTCTTTCCGCGTCAGTGACGGTGGCCGTAGCTCAATGGTAGAGCCCCAGATTGTGGTTCTGGTTGTTGCGGGTTCGAGTCCCGTCGGC
>JBKOXU010000046.1:0-8338 GCA_046725095.1 Verrucomicrobiota bacterium
CGATTTGGCCGATGACCGCTTCGCTGACTGGCACGATTTCAAGCGCATCTCTTAATTCCGGGGTGTCGAGCGGCAAGCGCAGAATTTTACCGCGCGGCGCGCCAGCCCGCGAGAGAAGATAGAGCGCCTTGTCTCGCCCCAGGCGCGCGGCTTTAATTTGGTCGCTGAATTGCGTGACTTGCGTCCACTTTCCGTCCGCACCGAGCAAATAATGGGCGAAATCGCCGCCATCGCCATTCGCCACGGTGGCGAGGACATATTTGCCGTCGCGCGAAGCTTCGAGCGCGATCTCTGCGATTCGGGGAAAGTCTTTGCCAATCGAATAAGTGTCCTCGGTGTCAGCCGTGCCGAGTTTGTGAAAATAGACCTGCTGATAAAAATTTAGATCCGCTTCGGGCCGCTCGCCCTTCCGCGGGAAACGCGTGTAATAAATTCCGCTCCCGTCGGCATTCCAAGCCGCACTGCCTCCCGCTGTAGGATATTGCACATGTGCAATGGTGTCGGGCAGCGCTTTTCCCGTCGCAGTTTCGTAGAAGTGAAGCGTGCCGTCTTCGCTGCCGCCTTTTGAAAGCGAGATCGCGACGTGCTTACCATCAAGCGATGGCACGAACCAATCGATTGCCGTCGTGCCCTTGGCATCCAGCACGTTCGGGTCGAGTACGACCTTTTCCGACTTGAGATCGTCGGCCGAATTGAGCGTCACCAAGAGCGGTTGCTGCTTTGGCGGCTGGAATTTCATCGCGAACAAGATTCCCGGCCGCGAAACGAGCGAAAAATAGCTCGGCGAAGTTTTTGCATACCACTCCGTAAGTTGTTTCTCGATTGCAGCACGGTCCGGCAGCTTGTCGAGATAAGCGCGAGTGCGCTGACTCTGCGCGTCCGACCACGCTTTCACCTCTGGGTCCTCGTCATTTTCCAGCCATTGGTACGGATCTTCCACAGTCACGCCGTGGTATTCGTCCGAATGAGGTTTTTTTGCAGTCTGCGGCGGCGGCTCGATCGCGGGCAGGTTGATCAGAGTTAGTCCCGTTAACGCAGTGATCAAAAACAGGAAACGATTCGCTCTCATGAACAATGAGGAAAGGCAGCCGACCGCTCCGTGCAAACGATTTCGCACGATTTGTGCCCAGGTTCGGCAACAGTGGCTGAAATAGAAATCGCCCAACGCTCGAAATCGCCCCGTATGTGCGAGGCTATCACCGGTCGCGCAATGCGTATTTTGGATTCTTGACTTGCTTGCGAACCGCTTCAAACAGCTTGCTGATTCCCATCCGGCTTGCGTGATTAGCGAGAAACGCCGGGATAAGTCCGCCAGTGTCCGTGTAGACGGAGTAAATTGCGCGTGTCTTTTCGGTGCCATCGGGTTCCAGCAGCCACGCACCATCGCAAACTTTTAGTCGGACAACCCCTTTCTTTTCAGCGGGTCCCAGATCGTTGGCCGGTTTCCATTGATCGAGATAAGTAAGTCCGTCCGGACCGGGCCACGACTTTTTCCAAACACGCAGAGTATAATCGCGGTCCTCAGCAATCTTCGGCGACAGCCGCTGATAAGTAATAATTGAATCGCTTTCGCGTTTCAGGAGCCGGCACTCCAACGTATAAGGCATGAAGTTTGGATAATTCTCGAAGTCATCGATCACCGCATGCACGGCAGACGTCGGAGCGTCAATCGAGCCGATTGCTCGAAACTCTTTCAGCCGTGAACCAGCGTGGGCACGACTGTAGATCGCTACATCTTTGCTTCCGCTGGCTGGCTTCCAACCTTCGTTGGGGTCGACCGAATTCGGAAGTTCGGAAGCGAGGCCGATTGTTCTACCAAAGACAAAGACCATCGCGAATCCCGATCGAATTCGCCACTGCATCGCCTAATGATACGCAATTTTAGCCGCCCCGCCATTCTTCTGTAGCCGTTGTCCTCTTTCGTGGCGCGACTCTCGGAGATACTTGATACTGGATGAAAATCTAGGATCTAGCGTCTAGCATCCAGCATCGTTAATGAGCCCACAGCCTACCATTCTCATCGTCGATGATGAAAAGCATACGCGCGACGGATTGCGGCGTTTGCTGGAGAACGATTACGACGTGTATGTCGCCGCTGATATTGCCGGCGCCATGAACGTTCTCGAGCGGGAGCAGATCGATGTGCTTCTCACCGACCTACGCCTCGGCGGTGAAGATGGAATGCAATTGATCGATCGCGCCTTGAAAATGCCGCGCCCTCCTATTTGCATCATGATGACTGCATACGGCTCCATCGATGTTGCCGTGGAGGCGATGAAGCGCGGCGCTTACGATTTTGTCACCAAGCCGCTCAACCTGGACAAAGTGGAATTGTTAATCGCGCGCGCGATGCAAGGTCGCAAACTTGAGCAGGAAAATCGCTCGCTCCGCCAGCAGCTGGACGAGCGCTACGGCCTCGAGAACATTTGGGGCGACTCGGCTGCTTTGCACGAGGTGCTCGACACCATCCGGCAAGTCGCGCCCTCCTCGGCCAATGTGCTCATTGAAGGCGAGAGCGGCACCGGAAAAGAATTGGCTGCGCACGCCATCCATAATTTGAGCCGTCGCAACAAAGCGAAATTCGTGACGGTGCATTGCGCCGCGCTCTCGCCCCAATTACTCGAGAGCGAACTGTTTGGGCACGAGAAAGGTGCATTCACCGGGGCGCATGAACGCCGCATCGGCCGGTTCGAACAGGCCACCGGCGGCACTATTTTCCTCGATGAAGTGGCCGAGATCGATCCGAGTATCCAAGTCAAATTACTGCGCGTCATGAGCGAGGAGCGCGCCTTCGAGCGAGTTGGCGGCAATCAAACGCTGCGCGCGGACGTTCGTCTGATTGCGGCCACAAACAAGAACCTGGAAGAACTCGTGCGCGAGGGAAAGTTTCGCGACGACCTGTTCTTTCGCCTCAATGTGGTGCGCATTACCATGCCGCCGTTGCGCCAGCGAAAGGAAGACATCCCGATCCTTGTCCGCGGATTCTTGCGTCATTTCTGCAAGGCAAACGAGAAACCCCTGCTCGATCTAACGCCGGAGGCGATAGACGCGGTCCTCACATACAACTGGCCCGGCAACGTTCGCGAGTTACGCACCGCGATCGAGCACGGCGTTGTGATGGCAACCGGTTCAAGAGTCACACTGCGCGATCTCCCAATGGCGGTGCGACAAGCAGCCAGAGCGACGTCGCCGCGCGGTATTTCCGCCGCCGAAGCTTTTGGCGAAAAATCGAGTCCGCTGGATCTGCACGAGACGGAGAAAAAATTGATCATGCAAGCGCTGGCCACGACGAATGGCAACGTCACCGCCGCTGCCAAAAAACTTGGTATTAGCCGGCGAACGCTGCATCGAAGAATCAACGAAATGAATTTGGCCAAAACGCTAGCCGAACCCACGGACGCGAGCCGGAGCAAAGATTGATCGAATTCAGATCGGGTGTTCTCCAGGAGCAAAAGTCGCCATGCGCCGACGCGTGACGGCTGCCTGCGAATTACGGGCTGTTTAGTCCTGCTCCCCCACTACGGCTGCGAGTCTTGACGAAGCGATGCCAAATTTTGGAATGACGCGTCCGATCTGAGGGCGTCCAAAAATTCGAACAACAAGCAACCAGCCATAGATGAACACGGATTTACACAGATGAATGAAGCCGCGCCCCTTTCCTCATCCGTGTTTCATCCGTGTCAATTCCTGGCTTCGGACCTTGTTTTTGGAGGCCGGACCTGAGTGGTCGATGCTCGTCCAATCACCGATGCGTCAATGAAAACAGAAATGCCTAAAAGTCGGTCGAAATTTCCGTTTACGAACCGCGTTTCGAGCGTTTCAATTACGTCGTGACCCAGCAGAAGAAAATTTTTGGCACGGACGGCGTCCGTGGCGTCGCGAACGTCGAGCCGGTGACGGCCGAGACTACCCTGAAATTGGGGCGCGCCGCGGCTTATGTCTTCGCGCAACTGAATCCGCGCAGAACCCCAGCGGGCGCACGTCCCAAAATCGTGCTCGGGAAAGACACGCGCCTTTCCGGTTACATGCTTGAAAACGCGCTCGTCGCGGGAATCACCTCGCTCGGAGTGGATGTTCTTGTCATCGGACCGCTGCCCACACCCGGTGTCGCTTACATTACGCGTTCATTGCGCGCAGATGCCGGCATCGTCCTTTCCGCTTCGCATAATCCTTATCAGGACAACGGCATCAAATTTTTCCGGCACGACGGCTATAAGCTGGATGATCAGATCGAGGAAAAAATTGAGCAGCTCGTTTTTACGGGCGAGATCGATTCCGTCCGGCCAACTGCCAATAAAATCGGACGCGCCACGCGAATCGACGACGCGCTCGGTCGCTACGTGGAATTCGCCAAAGCGAGTTTTCCGCGTGGAATGTCGCTCGAGGAAATGCGAGTGGCAGTCGATGTTGCAAATGGCGCCGCCTACAAATCGACACCTTGCGTTTTGCGCGAGCTGGGCGCGGATGTTGCCGTCGCGCATAATCAACCAAATGGCATGAACATCAACGACGGTTGCGGCAGCATTCATCCGGAGGAAATCCAGCGTATCCTGAAGATGAGCGGCGCGGATGTTGGCATTACGCACGACGGTGATGCAGATCGCGTCCTGTTGTGTGATGAGAATGGCGAGATTGTTGATGGGGATGAGATCCTCGCCATTGCGTCTCTGGATTTTTTAAGCGCCGGCCGGCTGGAACAGAACACGGTTGTGGCCACGGTCATGAGCAATTTTGGTCTCGATGAGACGCTCGCCGCGCACGGCGGAAAAGTGGTGCGGACGAAAGTCGGCGACCGCTATGTGATCGAAGAAATGGCGCAGCAAAAACTCAATCTCGGCGGCGAACAGAGCGGTCACGTCATCTTCCGTGATTTCACCACCACCGGCGACGGTATCATCAGCGCGCTCCAGATCCTGCGCATTATGCACAAAAGCGGCCAGCCGTTAAGTAAATTGAAGGCGTGTTTGAAAAAATATCCGCAGGCCCAACGTAATCTGGTGGTGAAGGAGAAACGCCCGCTAGCCGAGTTGTCCACGGTGATGAAGCTGGTAAATGAAGCGGAGAAAGAACTTTCCGGCAAAGGTCGTGTACTGCTTCGTTATTCGGGCACCGAATCGAAAATTCGCCTGCTCATCGAGGGCCGCGAGCTCGGTAAGATCGACAAGCAAGCCGATCGAATAGCGGATGCAATTCAAGATGCGATCGGCGTCAACTAACGTCCGATGTGTAAAATAGCAGTCATCGCGAACGAAGTGAGGGACCTCACAGATGGTGGTAGATCACGCAGTGAAATCCGTATATCTAAAACTTCGACTGCAAGATCCTTCACCCCGTTCAGGATGACACGCGTTGTGTTATGACTTTGTCCCGCGTAATTGAAGCGCTTCTGTTTAGCGCGCAAAAGCCACTCTCGGTCCGTGAAATAGCCACGGCGATCAAGGGCGCGGGCGCGGAGGACGAATTTTCGCCTAACCAATTTGCGCGTGTGAGTGAAGCCGAGGTCGCCGGCGGGCTCGAACAATTGAAAGTCGAATACATCGAGCAGGAACGGGCATTTCAGGTTAACGAAAGGGCGGAAGGCTGGCAGTTGGCTACCGATCCGAAATACGCCAGGTGGGTGCGCCAGCTATTTCCGGCGCCTAAACCCGCGCGCCTGAGCGCGCCCGCGCTGGAGACGCTCGCCATTATTGCGTATCGCCAACCGATAACGCGTGCCGATGTCGAAGCCGTGCGCGGCGTCAACATCGACGGTGTGCTGCAAACGTTGATGGAACGCGGCCTCGTGAAAATCGCCGGTCGCGCCGAAATCCCTGGCCGGCCGCTTCTGTACGAAACGACGCAATTTTTTCTCGGTCACTTCGGCCTGCGCACGCTGGACGAATTGCCAAATGTGGAAGAGTTGCGCACGCGTCATCTGCCCGTGGCGCCGCGGACAACGCAGGAACCTTCTGCGCCAACGCCAGCGGGAACGGCAAACCCTGGGTAAGCGTGCGCGTCCCGCGTGTTGCCGCGAACCACGTGTATGTCAGTCGCAGCTTAGATAGCGTGCGAAGAGGCATTCGGCGAGGCCGCCGAATGCGACAGGCCAGCGGCCTGTGCTCCCCGGAAGCGAGATTCGGGCGTTACCCAATCCATTCGGTCGTCGCGGAGCTATTGCTTATCGGAGTTTTCCTCTTTATCACGACATCGCCTCCAGCATTTGCGGAAATCCGCCCATCCGATTGCGCGCGCGCCGCCAAATATTCCGAGAGCAAACGCGGCGTTTCCATGCTCGTCATCCAAAACGGCCGGACGATTTTTGAGCGCTATGCCAATGGCGGATCGGCGCACGAAAGATGGCCGATCTTCAGCGGAACAAAAAGCTTTTGGGGAATCGCCGCGCTAGCGGCAGTGCGCGATGGACTGTTCAATCTCGACGATTCCGTCTCCGACACGATCACTGGATGGAAGAACGACCCGCGCAAATCGCAGATTACCATCCGTCAGTTGCTCAGCCAGACCGACGGGATCGAGGGCGCTTCGCGTCTTCAGCGCGCATCGATCCGTGACCGAAATGCCATGGCGATTCGATTGCCCGCCGTTGCTGAACCGGGATCGGCTTTCATCTATGGCCCGAGTCATCTCCAGATTTTTTCGGAATTACTGCGTCGAAAATTGAGTGGGCGCGCCACGACCCGGTACATTGAAGCACGCGTGTTGAATCGGCTCGGACTCAGTCTCCTTAATTACAAAAAAGATGCGCACGGCAGTCCCCTGCCCGCGACCGGCTTTGAGTTAACCGCCCGGGAATGGGCGCGTCTCGGCGAGCTCGTGCTCGGGCGTGGCAACTATCATGGCCGCCAAATTGTCCCGGCAAATTTGTTGCGCGAAGCGTTTGTCGGCTCCCAGGCCAACCACTCATATGGCCTCACATTTTGGTTAAATCAGGAGTCGCCGAACGGCCACGAAGTCGATATCGAACGATTGCTTGATCTCCCTTGGGGAAGCGCCCGATGGGCAGATGTTTGCATCTGCAAAGATGCGCCAGCCGATATGGTGGTGGCGCTCGGCTCAAGCTATCAACGGCTGTTCATCATTCCGTCGCTAAAGACGATCATTGTCCGGCAGGGAGCAAACGCGAAGTTTTCCGATGCACATTTTCTCCGGCTGGTCTTGGGAAAATCTTCGTAGCACAGGCATCCCTGCCTGCGGGGCAACCGGGCGTCTCGCCTGGTTGATGAACGAACGGGCAGACAAGATATCTGTGCTACGAGCGTGATTGACTTGGCCGCACATTTCTTGAACGATTCACTACCTTATGAACAGATTCACGATCGGTTGCGGCGTCGTGCTCGCCATCTTGCTTTTCATTGTCGTCATCGCGGCCCTCGCGCTGGGCGGCAGTTACAATCGCCTCATCCGTTTGCAGCAAACCGTCGATCAAAGTTGGGCGCAGGTACAAAACGTCTATCAGCGGCGGGCAGATTTGATTCCGAATCTGGTGAACACAGTTGCGGGCGCTGCCAACTTCGAAAAATCAACTCTCGTCGAAGTGACCAATGCGCGTGCCAGCGTCGGCCGTGTGCAACTTGACCCAAACAAAGCGCCCACCGATGCTGCGCAGTTGGAGCAATTCCAGGCCGCGCAGGGGCAATTAAGCAATGCGCTCTCGCGTTTGCTGGTGGTGGTCGAGCGTTATCCAGAACTGCGTGCGAACCAGAATTTTCTGAGCTTGCAGGCACAACTGGAAGGCACTGAGAACCGGATCTCGGTCGAACGCGGCAACTTCAACACTTCGGTGCAAAACTACAATGTTGCGGTGCGCAGTTTCCCGACCAATTTGATCGCGGGAATGCTCGGTTTCTCGCCGCGTCCATTTTTCACCGCGCAGACGGGCGCAGAAAAGCCGCCGCCGGTGAATTTTAATTTCGGGTCCCCGGCGCCCTCGCCCGCAGCGACGTCGGCGGCAACACCGTAACTCATTGCACGCTCGGATTGAGAAGGTGGATCGAGCAGTCCCGTGCTCGATGTTAAAATATGGCGGTGAAGCCGCATTAGTTAGCATCGCCCGACGGAGCGGTCGGTCCACCCGGCTGATTGCCGTTGCCATTCTTGCCTTACTCGTTCAATCGATCCAGGCCGCAGAAGTCATTCCGCCAAAACCGGACCGCCATTTCAACGATTATGTCGGCGTTGTTTCAAAGGAAGCCGCTCATCGCTTCAACGAGCGGCTTGCGCAATTCGAGCGCGACACCTCCAATCAAGTCGTGGTTGCTGTGTTTCCAAAAATGCAGAGCGACTCAGATGTAGCCGATTACACCCAGCGTGTGGCGCAAGCATGGGGCGTGGGGCAAAAGGA
>JBKOXU010000082.1:0-5321 GCA_046725095.1 Verrucomicrobiota bacterium
GCAAGAGGCTGACCTCCGAAATGTTGCAGGCAGAAATTGATTCCACGATTCTGCGTGCCGGTGGCGTTCCGACCGGGACGATCGTCGCCGGCGGCGACCAAGCGTGTGATCCACATGAGCGCGGATCCGGCCCTCTCTTCGCGAACTCGCTGATCATTCTCGATGTTTTTCCGCGCGATGCGAGGACCGGTTATTTTGGCGACATGACTCGCACCGTTTTGCGCGGGCGCGCGAGCGAGGCGCAGCGAAAACTTTGGGAAACAGTGAAAGCCGGGCAGGCGCTGGCTTTGAAAAAGATCAGAGCCGGCGTGGATGGGATCACGATTCACAAGGCAATTCAGGAATTCTTCGCAGAGCGTGGTTTTTCGACGGAGATTCGCCAAGGCCGGCGAGTTGGATTTTTTCATGGGACCGGCCACGGGCTGGGGTTGGAGATCCACGAGCATCCGCGGCTGCAAAAGGTTACGCTGAAAGCTCGACAAGTACTGACGGTTGAGCCCGGATTGTACTATCCCGGACTGGGTGGCGCGCGCTTGGAAGACGTAGTCGTGGTCACAAAAGGCGCGTTCCGCATGCTTTCGCGTTTTCCGAAGCAATTGGAAATCTGAGGGTGGATCGGCCGCTCCGCCGGACGATGCTAAAACAAATGCGGCTTTGTCGCCTAAATTAGCATCGAGCAGGAACTGCTCGATCTAGCAATGAACGAAGCACGCGGTTGCGCGTCTAAGTTTCCTAGACACACTTAAAACAGGTATGTTCTATCCTTATGGTTTCGGCGGTTCCAGTTGGCTCCTGTATATAGGCGTGCCGCTGGTTATTGGGCTGTGGGCACAATTTCGGGTAAGCAGTGCGTTTCGAAAATGGGGTGAGGTGCGCGCCGCCTCAAACATCACCGGCGCGGAGTGTGCCCGCGAAATCCTGCAGGCGGCCCAAATTCACGATGTCGAGGTTGTTGAGACGAACGACTTTCTTGGGGACCATTATGATCCAAGGGACAAGAAGCTGCACTTGTCCACTGGCGTCTATAACACGCCATCGGTTGCAGCTGTGGGCATCGCCGCCCATGAAACCGGTCATGCCATTCAGCACGCCAAAGCTTATGCGCCGCTCAAGGCGCGAATGGCCATTGTGCCGGTAACAATGATCGCATCGCAAATGCTGCCATTCGTAATTATCGGCGGCCTGTTTTTTCACCTCACCGGTCTGATTACGCTCGGCATTTATTGCTATTTGATTCTGCTTGTCTTCCAGTTGATCACGTTGCCGGTGGAATTCGACGCGTCGCGCCGCGCGAAAATCATCTTGCAGCAAATGGGGATCGTTCAGCCAGGTCCCGAGGTTGCCGGGGTAAACAAGGTGTTGAACGCGGCTGCGCTCACTTACGTAGCGGCATTTATCGCGGCGCTGGGCAATTTGCTCTGGTTAATGTCGATTCGCGACCGGCGCTAATCGACCGCGCCGTTGAAGAAGATGAGTTCTTCGGTTGCCTTGCCTGCTCGCCGGATTTCCGATTTGTTATCGTCCGGTCTCGACGCTCGTGCTAAGTCTAAGCGTCAGGCGATGAACCAGCCGAGAACTGACGAAGATCAGGAGTTGGTCGCGCGCACGCAATCAGGCGACGCCAGCGCGTTCGATCAACTTGTCGTCAAATACACCCCGCGCCTCTACGGGTTGGTTTACAACATGACCTCAAACCACGAAGACACGAACGATCTCTTACAGGATATTTTTTCTAAGGCCTACAAAGCGATCCGCGGGTTTCGTGGCAAGTCGTCCTTTTACACCTGGATTCATTCGATCGCGGTGAATATGACGCTGAACTTTCTTAAGAAGCGCGGCCGGCGTTTTCAACTGAGCCTCGATGACGTCGATGCCGGGGTTCAAAACGACAAGGAATTCATGGAATTGACGGCGACCAGCAGTCCGGTGCGGGAAGCAGACCTGTCTGAGCTGCAGCGAAGATTGAACGAGGCCATGATGAAATTGTCTGATGAACACAGAGCCGTGGTCACCATGTTCCATATTCAGGGGATGCCCCACGCGGAGATTAGTAAAATCTTGCGTGTTTCAGAGGGAACGGTACGTTCGAGGCTCTTCTACGCGAATCGGCAACTGCAGAATTATCTGGACGAGTTTCGGAAAAACCCTGTTTCTTAACTGGCGCCCAAATGGACGAATTTAACGACAACGAAATCGCGAGGCTGCTTCGGTTGAAGCGCTACGAGCAACCGCCGCCTGGTTATTTCGAAAATTTCCTCCACGAGTTTCATCGCCGGCAGCGCGATGAATTGCTCCGCCAGCCACTTTGGCGGATCTGCTGGGAACGCGCTCAGGATTTCATGTTCCGGTTGGATGTTCGGTCCCTGGCTTCTTATCCTGTGGCTGCCGCGGCAGTCTTGGTATGCGCCGCTGTCATTTCATTGAAGATTTATCAAGGACCACAGACCGCCAATGTCGCTCTCCAGAGTCCGCCAGCGTCATCCGAGCCGGCGAATGCTGGGGGCGAATGGACGCTTGCGTCTCCGGTAGCCGCGCGGGTTTTCCGGACGCAACCGCTTCGTAGCTTCGATCAGCGCGCCCAAACTCACTCCCGCAGTCGCGGGACCCCGCCCCGTTACGTGCTCGATAGCGTGCCCGTGAGCTATGAGTCGAGTTTCAGATTTTAGTCGCGCACCGGGGTTTTCCTCCGGGGCTCGCTTCGTGTCAATCTGCAGACTCAGCCTCGCGTTGGGTCTTTCCTTTGCCGCGGTTCCTCTCTCTTACGCTCAAGAGCAATCCGCGATTACGATTAGCCAACAGGTTAAAGACATCTTTGGGCGCATGGCCAACGCAGTCGTTAGGATTCACGGTGACGACGAGCACAGCGAGATTTCGGGCACCGGATTTTTCATCGATCCCACAGGGACCCTTTACACTGCATACGACGTCGGCGGCGAAGCAGACAATTTCCTGATTGAATTTAATGGTAAGAAATACCCGGCGCGCCAGCTTTTGGCAGATATCCGCAGCGGAACGGCAATATTGAAAATCGATGCGGTCACTCCAGCGTTGCCGATTGGAAAATCCGAGGAGCTGGAGGTGGCAACGCCTGTCGTCTCGATTGGTTATCCCCTGGATTTGCCGAAGACACCGAGTTTTGGAATGGTCGCGGGCTTTGATCGGAAATATCTCGGCCGCTACTTTTCGACTACTCACGTGCGTGTCAACCTGCCAACGCAGCGCGGAGAAGCGGGCGCACCCCTCTTAAACATGAAAGGGGAGGTGGTTGGCATCGTAGTTAGCAGTCTCGAAAACAACTCTTCGTGTTACGCCGTCCCAATCGAAGCGGCGGAGAAAATCCGCATCGATTTCGTCCGTTTCGGCGAGGCCCGGCACGGTTGGGTCGGGATCAATGTTTCCGAGGCGCCTGCGCCGGTGGAGGGTTCGCGAGCGGAAATGACCCAGATCATGGAGGGCACCCCGGCGGCCAATTCGGGAATAAAACCCGGCGACATTCTCCTGCAGGTAGGACGAACCAAAGTAACTCAACCGGAAGATGTGCTGGATGCTTCGTTTTTTATTACTGCTGGCGACACCGTCCCGATTACCGTGGTGCGCGGGGACCAAAAACTCACATTTAATGTGCAGGCCGAACTTCATCCAGCCAGTGAACGCAGGCCGTTAGTCGCTTCCCCTACCATCAATCGGGCCATTCCGCTCAAGCTCGATTCCGAGGCGCAGCGCACGCCGTAGAGCGACTGGAACACAGCCTGCGGCCGGCAAGGCATTTGGCCATTCTGCCTCTGGTCTGTTGAAATTTGCACCGCGCAACGCCGCTAGCCGAGCAGTGTTCCGAACTCTATAGTACCGCCTACAGTATTTTTCGAAACTGTGCGTCATCGATAATCCGAACACCGAGTTCTCTCGCCTTATCCAACTTGCTGCCCGGCTCCGCGCCTGCCAGTACGTAGTCGGTCTTCTTACTAACGCTGCTGGTCACGTGCCCGCCGAGCGCCTCGATTTTCCCAGTGGCTTCCTCCCGTGTCATCGAAGGCAGGGTTCCGGTCAGCACAAACGTTTTTCCAGCCAGCGGCAGCTCTTCTGCTTTTTTGGCCGAGACTTTTTCACTCTTCGGTTGAATTCCCAATTGCTTTAGACGTTGCAGAATTCTTTTTCCGATCGCGGATGCGAAGAAATCGAGAACGCTTCGTGCGACCACCGGGCCTGTCTCGGTGACGATCCCGCGCTCTTTTTCGGCTTTGCTTTTCGATCGCTTTGCAAAACCAGATTTGATTAGCCGCTCTGCGATTTGTTGCGCATCGTCTTTTTGTCCGCGTTTTTCGTGGTAATCCAAAACGTCGCGGAGCAATTGCGATTGTGCGACGCTCTCGATTGTATCGTGAAAACGAGCGACCTGCGTTGCCGTGGTCTTGCCGACGTCCGGAATCGCCAGAGCAAAAAGCCAGCGTGAAAGCGGCAAGGTTCGCGCTCGCTCGATCGCGTGAATGGCTTTGGTCGCATTTTTCTCGCCGAAAATGCGCGGCATTTCTTCCGTCCCGAGATTCAATTTAGCGAGTTGCTCGGTCTTTAGTTCAAACAGATCGAGCGGCTCACGCACCAGTCCGCGCTCGACCAGTTTGTCCGCCACAACGCCGCCAACGCTTTCGATGTCGAGCGCGCCGCGCGCTGCAAAAAATTCGACGCGTCGCGTCGCCTGTGCGGGGCACTGAAGATTCTCGCAACGCCAGGCGACGAACTGCGGATCGCGGCGGATGGATCCGCCGCAGACTGGACACTTGCCGTGAATGTGTTTGAAGAAATCGAAAGTCTTTGCTCCTTGGGGCCGTTTGGATTTCACGACCTCGACCACTGCCGGAATCACTTCGCCGGCTTTTTCGATCACCACCATATCGCCGATTCGGATATCTTTGCGTTTGATCTCGTCTTCATTGTGCAAGGTCGCGCGGGAGACGGTGCTGCCGCTCACGACGACGGGCTCGAGCACCGCTACTGGCGTCAGGATTCCGGTTCGCCCGACTTGGACCTTGATATCGAGCAACTTTGTTTCAACTCGTTCCGCTGCGTATTTGTATGCAATCGCCCATCGCGGCGATTTGGCGGTGAAACCGAGCCGCTCGCGTTGCACCAGCGCATCGACTTTGATCACTGCACCGTCAGTTTCGTAGCGGAAATCTTTTCGAACGCGGTCGAGTTTGCGAATTGCATCCAGAATTTTTTCAACCGAATCGGCCAGCCACCAATGCTCGTGGGTCGGCAGGCCGAGCTTTTTGAACAAAGGAAAAACTTCGGAATGGAGATCGACATCTGCGCCTTCAGTCGCG
>JBKOXU010000091.1:0-10052 GCA_046725095.1 Verrucomicrobiota bacterium
CTCAGTTTCGAATGAAGCGAAGAGCTCGGTTGTCATCCCAGCGCTCGCGCACGCGATCTTACCCGAATCTCTTGCGACGAACCCGCGCAACGAACAACGAGCGTTGAACAGACCCCGATGATCGGAAATGATAAAGCTCAAATAACCAGAAATGGTCAACGCCCTTGAACGATTGGAACCTCGTTATTCATCCCGCGGCAGCGGAGACCTTGCTCGACATGACAAAGAGCGCGATGCGTCGCATACTCAGTCATGGTCAATATCTCGATCGAATACGCTGGCGATCTGCACTGCGACGCGACGCACGGCCCGTCGGAATCGAAACTCTCCACCGACGCGCCGACCGATAACAAAGGTAAGGGCGAAGCATTTTCACCCACAGACCTCGTGGCCACGGCCCTTGGCACTTGCATGAGTACGACGATGGGAATTAAAGCTCAGGAACTCGGTATCGATCTGCGCGGAATGACTCTGTCCGTGCAAAAGGAGATGTCGAAGGACCCACCGCGTCGGATTGTTGGATTGCCCTCCGAGGTTCATATCCCCTTGCCAAAGGATCATCCGCAGCGCGAAGTGCTGGAGCAAACCGCGCTCAATTGTCCGGTCCACAAAAGCCTGCCTCCCGAAATTCACCGCCCGACCAAATTTTTCTGGGAAGGGTAACTTTGCAGTGCGCGGACACGTCCGCGCTTTGAAAGCGGCGACATGTCGCCGCACTCCAAAAATCAGCGCGCTACCGGTACAACCACTGCATGTAATCCGCACGTTGCGCGTTTGTGAGATCTGCCTGGGTGAAGTAATGCGCGGACCGAAGGAAGATAGGCTTCCAGCCTGTCTCGGCGGGCGGGCTTCCGAGCCTGCCAAGACTTTGGCGGGCAAATCCGACAGGCAAGATGCCCATCGGCCGGGTCAGGCTAGGAAGCCTGACCTCCGTACAACCACTGCATGTAATCTCGCACCCCTTCCTCGAGCGAAAATTGCGGCTCGTACCCGAGGGCTCTTCGGGCTTTATCCAAATCTGCCTGCGTGAAGTTTTGATAATGTGCGTGTGGATTATCGATGTAATCGGGCTGGAAATTTGTGCCAAGGCACTTGTTTAAAATATCGATGAGCTCATTAAATGAGCGCGCCTGACCGCAGCCGAGATTGTAAATACCACTTTCCGAGGCTTCGAGAGCGAGGATGCTGCCTTCGACAACGTCCTTCACGTAAACGAAATCGCGTTTTTGCTCGCCATGTTTGAAAATTCGCGGTCGTTGTCCCGCTTTCATCTGTTTCGAGAGATGGTAAATCATGCTTGCCGGGACGCCCTTGTGCGCTTCGCGCGGTCCGTAAACGTTGAAGTAACGCAGTCCAATGATGATCCAGTCGGGCGACTCGTTCGCTTCGCGCATTGCGATATTGTCCATGATCACTTTTGAAAACGAGTAAACGTTCGCCGGCGCGGCGCCGTTTGATTCCATACTGGCTTTAGCGGCGGCGCCATAGATCGATGCAGACGACGCGTAGATGATTCTCGTCTTCGTTGGTCGCGCAAACCTCAAAATCCGGCGAAAACTTTCGACGTTGTCATGAACCTGTTCGAACTGGTCGTGGTTGGTTGTATCGGTGATTGACGCAAGGTGAAAAATTGCGTCGAACTTTTCATCGCCGAATTGCTCGCGCCAATCGAGTGTGGCGAGGTTCTGGGCAACGAAATCTCCACGATATCCAGCGAGGTTCTTGAAATCGCCGGAGCGAAAATCATCAATCACCGTGAAACGCGCATCTGGAAATTTTTCCTGCAAAGCGAGCGTGAGATTGGAACCGATGAAACCGGCGCCACCAGTGATGACGAAGTTGGGCAAAGCATTAGGCGAAGGCACGGCAAGTTTCCTGAGCGTTGATTAAATAAATCTTGAACTGCCGAGCGCAAGCCGCTAGTTCTGGAATCAGTTCTTTGCGAGCTTGAAAAAGTGGATCGGCGCAAGAAATCCCGTGTAAATCGGGAGCAGTTGCGCTGCTGTAACTGGATACGACTTCCCTATGGGCCAATCCTCGAAAACCTTTCGGGGGTGAAGGCGGGAAGAAGGTGCGTTCGGCGGCTGCCGGACCATAAGCCAGAAGCCAGAATATTTGTCCGGTCTACCTCATTCGTGCCCGCGTGTGCGGTGCGCGAAAAAACTTCTTCGCAAAAAGAAGAATGAGAGTCGTGGACCATGCGGCTCCGCCAAACAAGTCCGCCTCTCAAAAATGGAGGAAAACTTGTTATGTGGAAGCAAAATGGCTGCGGGCTTTGGCTCGCTGGAATCTGGTTAACACTTGCGCCAATCACCAGTCGCGCGCAGGAACCATGGCCCACACCGTCGCCCAGCGAAGCGACGGCCGAGGCGGTGATCGTTAGCGCTACGCGCACCGAAATTCCCGAAGAAGAATCGCCTGCCAGCGTGAGCGTGATCACGTCGCAAGATATTGAACAGAAACAAATCGAGCGCGTAGGCGACGCACTGCGTGAAGTGCCTGGATTATCTGTTGTGCAGACGGGGACGGCTGGACAACTGACGTCCGTCTTCACGCGCGGACTGCGCAGCGAGCATACGCAGGTTTTGCTCGACGGCGTTCCGATTAATCAAGGTTTGCAAGGTGCATTCAATTTCGCCGATCTGACCACGGACGACATCGACAGGATCGAGGTTGTCCGGGGGCCACAAAGCACTTTGTATGGCCCGCGCGCCCTGGCTGGCGTAATCCAAATCTTTACGAAACAAGGCGAAGGAACGCCTACCATTACCTCGAGCTCCGAAGGTGGCTCCTACGATACCTTCCGCGAAGCTCTGGAAAGCGAAGGCAAGATCGACAACTTCGATTATTCAATCGGCGCCAGCCGGCTCGACACCGACAACGCACGTCCGAATAATCAATATCGCAACACTGCTGGGATCGCGAATATCGGCTGGTCGCCGAACGGCCAATTGCGCATCAGCGGTTTATTTACGTATTCACTCAGCGACATTGGTCTCCCGAACACGATCTTTGATCCGAAACCAGTCGACAATTTCCTGACGGAACGCTGGCTTATTGCGCCGCATCTCCATTGGAGAGCAACCGACTGGTGGGAACACAAGTTCATTTTCAGTTACGATCACGAACGGCAACTGAACGATCCGAATCAGGATGGATTTCTCGGTCCCACCCGTGCGTTATTTGAACGGACACAAATCGATTATCAGAACGATTTGCGTCCAACTTCGTGGCTCACACTAACGAGCGGATTCTTTTATAGCCGCGTCAATGCAGGGCAGGAGCGCCCGTTCGTTACCCAAATTTTCGGACCGCAACCAACCTTCGTGAGTGATCACACAGAGGAGATCGCCGGCTTTCTGCAAGCGACAGCAACGCCAATTGAAAACTTGATCTTCGTTGCCGGCGGGCGTTTTGATCACTTTAATCAGTTCGGTGGTGTTTGGACTTATCGCTTTGCGGGGAGTTACAAGATCGACAAGACAAACACAACGTTGCATTCGAGCGTTGCGACCGGATTTAGTCCCCCCAGCAGTCAGGACAAGATCTTCGGGAATAACTTCGGACTAAAACCGGAGCGAGATCTTGGCTGGGACATCGGTGTCAGGCAGCAGCTTTGGTCCCGCGCTGGCGGGAGCATCGTCGTTGGCGCGACCTACTTTCACAACGACTTGTCGAATGTCATCGGCTTCAACGGACTTTTTGAGACGCTCAATCTCGGCGCAGCGCAGACGCAAGGATTGGAAGCGGAATTACGCGTGCAACCGATTGCCGATCTCATTTTCATGGCGAGCTATACCTATCTGGACGCAGAGAAAACTTCCTCCGCAGACATCTCGCAGCTGCAGGGCGCGCGTCTTCCGCGCCGGCCGCGCAACGAACTTTACATTTCGGGGTCATACCTTTGGTCCAAGAAATTGCGCACGACTGTGGAAGCAAAGTTCGTGAACGCGCGCGAAGAATTGAATTTCGGCGGACCAAATTTCGACATCGAAGATTACAACTTCGTTAACGTTGCAGCGGAATACGAAGTGAACGCGCACCTTTCGATCTTCGGTCGGATCGACAACCTGACGAACGAACATTATGCCGAGGTTTTCGGCTTTCCCGCCCTTGGGCGCGCAGCGTATGGAGGCGTGAAGGTGCGGTTCTGATTTGCCCGCCTACAGATAGGGGGCGGGCTTGATCCACGGAATCGCCCTCTGCGTCGGAAACACCATCGGCGCTGGCATACTTGGCAATCCCGGTTGAAACTAAAGAGCAAAGGAGAATAAAGCCATGCCATTTCTCGAAGCACTTCCGAAATTAATTAGTTGGGCCATACCGCTCATCATTCTTGCGATCATTATCCTACCGCAGGCCATCCGCATCCTGCGCGAATACGAGCGCGGAGTTATCTTCCGTCTGGGAAAATTGCTCGGCGCAAAGGGTCCAGGGTTGATATTCCTCATCCCGATCGTCGATCGCATGGTGCGAATGGATTTGCGCGTCGTGACCATCAGCGTCGAGCGACAGGAGGTAATGACGCGCGACAACGTGCCGGTAACGGTCGATGCGGTTGTTTATTTCCGCGTGGTTGATCCGCAAGCGGCGGTCGTGAAAGTAGAAAACTTTCTCAAAGCAACCTCGCTGATCGCCCAGACCACGCTGCGCAGCGTGCTCGGCCAGGCCCCGCTTGATGACTTGCTTTCGCAGCGCGAGTCGATCAACCAAACGCTACAGGACATCATCGACAAACAAACCGAGCCATGGGGCGTGAAGGTCACCGCCGTCGAGGTAAAGGACGTCGTCCTGCCCGACACCATGAAGCGCGCCATGGCCAAGCAGGCCGAAGCCGAGCGCGAGCGTCGCGCCAAGGTCGTCAACGCTGAAGGCGAATTTCAGGCCGCGGAAAAAATGGTGCAGGCCGCCGCGATGATGAGCAAGGAGCCGATTGCACTGCAACTGCGTTTCCTGCAAACCATGCGCGAAATTTCCAGTGAGCATAACACCACGACTTTTCTTCCAGTTCCGATCGATTTGTTTGCGCCATTTAAGAAGAGCGAGCCGCCGAAAGAATAAGTTCCCTTAGCCGGGGTCGGTGACCCGGCAGAGTCAGGCTCGTTTTGAAGTCGAGTTTGGGACCAAGCAAAGGTTACAACCGAGAAACCTTTGAGTGTTAGCACGCAAGTGACGCTGCGCTTACCAGTGTCACCATGGAAAAGCTAATACCATTCGTTGTGATGGCACTGCTTGCAGCGCCGTCGTTCGCCAAAGCCGATGTCGAGGATCGGCTTTATGACTTTACCGACGCCTATTACCTCGAGAACGGCGTCAATCCCTCGCTAATCAGCGGGCGTATGGAGGCCGGCACGGGCATCGCCGTCAACGACACCCCCATCTTCTCTTTCCAAAGAGATGTGCGTGCTCTGCTCACGCTCTCCGCTTACGATCACAGCGGCAACATCAATTACTTCACGGTTCTTGGTGGGATCAGCGCTGATGCTTTCACGGCCGATGCGGCCGGTCAGGAAGCGCGCGCGATCGCCGATAGCTTCACGGAGTATCTGTTCCCGCAGGCAGGCACTGACCCGATTGGCTTCACCTTCCGTCAGTCATCGTTGCTCGATATGCGTAATGGTTACTTCGGTGCTGATCCGCTCGGTCTCTGGATCCATAAGTGGGTAAATTTCACACCCAAGGCATTGAATACCCGCGCAGGTAAGAAATTCTTGAACTCGCTGGCTAGGAAAAACAGTAAGTCTTTCGATGGCACACCTATTATTGCCACCACGAGCGACATCGACAGCCTGCTGAGCAAAGGTTACATCACTCTCACGACCCGCCCCGATAGCGATCCGCTGCGTTATGCGATTTGCCCGGTGATCGAGGACCCGACGGACGGTGGCATCGCTACCGATCAGTTCCTCGCCCTTCCTTTGAAGACCGATGGCACACCGGTTGAGCCGAGCTTCCTCGAGAACTTCGAGAGCCTGCGCACGACCGGCAGGTGGCTTGACTAAGAAGAACAACTAATAGACGACCTTGCAGGTCATTCAATTAACCTAAAGCCGCTTCGGAGTTATCCGGAGCGGCTTTCTTGTTTATAGCCGAATCTTCGGCGAGCTCCTGAGCCGGACTAAAGATGATGCGTCCCGATTTCTCATCCTGAGTGGAAATGCCAGCCAAGCGCTCGCGCGAGAGGTGGCGGCTTGCTCAAGGTAGAATTAGCTACTCCGAGAAGCGCTTTCCCGACATAGAGGTCCACGTTCATTGCACGAACCGGCGCGCGCGCGGCGGCGTTTGTATCCGGGGAGCATCCCGCCATTGCGGGAGCCTGTAGTTGCCGGCGGCTTGCCGGCAACATCTATCTGACGCTCCCCTGCGGGTCGCGCGCGGCATCCCCCGGCAAGCTGCCGAGATGAACATGCCGGCGGCGTGTGCTCGGCAGACGCAGAAACTGTGCGCTCGACCTTTGGCGAGAGCTCCTGCGCTTTGGCGTGAGTGAGGGATTTCGATTGATCGCCCTCCTTTTGTGGCTCGAGAATAGCTAGTGGACAGTTCTCGGCGTCAAGGGCAGTTGCTTTCGTTTCTTGAATCGCCCGCTTCATATCCACATCAGCCGACGGAAGTGCGCGCAATTCAAACCCACATTTCGTGGGTGTTCATCGCGTCTCCGTTTGTTTTCAAACTAAAGAAGCCGCTGAATCTCGGCTTTCTTGATTTCAGCACGCTCGAAAAACGCCGTCATTTTTGCCAGCGCGAGGTTGAACTGAATCGCCGGCTTGCACCGGAAATCTATCTGGGAGTTGCTCCCATTTACAAAACCGCATCCGGTTTTTCCTTTAACGCCCCGCCGGGGCGGAGCGACATTGCCCTGACCGCAACGCCTTCGCGTAGCGATGCGGGCGTGGCCGACTACAGCGTGAAGATGCGCGAATTGCCGCACGGTTGGTTCCTGAATGAGTTGCTGGAGAAGGATCTGGTTGGCGAAAAAGAAATCGATCGTGTGATTTCGTGTCTGAAGCGCTTTTACGAATCGGAAACACCGATTCCGGAAATCGAGCAATGGGGAACACGCGAAAAAATGAAGATCAGCACAAACGAGAATTTCGCCCAGGTGAAACCATTTGTTGGCCAGACGATTTCTCCGGCCGCTTTCGAAGCGGTTCGCCACTACACAAATCAATTTTACGTCGCGAATAAAAACCTGTTCCGCGAACGAATTCAGCAGCACCGGATTCTCGATTGCCACGGCGATTTGCGTCTCGACCACATCCATCTCACTCCGGAAGCGACGACCATCTTCGACTGCATCGAATTCAATGACCGGTTCCGGTTCATCGACATCGCAAACGATCTGGCGTTTCTGGCGATGGATTTCGATTTCGCAGGTAGACGCGACCTGGGAAATCTGCTTCTCCGAAACGCCGCGCGCGAATTTGGCGACGCTGGGATGCTGAAAGCCGCGAACTTCTACAAGTGCTATCGAGCTTTTGTGCGCGGGAAGGTGGAAAGCATTCAGGCGATTGAACCCGAGACATTGAAACCGGAAAAGCACGTGCAACAGGCGACGCGCTATTTTCGTCTTGCGCTGCAATATGCAGTGAGCGGCTTGGAGCCGCTTGTTCTAGTCATAATGGGCCGGGTTGGCACCGGCAAGACCACTGTCGCGAAGCAACTCGCCAGCGAATTAGACTGTCCAGTCTTCTCCTCTGACGAAATTCGCAAAACACTGGCCGGCTTGCCGCTGACCGAACGGACTGCGCCGGAGTTGCGCGACGAGGTGTATTCTGAGCAGATGACCGAACAAACTTACAAGAAGCTTGTAGAACATGGGCTCGCCGGGCTCGAAGCCCACAATGGCGTTGTGCTCGATGCAACCTTTTCGAGCCGGGCGAACCGGAAATTGTTGCGCAACGCATGCGCTCAAGCGGGCGTTCATTTGCGGGTTGTCGAACTCGATCTCGATCCTGGCCGAATCAAGCGGAGGTTGAAAGCACGAGACGATATCGCCGACGAGATCTCAGATGCGCGTCTTGAGGACTTTGAGAAATTGAGCGCTGCTTACGAGCCGCCGTCAGAATTAGAGCGTGAATTGTTCAAGATTTCAGCAAGCAGCGCAGTTGCCGACACTGTGAAAGCGGTGCTATTGCGTTTGGCCAAGAAGCAAGGGGTGGCGCTTTCCTAAACATCCTCGGTGACAGCGACCATCGTTCCTTGATATCTAGCTTCCCATCTCCTCCACAATCTTGACGATTTGCTGGCGGAAAAGTTTGGCTCCGCCGGATGCGGGATGGCGGACTCGGTGTACGTTTGCATGCAATTCCTCAAGATGTAACGCTGCGACGTTACCAAGCGTGACAATTTCATCGCATGGAAACAGCTCGAGGAAAGCTCTGAGCACCGACAGGCCGGTGGCTCGCTCTTTCCTGGTCGGCGTCCGATTACTCAACACGCCGCGGCGCGAATCAAATGAATGCCACGGAAATGCGTTCCAGAGGACGAATTGCTCCGGCGACAACCCAAGCTGCAGCAGAGTGCTCCAGACAATAGTTGCCGTAGGCTCAGAAAAACCCTCACGGCATACTTGAGGTTTGCTTGTGCGGCGCGGTGTGATGCTGGAAAAGACCTGCGCCGGCTCAATCCCGTCGTCCTTCTTTTTTCCGAGCAGGATTCGCTCGGACGTCATGGGAATTCCGGTGAAGTGACCGCCGCGGTAGCCAACTGCTTCACCAATCACTGCAAGTCGCACCTTGCCAAGCCGCTCTCGGAGATAAGCGCGTAACTGTCTTCTCCGGATGCCCGGCGCATTCCGGCCAATGTCATTTTCTCTATCCACCTGCCACCAAGGATTAAAGACCGCGGTGGACGGCGACTTTTTCAACAACCGTATAAATGTCTCAACTGATTGCGCGGACATAAACCTCAGTAAGCTCCGAATTCCAAGCTTCAATATCCAATCTTCAAGACGTGCGCGCGCGTCGAAATCCGACGCGACGTCGCACATTGTCCATGAGACCGTTCTGAATTAAATCGTATGGAGCCCGATGCCGGAGTTGCTCGATGTTGCCGCGCCTAGTGACCGAAAAAGTTCTGCTCACGGGTCGTCCCGGCTGCGGCAAGACGACGTTGATCAAGCGGGTGGTAAATAATCTGCCGCGAGGCGCTGGCGGATTTTATACCGAGGAAATCCGCGACGGTGGCACGCGCGCCGGATTCAAGATCGTGACGCTTGATGGCGAGGAGCTCTTATTCGCCCACGTTGATTTCAAAACGCGCAGTCGCGTAGGAAAATACGGTCTCGATCTTTCGGCGTTGGAAAGAATCGGCGTCGGCGCGGTTCATCGGGCGATCCAGGCGCAGCGGCTTGTAGTGATCGATGAAATCGGTCCGATGGAAATCCGCTCGCCTATTTTTCGCGAAGCAGTAAAGGATGCGCTCGACAGCCAAGTCCCGCTACTCGCGACAATCTTCGCGCGATCGCTGCCATTTACTCAAGCGATCAAATCGCGTTCTGATGTGACGCTACTCGAGGTTCGCCCGGACAATCGCGAGCGGCTTGCCGCAGAACTGTCAGACACAATTCGAGAGTTGAATCCAGGCTGATGGCAATTGGCAGCAGATTTTCAGCACGTCGTATGGAAGAGTCCGCCCACCGGCTCTTTCTCCGCGAGTTCGTTGTAGAGCTGGACTGCCTCGGCGGTAGGCAGCACGTGCGCTGCCACGCCACTTTCCTTCAAGAAATCCAACGTCTCGCGTGGAACGTGGAGGCATTCCTTCATTCCTCGTGAGAGCACGACGATTTTCGCGTTGTGATCGAGTAACTCCTGCACATCGGCCGGCTGAATACCCGGCGAGTGCCCGGTCCCGTCTCCCGCCAGTTCCATTCACGCGCTCCGCCAGGAAAAGCTTTGCATCCTTGTAAGACGCAGCTTCCCCTTCCACCTCGAGTCGCCCCCAGGAGACGTGCTTGATCCGCGGTGAGCGGTGTTGCTTTTTCACAGGAGAAAGATCGGTGCACCTATGTTCAGAGTGATCGTCTGCCTTGAATCAGGTTAATGATTAGGACA
>JBKOXU010000071.1:0-9295 GCA_046725095.1 Verrucomicrobiota bacterium
CCGTCGCCGTCGCTGTCGCAGAAGGTCTTGACGTGCAGCTCGTAAATGACCGCGTCCTTGTACCAGAGCGGATCGACAATTGTTTCGCGATCGTTTGCTGCCATGTCGCTAACCTTTGCCGCACAAGGCGTGCTGTGCAACGCACGGATTCGCGGAAGCCGATCCCGAAAGCTGTCGAGATCAAGTCAAATTCAATGTGCTACCTTCGACGGAAGAATGTCTAGCGGTTCCCTACGAGAGTTACTTGGCTGGTTATGCATTGCCAGTTGCCCCCTCGATCCATCCAGGTGTCGGTAAAGCGATGCGTGCGATCAAATGCCTTGCCATCTTTCCCCGTGCCTTTTTGTTTGGCCATCCCCACGACAACTGCAACGCCGGCGCCGCACATATGCAGATCGAGTTTCTCGGCCTTCGTCGAGATATACGTGTCTTTATCACTCTTCACGTCCGCCAGCATTGCACGACGATCCCGAACTTTGCCCTTGGAATTTACACCTATGAAATCATTCTGGCGGCCGCGACTCCGATAGCTTTCGGGAGCCAACCCACGTTATTTGCCGGAGTGTATTAGCGCTGCTGTCGCACAGTCGAGAATTTATCATCGGGTGCGAATGGAAATTCACCAATTTGCGTTCTCTGGGCTGCGCCTGGAAACCGGTGAACGAAGCCGTCTGCGCAGAATAAAAGACGAACGATGAGTTCGTTCCTGATTCACCCGATGCCACTTGCAATTTGACCCCGAAAGCTTTCGGGGTTGACGATCTCCCCTTGGGCGATCCAACCTGATTCCCTTTCATGCATCGCACAGCCAAGAAACGTGCCCGGGCCGCAAAACCGAGAACCGGGGGCCGTACGCGGGCCGCAACACCAACGACAAAGAAACGAGCGCGCGCCGGGAAACCGCAAGCGCGACAGCTCTCGGTTTCACCGCCACTTGAACCGGGAGCACCAAGTGATCTGGATTTAATGCAAGCGATCCAGGCCGAGGACCCAGATGCGCTTGCCCAACTCTACGATCGATACAATGGCATTTTGAAAGCGCTTATTCTACGCGTGGTCCACAACGAAGCCGAGGCCGACGATCTCTTGCAGGAAATCTTTATGGAGATTTGGAATCAGGCGAAGAATTTTTCTGCCCAAAAAGGCAAGCCGCTTGGCTGGATGGTAACCCTGGCGCGGCGGCGGGCGATTGATGGTTTGCGCAAGAAACAGGCTTATGCCCGCGCGGAGGAGCGGTTGCAAAACGAAACTGAACAGCAACCTGATGCCTGGGTGCATAACGCGACCGAAGAAGCAATCGTATTGGGAGACACGCGGCTTCTCATGCGCAAGGTGATTGACGGACTTCCACCAGCCCAGCAGCAGGCAATCGATCTCGCATTTTTTCAAGGCATGAGCCAGCGCGAAATCGCCGCAAAAACGAATACACCGTTGGGCACAGTGAAAACCCGGCTTGAATTAGGATTAAAAAAAATCTATGACGGCCTCAAGGAGCTGAGAGATGAGCTTTGAGCAATTCCAGAACCAATCGCGGCTCTATGTCATTGGTGCACTAGATCCGGACGAGCAGGAAGAATTCGAGAGGGCACGCGCAAAATTCGGTAAAAAGGCCGAAGACTTCATCACGGAATGTTATGGTTTGCATGAAGCCTTTGCCCTTAGCTTGCGGCCAGCGAAGTCTTCAGCCGCACTGAAGGAACGGCTTATGGCGATGGTGCGAGCGCGGAAGGGAGCCTAGCCACCCGACCTTGGCCCTTGCGCCCAACCGCCCGATTCGCGCAGGATAAATTCTTGCAGAAAGCCATAGAAGTTTACCTGAAATAAGCTCAAGTCACGGCGCGATCCGATCGGTGAACGAAACTGGTCGCTCAACTCGCCATCGGTGAAGTGATATTTTGCGGCAATGACCAGCCGGGCCTGATTAAGCGCACTCAACCAGGCGTCCGCATGTTTCGAAGGAATGCGCAGGGTCCGATTACCGAATGTTTTTTCGTTGCCATTTAGCTGTTCCAGGTCCACTGCCACTGTTTCCGTTGCTGTCTGAAAGAGGCGCCGCAACTCAGGTTCAACATAAAGTTTCCATTCCGCGCAAATCTCCGTTTCTTTCCCATTCGTTGGCGGGCTAAAGATGCGTTCTTCGGCGGCTGGCACACCTTCTGGGTTTGCGCTCGCTGGGATTTGCCGAAGAAGTTCGGCGAGAAATGGATCTAGCTCGGAGATCTCGATCTCATCGTTGCGTCGGCAAATTTCCATATCAGCCAGCCTTTTCGAGCGTGGCGAGCAAGAGATAGCCGTGCAACTGCTGCACATAAAGTTCCGCCCGCTCACGCATGCCGCTCCACAAGATCGAGCGGCCTTTATGGTGCACCTCCAGCATGTGTCTTTCCGCTTTCTCACGCGGATAGCCGAAGACGCGCTGGAAAACCATGGTCACGTAGCTCATTAGATTCACGGGATCGTTGTGCACGACCACTTGCCATGGAAGGTCAAGATCTTCTTCCGAACGAGTCTCTTTCTCGATGGTGGGTTTATCAATTGTCGAAGGTCCCGCATTTTTCCAAATAGGGAACGTGGTGATCTCTGCGCTTTTATCCATCGCCACCTCCTCGCCAAAGTGGCTCCGCACTCATATTCAAAAAGGCTAACATAGGTCACCTTCAGTTCAAACGTGCGGGTGCGATTGAGATTGAGTCTCTCTCTCTTCATTCGTGGCTGTAAGAATTCGTTTTTGCATCCTCTCCATCTTACGGTCGTCAATCCTGTTGCGATCGTCGAAACCGTGCAAATGCAAAAGGCCATGCACGATGTACAATCGAAGTTCGCGTGCGAGCGAATTTCCGAACGCGCGAGCGTGCGTTCGCGCTGTTTCAACGCTGATAAAGATTTCGCCATGTTGAAACGTCAGCACGTCCGTAGGTCCCGTTTGATTGAGGAATTGCCGATGCAACGACGCCATTCGACGGTCCGAGACAAGCAAAACGAAAATCTCACTCAACCTGGTTAGATCCGTCGGTTTCCGCTGGCAAAGTCGCAGACACGCGCGCAGCGCTTTCACGCCGAATCTTTCAAGATCGCCAATGTTAACCGGAACAGTTCGTTGCAAATTGCGAACCACGATCTGCGGAAGCGCTACTGACTTTAGATCGCGCCTCATCGAATTTGCCAACTGTAGGGGAAGCTAACAGCTTCCCTACGGCACATATCTGTCGTTTCTGTTCATCAGAAGATTTTACGCCGGCGGGCGCGTTTCAGATTGAAAATTCCGCGTGATCAAACGCGCGCCCTTGTTGAACGTAAAATACGCCCAGGCCCATTGGAAAAGCACTGCGAGGCGGTTGCGAAAGCCGACTAGAAAAATAATGTGGACAAACAGCCAGACGAGCCACGCCGGAAGCCCGCTCAGATGCACGATATTTAAATCCGCGACTGCTTTGTTCCGCCCAATCGTGGCCATGCTTCCTTTGTCCCAATAGTCGAAACGCTGCGGTTTGCGCCCGGCGATCATCGCCAAAATGTTGCGCGCGGCGTGACGCCCCTGCTGCATGGCGACTGGTGAAACCCCCGGTAAGGGCTGTCCAGTCTGATGCGAAAAATTTGCCAGATCGCCAATCACCTGGACCTCAGGGTGTGCGGGAATCGTGAGGTCGTCGTTAACGATGACACGGCCGACGCGATCGACCGGTGCGCCGAGTGTTTTTCCAACGAATGACGCGTTGTTACCCGCAGCCCAGATTTTAACGCGGCATGGAATAAATTCGTCGCCTACCTGCACTCCGGCTTCAGTGAGAGCGGTCGCGCGGACGCCTGTGCGCACTTCCACGCCGAGATCGACCAGTTGTTTCAACGCGCTCGCCGATAAATCTTCTGGAAAGGCCGCCAGCAAGCGCGACTCGCCCTCGATGAGAATCACGCGCGTCTGGGATGGATCGATATGGCGAAAATCTTTGGCCAACGTATAGCGCGCAATTTCTGCGATTGCGCCTGCCATTTCCACCCCGGTCGGTCCACCGCCAATGATTACAAACGTCATCGCGGCCTTGCGCGCTGCTTCGTCGGTGATCTTCTCCGCGTATTCGAATGCCATGAGGAGGCGGCGCCGCAGCTCGACCGCGTCCTCAAGACTTTTCAATCCCGGCGCCAATTTTTCCCATTCGTTATGCCCGAAATAGGAGTGCCGCGCGCCAGTGGCAAGAATCAGGAAGTCATAACCGATTTCCGAGTCGGTCGTCCTTATTTTTTTGGCATCGACATCCACCGATTCCACCTCGGCAAGGATTACCTCCACATTCTTGTATTTGCTCAACACAGCGCGCACTGGCGCAGCAATGTCGGCCGGCGACAGCGCGGCGGTCGCAACTTGATAAAGTAGCGGCTGAAAGAGATGGTAATTCGTACGATCGATCACGGTGACGCGCACGTCTTCGCGAGCGAGCTTCTTAGCTGCCTCAAGTCCACCAAACCCGGCTCCAACTATCACCACTTGCGGCTTTTCCGTAGGCGTGTTCTCCATGCGCAATAATGCTCAGCAAACCTCCAACTCTCAATTGCAAAGAAATTGTAAGGCGTCTCAGAGAGACGCCAAATGGGGCGGGCGTCTGACACAGGCGTCCTACAAATCGACCCTTGTCACCACTGCAATTTCCTCTATCTTTCGCGGCTTATGCCGAAACAGATCGCTCGCAGCAAAACACGTAAATCAGTGGCAAAACGCTTCAAGATCACCGCCCGGGGTAAGGTCTTGAGAGCACACTCTTCGCGCCGGCATTTGCTTTCATCCAAGAATGCAAAACGCAGACGCCACCTGGGTAAGACAGCGCGTGTCCACGATACGGATGTCGCCCGTATCAAGGCAAATCTGCCATTCGGCTAGCCGGTCGCTTGGGTTCACCGCCAAGTCGCAAGTTGCGGGTGTGGTCTATCGGAGGGAGGACACCTTTTAGTACTCGGTAGGTGCGATCTCTTCGCGGCGTATCTTGGTGGTGGTAGTCATTACCGTCGTCATCTGGCGCACCGCTTCCAGCGAGTCAGGCGCCGGCTCCGGGCTATAGAGATCGCGGCGATTAACCAGCGTAGTGCACGAGTTCGCGGCGGCGAAAAAAACCAAGAGCAAAAGCAGCGCCAGCCATTTCACGGCGTCGATGCAACCAGAAGCGTGATGGCTTGTCAATGTCCCGCTCCTTTTTTGCAAAAGGCGATTGCATCATGCCGATGTTGCAGGAAAATTCTCTTTCCGTCAGGGGCTATGGATTGAGGACTTACGAACCCCGCCAGGGCAGGAATGCAGCAACGGTAGTCTGATCCTCCTTGCCGTAGTTCTCTGGCGGGCTTTTTCGGCCGTTCCCGGCGCGCCCGGCGGTCGCGCCCTACCAATGAAGCTCCTCAAAGTAAAAACGGCGCGCTTTTCGCAAGTAGTCGAAAAATGTGGTGAACCGGAAGTTTACACCCTTTGGCAAAAACCGGCCGGCGATCGGCATTTACAATCGCAAATCAAGAACAACCGAGTCATGACGATTCAAAAGACCGAAAATGGAATAGATTTCGGACTCGCAGGTTTTAAAGAAAGAAAAGGCGCAACTTATCTCCTGTTTCCCAAGTCGCTGAAACGCTTTGCGGACAAGCGCATCGTCGGAATCGACTGGGCGCTGGTTCGTCAATAAAGAGATTCTGGCCCCTTGGCGAGTCCTCTTCCGCTTCAGTTGCCGGATGAGCGTCGGCTTAGCCGGGTGGCCAGGCGAGTGCGCGTTTGCCAAGCAGATGTACATGCAAATGCGGCACGCTCTCGCCTGCGTCGGGTCCGCTGTTGATTACGACGCGGTAACCACTGGAAAGATCGAGCTTCTGAGCGAGATCGCGCGCTACAAGAAGTAATTTCCCGAGTAACGGGCGGTCGCGTTCGGTCGCGTCCGCGAGACGCGGCACTACCCTTTTGGGGACGATGAGCACATGCACGGGCGCTTGCGGATTCACGTCGTGAAAGGCGACCGCGTCGTCGTCTTCCCAGATGATTTTCGCCGGAATTTGTCGCGCAATAATTTTTTCAAAAATCGTCATGGTATTTCACCCGCCTCTGCGACGGCGTGCTCCGACAGCACTTGCGAGCAGGTGCCTGGGCCGGGAGGAGAACTTCCGAAGGGCGGGCATTAGCGCAAGGAACAATTAAGCAGCGTGACGCTCCCATTCGACGTTAGTTTTTCGCGAACGAAGCAGACAATTTCCTCGCGCAGGGCGTCGCACGCGCGTGTCCATGCTTTCACGCCGCGAAGATGTTTCACACAAGCTTGCAGCGAGCAAAGCTGCAGATCGTCCACGCCGGTTTCAACGAGCGTGTTAATTCGCTTTTCCAAAAGATCAAAAAACGCGAGTTCGTAACCCGTGCCCGCTTCATAAGCGATGTCCAGCAACGAGATGGAAATGGGCGGCGGCGATGGCGCAAAGTGCGGGACGATTTCCTTGTAGCCGATCACTTTCAGGACGTACCGCACGGTCTGCGATAGCTGGCTAAAGGCGACCACGTCTTCGTCATTCCGCAGGTGCAGATAAAACGCGATGCTCTCGGTGACGTGATCGGTCAGCCACCAACTCGGATAGCCGGCTTCATCGGCCGCCCGCGTGATCGCAGCGTGCAGCCAATCGCGATTGAACTCGAAAAGTTGCCCCGAATCTGTGCGGAGATATGGAAATTCTTCCTTAAACGCGACCATGATTCTTCTTGGTTGCGATACCGCGCGATCGAGTAGGGACGGAAGCCGAACCGCCTTGCGTCATATCAGGCGGAAACAGTTCCCGCTGGAGTGCATTCGGTTTTATTCGGCGGCCAAGTGTATGAATGGCATCCACAAATTGGTCGACATCCTCAAATCGCTGGTGCACCGAAGCATAACGCAAATACGCGACCTCATCGATCCCGCGCAATTTCTCGAGTACTTTGCCGCCGATGATCGCAGAAGGAACCTCGCGCCCGCCTGTTTCAAGTTCATGGATAATTTCATCCACCATTTCTTCCAACGTGAGAAGACTGGTCGAGCGTTTTTCAAAAGCTTTCGCAATGCTGGCGGCCAGTTTGCGCCGATCAAATGGCTCATGTGTTCTGTCACGTTTCACCACGCGCAGGTCGGAGCGCTCGATTTCCTCGTAGGTGGTAAAGCGATATTTGCATTTCAGACATTCGCGGCGGCGTCGGATGCTCGAACTATCCCGCGACTGACGGGAATCGATGACTTTGTCATCACGAGACCCGCACTTGGGGCAACGCATAGTGTGAACAAGCTAATTACCATACCATTTGTTGTGGCGTCAATACATCTTTGACCTTTCTTTGCTCTCTAATTGGAACCGGCGTTTAAATCGCCGCATTCACGGCGATCGGATACTCGGCCAGTAAGTCGTCCGGCTTCGGGACAAAGCATCTGCATTGACGCGATGCACCCTCGACGATACACGCTTCGGAATGGAAGGGCGCGGTTCAACCGGCGCGACGTACGGTCCCTGGCTTGTTGGTCTTGGCGCCGCACTGTGGGGCACTGAGAGCGCGTGGCGCATCCCACTCAACACTCTGTTTGACGCCGAGGTGATCGTCTTTTGGGAGCACGTGCTCATCCTGATCATGTTCCTGCCGCTTCTAGCTTCGCGCTTGGGTGAGATTCTCAAAATCGAAGCGCGCACTTGGGGATACCTGGTTTTCTCCGGCTTCGCTGGCTCGGCCGTCGGCACGATCTTCTTTACGCTCGCCTTGAAACACGGCAATCCGACCGTCGTGAACGTTATTCTGAATATTCAGCCGGTTATCTCAACGATGGCTGCATTCCTGATCTTCGGGGACCGGCTGGCCGCTCGCTTCTTCCTTTACGCCAGCATCGCGGTCCTTGCCGGGATCTTCGTTTCGGTTGCACATCCAACGCTCATCGGTGTCTCGTTTGAGCGCGCTGGGCTGAGCCGGGGGACAGGATTTGCGCTCATTTGCGCGCTTTTCTGGGGTCTCTCGACGGTTGCAGGTCGCGGCATCATGATTGGCATGTCGCTTCGACTCGCCTCAAGTTTGCGCATCGTCGTCGGGCTCACCTGCATGACGTTGATTCTTCTCGCCTACGGCAAACTTCATGGTGCCGCGCTCTGGCCGGCGGCTGCGCAGGCGCACACGGCAACGGCGATCATCTTGCTGGTTCTCCTCGCTTCGGTCTCAGGGGGAATTCCGCTCCTGATTTATTTTGAAGGGCTTCGCCTCACTCGCGCATCGACGGCGGGCTATTTCGAAATGATGCAGACGCTGGCCGCCGTGTGCATCACCTGGGGCTTCTTTCACGCGAGTCTTTACCCGCACCAGATCGTTGCGGCGCTCGTTCTCCTCGCAGCGGTGGCCATGGTGCACCACGTTCAACTACAGGTCGAAGGACACGACTGATCGCTGGTGGCCTGTCGACTGCCCCAATCCCAGGGGCGCGGCGCTACGGCTTTCAACAGAAAACAGAGCAAATCACAAAGCCACAATCGCGCCATTTGCTCTTTGTTAGGGTGGAAATAGACTCGCTCTAGTGGCCGAAGACCGTCAGGCAGATGGGAGGACATACCGGCGCGGGTGGCGTCGCGTAGCGACGGCGTTTGTTATATGCGTGGCCCTCGTTGTGCTGGTTCATCGTCCACTCCTGTTAGCCCTCGGGCGACAAATCGCGTTGCATTACGCTGCGAGAGAAAATCTGAAGGCTAATTTTCGCCTTGAGGGCAATGTCTTCACAAACCTAACGGTGCGGAATCTCCACGCCGTCCCGACCGGGCCGAGCGATGTCGAATCGATCGATATCGATCTGGCGCACGCCGATTACGGTTTGTTCGGTCCGTTGCGACACGGGCTCAGTTCAATCAAGAATCTGGAGGTGCGTTCAGCCCGAATTGTCTTGAATCCGGCCAAGGCCCCGCTTAGGCCCCGTCCGCCGAACCCGAAAAAGAAAATTACGTTGCCCGATGTCTTTCCGGAACGAGTGCATTTGGTGGATGCAACTGTCATCGTCCGAAATCGTCCGCATGATTTCGTGATGGAACATGTCGATCTTGATTTGGATCCGCGGAATCCCGGGCAGTTAAAGATCGAGAAGTTACAACTGGTCGGTGGCCAGACGTGGTTGAAAGTTGCCGCCCAGACAAGCTACGCGAACAGAATCCTGATCTTGCGCGAAGTGGCTCTCTCGAATGACGAGCGTATTCGCGAGCTGCGCGTTGATGCATCGCGTATCGCTGAAAGAAAGCTCGCTATTAATTTAGATTATTCCGTCGGAGCTGGAACGCTTTCCTGTTCTTTCGCGCT
>JBKOXU010000196.1:0-5175 GCA_046725095.1 Verrucomicrobiota bacterium
CTTGCACCTTCTTTTTTGGCTGTCGCTCTTTCCCTTCACCACAGGCTGGATGGGGGAAAACCATCTCGCGCCCACGCCGACTGCCGTGTATGGCTTCGTTCTACTGATGGCGGCGATCGCTTATTATATTTTGCAACGCACGATCATCGCCAAGGAAGGGCGCAAGTCACTCATCCGGGCGGCTGTGGGCCGCGATTGGAAAGGGAAACTTTCGCCGGTTTTTTACCTCGCCGCCATTCCGCTCGCGTTCGTGAACTCATGGATTGCCGGCGGATTCTATGTGCTGGTTGCGCTCCTTTGGTTTATTCCCGACCCTCGGATCGAACGCGAACTGGAGAAACGGGAGAAGTGAGCAGTCGCAATTCGGATATCCGGGAGTTGTTATCAGGCAATCAATTATGCGCAAAACCGCGCGAGCTGCTCCGGTGAGATTCGGATTTTGGATTCAAGCGGCAATGTCGAAAGCATGATTGCCTTCACGGAAACCAATCGAAAACTACGATGCAAGGCAGCGCGCCTCGCCGAAAGCTCACCGCACTAACTTCCCGTTCGACCTAGTATTCCTTGGCCGCGGCTCTGTCTCCTTCTTTGATCGCGTCGGCTTCGCTCACGTATTTGCCATTTTTTGTTTTGCCATAAAACCTGGACCCCTCTTTGTGATAAACGTGCGTGTCCGTGTTAACCCACACGAGTCCGTGCCCTCCGCCCGCTGCGGGCGTCGCGCTGGTCGCTGCCGCAGTCGTGGCGCGCGCTGGGCTCGCAGCTGCTGGACTGGCTGCTGTCTCAGTTCTCGCTTTTTTGCCACTGCGCTTTTCCGCTGGCGAAGCCGACGCAGCTGCTGTGCTCTCTGTCGCCGATGAAGCAGCGGCGGTAGCTTCAGCTTTCTTGTGCGAACGAGGTTTCTTCGGTGACGGAGATGCCGCGGGCGACTCGGCGGTTGAAGGCGATGCAGCGGGCGACTCACCCGGGGTGCGCGATTGACCTTGCACAAGACAGGTGCTGGCAAGACCGATTACAGAAATGATTGCAACTAATTTGGTAGCCACAAAAGGAGTGTAGAGAACCGATGGGATTGTAGTCAACGCATTTCTCTCGTCAGTAGAGGAACGGCAGTAATCGCCAGCGGGGTGCGTTGTTGATAGCCGCAATATTGGCCGCCGAATTCGCGCACGAGAAAATCCGCACCGCCAGGGCTTAGTCGCTGAACTCTGTTTTCATCACCGGAATGAATCTCCCACGTTGCGAAGCCGGGAAGATGGCTTCGGTGACGGGAAATGGAAGCGAATTACTCGCGAAGAGAGCATGCGGAAAAACTGCCGAGATTATGAAAAATAAGAGAAGGAGTTTCACAAGGAATAGGTTGACGCCGACTTCCGTGCAGTCACGGTTGCCAATCGCCGTCAGCCGTGCCATCCGGATTGGCTAGCACAACCTTGTAGCCATCGAGATCACGCAACCAGAACTCCCAATGATTGGGACCACCAGCCCCATCCGGCGGATTCCGATGTCGAGGCATGATAACCTCAACTCCCATCGCTTCGGCACGTGCTATTGCCGCATCTATATCATCGATCTGGAACCAAAGTAATACGCCATTTCCTGGAGGCTTGTCGTTCGGATCACCGATAGGTCCGTGATGATGCTCCGCATCCCAACTATGCAGTTGCAACACCAACTTGCCAGAGACCACAAGGCGTTCGTAGTTCGGCCCACCATGCGCGCTCTGACAATTGAGTAATCGCTGATACCAACGACTACTCGCTTCAACATCGCTCACACAAATCAGTGGTTGTGGACGCATCACTGTGTTTGCGACCTGAGGATAAAAACTCAGGCCACAGCTCCGGCGAACGCAAGTGGCGGCTCGTGAAAGCACACTAGCTAAGATCGATATCGAACGCATAACGCAGTGGAGCCGTTGGCTGCAGTGCCTCGGTTAAGTCTTCTCAGCTCGTAGCGATTTACATCTTGCTCGTAGGCTATGACACCGGGAGTCGTTCTGTACCGCCTAACGAACGTAAATCCGAGTTTCTCTAAGACTCGATTGGGAGCAAGATTCTCTGCCCAAGGTTCACAAACGAGTTTTCTTAGATTGAATCGTTCGAAGTAAAAGTTGGCCGACCTGCGCACAAATTCGGTCCCTAGACCTGCTCGTCTCAATTGCGAATTCCACAGATGCAAATGTATAAAGGCCTCGGTGCCAACGACGATCCTGTTGATACTTGAGTGTCCAACGCGCCGCTCTCGAAATATCCAAACTAGGTAAAACCGGTCTCTTTCCCTGTCTGGTTTCTCATGGTCGGTTAAAAGGGCAGCGAGCCACTTGTCCCTTTCAGGAAGTTTCAAGCGATCTACGCCCATTCCGCGTAAAAACCGATCATCGGCCTTATAAAAATAATCCAACATCAGCTCGTATTCTTCACGGCTTGAAAACGGACGGACTTCTAGCTCGTCAACTCCTTGCATATGATCTAACTACGATTCGACGAAACCTGGTTTCGCCTATTTCGCCTCTCACTCAGGCGAGGGTCCTGATAAAAAGAAAGCATAAGTTCCTCATTATCAGGGCCGGACCAAACCGAGCAAGCCGAAAAGCGCCCTCGCCCAAAAACAAAACCGGCGCACGCGAACCGCGTGCGCCGGTTAAGGAATCAGTTTTACAGAACTGAAGGGGTCGGCTTAGCCCTCGCAACGCAAGGTGCTGAACGTGACCGAATCAGTCGCGCTGCGACGCCCTTTGACCGCGCGCACCACTGCCGTGACGTTCACTTCGTCAGGGTAGAGGTGGCTCACCGTGGGATTGCTGCTCAGCGGAGTATCGAAAACTCCGTCATTGTTGAAGTCCCACTGAAAGCGGACGTTTGACGCCGGCGGACTGAGGGTCGCCGTCAACGTCACGTTGACGAAGTCCCCGCCCTGGCACTGTTGGTCCTGGACCAGAGCAGTCAAGGTGACCGTCGGCGCAGTCTGGCCACTTGGGACGGCAAAGCCCAGGATCATCAGACCCAGGACAGCCGCTCCCGCTAGTTTAAACCATTTGTTGTTTTTCATGCCGATAGAATCCCAACGACCCGGGGTTGTGCGCAACACCGGAAAGGTTTCGCAGTTGTAACTTTTGCGGACCATCGGGGTGCGTGATCAAGCTTCTTCTGGCGCATGACCCCTTGCGTGAGCAATCCAAGTAAGAGCAAAAAAAGCCGTGCACACCGTAGTCGATACGCTCATGAAATGAGAGACACGAATCACGGCTTCTCAATTCGTCTTGCAAGTTGGTCAGATTTTTTCAAAACTCTGGGCATATGAAAACGACAACCCGACAATTAAGAAATTCGATTAACCGCTCGCTTGTGCGCGCGTTCCTTCTCATCACCCTCACCTTCGGATGGCTTGCGCTCTCGCCGCATGCGCGGGCCGTTTGCCAGGAAGGCTGCTTGACAAACTCCAACACCGTCCTGGGTGACGATGCGCTCATCAACCTCACAACCGGGAGCACCAACACCGCTATCGGTTTTGATGCGCTCTTTAGCACCACCACCGGCGGCTTCAACACGGCCAACGGTAATCAAGCGCTCCAAAACAACACAGTCGGTGCCAACAACACGGCCAACGGTAATCAAGCGCTTCTTGGCAATACTACCGGCAACAGCAACACGGCCGTCGGTGGTGGCGCGCTCGTGACCAACACCACCGGCAAAGAAAACACGGCCGTCGGTGCTAGTGCGCTCCTGAACAACGCCGGCAGCGCCAACCTCGCATTAGGCTTTGAGGCCGGAGTAAATCTCACCGCGGGCAATGACAATGTCTACATCGCCAATCCTGGTTTTGTTCAGGAGTCCAAGCGCATCCACATCGGCCTTCCAGGATTTCACAACGCCACCTTTATCGCCGGCATTAGTGGAGCGCCTGTGTCCGGAGGCGTAGGAGTAATCGTTGGTAATAACGGTAAGCTCGGTACGGTCGTTTCCTCTGAGCGATTCAAAGATGAAATCAAACCAATGGATAACGCGAGCGAAGCCATCCTCGCGCTCAAACCAGTCACCTTTCTCTACAAGAAGGAGATTGACCCCGAGGGCATCCCGCAGTTCGGCCTCGTTGCGGAGGAAGTGGAAAAGGTGAATCCCGATCTCGTGGCCCGCGACGAGCAGGGAAAGCCTTACACCGTCCGCTATGAAGCGGTGAACGCGATGTTGCTGAACGAGTTCCTCAAAGAGCATCGCACGGTGCAAGAACAAAAAGAGACCATCGCGCAGTTAAATCAGAACTTCGCGGAGCAGCAAAAGCAAATTGAAGCGCTTACTACGGGATTGGAGAAAGTGAGCGCGCAGATTAAACTGAGCAAACCTGCACCGCTAACGGTTGGCAACGATTAGTAAAAGTAGTGCCCTAACACATAGCCGCATTTCACAATCAGCCGTCACGTTTGACCGCGTGGCGGCTTTTTGTTTCACGTGTCAACGCTCACCGGGCCGCTGCACTCCGAGACTACGCAGGTCTGGCTGTGTTGTATTTAACACAACCGCAGCAGCGTTTCTCTTCTCGCGGAAACGTTGTGCATCCTCGAGGCAATCGTCACGTGTTATAGGATTTTGTCTGATTAGACAATCATTCGCCAACCCGATTGTGTGTTTGCACCAATCAAAGCAGGTTCTTGCGCACACGGAGAGTTCCGATTCCAATGTCACCCAATCGTCACGCAACCGTAACGGTTTGTTAACATGACAGCGCAATCAGGCCGAACTAGGAAGTGACTACGCCGCGTTTTCCCGACTCACCACATTTGAAGATGAAGCCATCGAAAGTTTTTTGGCATTTTTCGAACTTCAGAGGAGACGAGAGATGGACCAAATAAAAAAACATAAACAAAACAATCACAACGCTCGCGGCGCTAATCGCCGAACTGTTGCTCCACCGCCGAAGACGCCCGCTGTTCAGATCCTGACGATCAGCAACGTTCCCAGCGATATTTTGGAGGCGATCGACGAGCTCGCCGCCAGGCAAGATCGCAGTCGCTCAAGTTTCGTCCGGCGCGAGTTGCAACGCAGCGTTGCCCAGTACCAGGCGAAGGAAGTGCTTAGTAAATCGCACTGAAAATCGGGACTTCTGTTTTTTCGCGCGGATGAAAAGCTGACTGCGCTTGTTGAACTGGAATCGGCAATGATCTGCCGGCTAAATCGG
>JBKOXU010000102.1:0-7408 GCA_046725095.1 Verrucomicrobiota bacterium
GCAATTGCGAGTATTGCAATCGGCCATCATCTCACGGCTGAAGGTGATGGCGCACATGGACATCGCGGAACGCCGTTTGCCCCAGGATGGGCGCATGAATTTGCAGGCGAGTAATCAAAATATTGACGTGCGCGTGTCGACCATTCCCACCGTCAATGGAGAATCAATCAGTTTGCGACTGCTCAGCCGCAGCGAGCAACAGTTTGGATTCGAGCGTCTCGATTTGAGCGAGAAACAAGAGACGATCATTCGCAGTCTGCTCGCACAACCTAACGGAATCATTCTTCTCACCGGCCCAACTGGCTGCGGAAAATCGACGTCGCTTTATTGCTTTCTCAGCAGCATCAACTCCGTGCAGCGTCGCATCATTACTATCGAAGAGCCCGTGGAATATCGATTGCCCGGCGTTTCACAAATCGACGTGAAGCCGGAAATTGATCTGACCTTTGCGAAAGGTCTCCGTCACATTTTGCGACAGGATCCCAACGTAGTGATGGTTGGTGAGATCCGCGACATCGAAACCGCCGACATTGCGATCCGCGCAGCGATGACCGGTCACCTTGTTTTCAGCACGCTCCACACGAACGATGCCGTCGGCGGCATCACCCGCTTGCTTGACATGGATGTGGAGCCGTTCCTGCTCGCGTCGGTGGTGAAAGCGTTCATCGCCCAACGGCTCGTGCGCACTATTTGTCCAGATTGCGTGCAGCTGGTGGATTACCCGCGTGAGTACCTCGCCGAGATTGGTTTTCCTGTGAAAGAACTCGGCACTCGCTTCCGCCGCGGCGCCGGTTGCGATCAATGCCGCCAAACCGGCTACCAGGGACGTGCCGCAATCTATGAGATTTGCCTTGTCACTGAACCCTTGAGAAAGCTGATCATGCAGAAGTGCGATGGCGGCGAGTTGAAGCAGTGCGCCATCGTCGAGGGCATGGAAACTTTGCGGCAGGACGGCTGGCGGCGTGTCGCCCAGGGCAAAACAACCATCGAAGAAGTCGTGCGCGTTACGCAAACCGACGAAGTGATGGCCGAAACGACCGAAGAAGCCGAGCCGGTAATGGCCGCCGAATCGGCCGATCTGCGCTAGGATCGACGATCCTTGTTGACGCCGCGGTCATCCGGAACCCCCGAGTCCGACGAGCGGTTTTCGCAATTTTCTCTATCGGCGCGAGTCGGATTACGCCGATAGCTCGGTAGCGTCGGACACGGTGCGTCGAGATCGCGACGGATGATTTTGCTTTGCCAACTGACTAATAGTCGCGGTCGCGAAAGATATCGGCTTGTCACGAGGCTCTTGCCTGCTAAATAGTGCGCTCCCATGCGGAAAAACCTGATTTCTTTTGCAATCGCAGCGACAATTACCTGCGCGTCTGCCTGCCTGTTTGGTGCACCTCAAGTTTCAACTCTCGCCCAGCTGCTGGTTGAAGAAGGTTACACTCCGTTAACGTTGAAGAGGGCGGGTAACGAATTTTACGTCTCGTGCAAACTCAACGGGCGCTCCGCCAGTCTGATCGTCGATACAGGAGCAGGCCAGACGGTTATTGCGTCGGGACTGCTGAAGTCGCTCGGTCTGTCTCTTACGAAAGGAGAAGAGAATGTCTATGGTATGATGGGGTTGGCCGGTAAAAATATTAAGGCCGGCGAAATCAAAGATTTTCAGGTGGGCCCCTACCAGGCGGGCCCACATCCCGTGAGCGCGTGGGATTTTTCGTACTTTGGTGGCGCCGGCAGAGGTTCGAGCACGGATGGCCTTTTGGGAATTGACTTTCTCCACCGCCACCAAGCGGTCATCGATTGTTTCCGAATGCATCTTTTTCTCAAACCTCCATCGGCGCCGTCTACTTCGGCAACGGTGAGCGCGGGATTAAGAGCGGGGGGTTGCACGGAAATTCCAATGAGGCCTGTTGGTCACCGGGGATTGACCGTTCCCACTCGGATAAACGGACGTTCCGGCTACTTCGTCGTAGACACGGGCGCTGCGCATACCCTGCTTAGCCAGAATGCGATTGCCGGCCTTAATATGCGTCTCGCCTCGCCGACCAGCTTTGGAAAGCTTGGAGCGCCAGACGTTGGCAGGCATATGATAATCATTCAGATGGCTCATTTTACGACGATGGAGATAGGTAACTTTAGCGTCCCGCCGCAATGGGTGGCGGTGGCGGACTTGCCACACTCGAAGAGCGGCGAAACGAAGAATGGTTTTTTTGGTTATCTAGGACACGATCTCTTAGCCTGTTACGTTGGAATCATCGACTGTGGTGCTCTAAAGCTTTTCCTGCGATTCGATCCGGTTATCGATGCCGCCCGGAGAAGGCAAGGCTGATCGACAATCCATTGACACGTCGATCGATCCCGCTAGTTTAAGCGCTCCCCGTTGCTCCAATAGCTGCGCGGAACAAAATCAGGAGAGCTTCATGGCTCGTTGGAACTGAAAACACCATGCAAAGAAATCGCAGTAAACGCTATCGCGCCGCCGTTGAGCAGGTAGACCGGACGAAGACTTACAATCTGCCTGATGCCGTCTCGACGCTAAAAAAAATGCCCGCGACGAAATTCGATCAGACTGTGACGGTTTCGTTCAGACTGGGTGTTGATCCAAAGCAATCCGACCAGATGGTGCGCGGAACCTGTCCGCTGCCTCATGGAAGCGGCAAACAGGTGCGCGTGCTCGTTTTCGCGGAAGGTGAGGCGGCGAAGACGGCCAAAGAAGCAGGCGCAGAATTTGTCGGGATGAAAGACTTGATTCAGAAATGCCAGGAAGGTTTTCAGGATTTTGATGTGGCTATCGCCACGCCGGCGGCAATGGGAGAAGTTCGAAAGCTTGGGAAAGTGCTCGGCCCGCGCGGACTAATGCCCAATCCCAGAACCGGGACGGTAACCGACGACACGGCAAAGGCGGTCCATGAGGTGAAGGCCGGCCGTGTTGAATTCAAGCTCGACAAGAATGGCAATGTCGCAGTGCCGGTTGGAAAATTTTCCTTTCAAGAACAGGCTCTGGTGGAAAATGGGACTGCAGTGATCGAAGCGGTTGTGCGGGCGCGCCCGGCGACGGCGAAAGGACGTTATCTTGAAGGCGTGACAATTAGTGCGACCATGTCGCCGGGAGTCCGCGTGGATCCGGCACCGTATTTGAGTGTCTGAGCCTTAAATCGACAATAACTAGACCGCCAATATGCGACCAGAAAAAGCCAGCATCGTGTCAGATCTTTCTGAGAAATTGAAACGCTCGCCTTTCGTGCTTGTGACCGATTACCAGCACATGAAAGTTGGCGATTTTGGCGAATTGCGGAATCGGCTTGCGCCAACCGGCGCGGAAGTGCACGTCGTGAAAAATAATTTCCTCAAGCGCGCAATGAGCGAGTCCGGTTTCGCCGACGTAAGCGAGACGCTGATCGGCCAAACAGCGGTCGTGACGGGGGAGAAAGATGTGGCCCCGGTGGCGAAAGTGCTCAAGACGTTCGCGACTGAATTCAAAGTGGCGGCGCTCAAGATCGGTTTGGTCGATCGCGCGGTCCTTTCCACGGCGGAACTGGACCAGCTGGCGGACTTGCCACCGCGCGACGTGCTGCTCGCGCAATTGCTTGGATTGCTTTTGGCTCCGGCAACGCGTTTGGTGCGGGTATTGAATGAACCGGGCTCGGCATTGGCGCGCTTGTTGAAAGCGAAAACGGAGAAGGAGGGCGCGCCCGCGGAAGCGGCAGCATAAGAAATTTCGCCTTGCTTTCGCAGGGCGAGCAACAAAACAAAAACTGACCGAGCCGATGGCTATCGGCTTTAATTCTCCGAAAGCTTTCGGGGGCGGCAATTGGAGGAAAATAAAATGGCAGATACAGATAAATTGGTGGAGCAACTCAGCGGATTATCCGTGCTTGAGATTGCAGGATTGGTCAAGCAACTCGAAGAAAAGTGGGGTGTGAGCGCAGCCGCTCCGGTGGCGGTTGCAGCTGGCCCTGCGGCAGGAGGAGCTGGGGGAGGCGCGGCAGCTGCGCCGGCTGAAGAAAAGAGCACATTCGACATCATCTTAAAGGAAATGGGCTCGAACAAGATTGCTGTGATTAAGGAAGTTCGCGGCGCTGTTCCTGGACTGGGCTTGGCAGACGCCAAGGCGCTCGTTGAAGGAGCGCCCAAGACCATTAAGGAGGGCGTGACCAAGGAAGAAGCGGACGATATCAAGAAGAAGATCGAGGCCGCAGGCGCGAAGGTTGAAATTAAATAATCGCGGGCTTTCGAGTCTGTGGGTGAGGGTATTCTCGCCTGCGAGTTTGCGGAATTCGCAGGCTCACTGCAGCGAGCCGGTGCCGCGATGGCGATATGCACGCCGGAACTGCAGCTAGTATCGCTGCGCCACGTTTTACTTGCGAGGCGCACGTTTTTATGTAGTTTAGGAGCCTGTTAAGGTAGGCAGAGGTATTTTTAACCCGGCGCTCGACGGCAAAACACAGAAGTGGCAGCAAAACGGTGGCGAATTTGACAGGCCGCTGTTTTGGTGCCATTTTTGCGCCCCTCGCTCGTCGCTAACCCCGTAAAATCTCACCCGAGCGGACGCGATTTAATGCGGCCGCTGCGAGGGTCAACTCTTGGTCTAGCAATTATGTCGGAACGCATTTACTTCGGAAGCATCAAGGAGGGCATCGAACCACCGAATCTGATTGAGGTTCAGCTCAATTCATACGTCGATTTTCTCCAGAAAGACGTCCCGTTTTCAAAGCGGAAAAATCAGGGACTCCAGGCTGTCTTCAAGGAGGTATTTCCGATCGAGAGCTACGATGAAAAAGCAGTGCTCGATTTCAGTCACTACGAAATTGGGGAGCCGAAATTGTCAGCGCTGGAGGCGCAGCGCGAAGGCCAGACTTACAGCGCGCCCTTGCACGTCACGTTCCAATTGCGTGAGGAGAAAGGCACCAAGGAAGAGAAAGTTTACATGGGCGAAATCCCGCTCATGACGTCACAAGGCACATTCGTCATCAATGGCGCCGAGCGTGTAGTGGTGAGCCAGTTACACCGCTCGCCAGGGATCGCTTTTGAATCCACCGTTCACGTCAACGGTAAGGTGCTCTACAGCTTCCGCATCATCCCAGACCGCGGTTCGTGGATCGAGGTGCAATTTGATACGGCTGATCTTCTTTACATTTATCTCGATCGACGCAAGCGCCGCCGCAAGTTTCTCGCCACAACTTTCCTGCGCGCTCTCGGTTACGGCTCTGACGAAGAAGTCATTAAGCTTTTTTACAACATTGAAAATCTCAAGCTGAGCGAGAAACTCGACGAAGAGCAGCTCGCCACTAAAGTTCTCACGGCCGAGATCCGTGACGGTGAGGCGACGGTGGCGCGCGCATTCGAGCCTCTCACCCTGGCGACCGTTCGTCAGATTATGGCGCTGAAGATTCACGAGGTGAAAGTGATCGACATTTCGAATGATGACACAGTCGTGAAGGCGCTCAGGAAAGATCCGGCGCACGACCAGGAAGAAGCGCTCAAAGACATCTACCGGCGGTTGCGCCCGGGCGATCCCCCGACGGTGGCGAATGCGCGCGCTTTGCTCAAAAGGCTCTTTTTCGACCCAAAGAAATACGATCTGGGACGTGTCGGCCGCTATAAGATTAACCAGAAACTTGGGATCAACGTCGAGGCCAGCGAGCGTATTTTGACGGATAAGGATTTTATCGCGGCAATTAAGTATTTGATCAACTTGCGCCGGGGCGAGGGCACGCTTGACGATATCGACCACCTCGGCAGCCGCCGCGTGCGCACGGTCGGCGAACTGCTGGCGAATCAGTGCCGTATCGGTCTTGCACGCACGGAACGTCTGGTCAAAGAGCGCATGACGTTGTTCGACATCAATGTGGATGGGATGACTCCGCAAAAGCTGATCAATCCGAAGGCGCTCAGCGCAGTCATCCGCGATTTCTTTGGTCGCTCGCAGCTTTCACAATTCATGGACCAAACCAATCCGCTGGCGGAGTTGACGCACAAACGGCGATTGTCGGCGCTTGGGCCTGGAGGCTTGAGCCGCGAACGCGCCGGGTTCGAGGTGCGCGACGTTCATCCCTCGCATTACGGTCGCATCTGCCCAATCGAGACCCCTGAAGGTCCAAATATCGGCCTGATTAGTTCAATGAGCACCTTCGCGCGCATCAATGAATTCGGTTTTATCGAGACGCCATATCGCAAGGTGGAGAACGGCCGAGTGACGGATCAAACTGATTATCTCACGGGCGACCGCGAAGAGAACTTCCTCGTCGCGCAGGCGAACGCGCCAATTGACGGACGAGGGCGTTTCACTGGAGAAAAAGTATCGGTGCGGTACCGCGGCGACTTTCTCGAAGTCGATCCGTCGAAGGTGCATTACATGGACGTGTCGCCCAAGCAACTGGTTTCGGTGGCAGCGGGCCTCATTCCATTTCTCGAACACGACGATGCAAACCGAGCGCTGATGGGCTCGAACATGCAGCGCCAAGGCGTGCCGCTCATCGCTTCCGAAGCGCCGCTTGTTGGAACAGGCCTGGAGGAAAAAGTAGCCCGAGATTCCCACGCCGTTGTCCTCGCGACCGAGAGTGGCAAAGTTGCTTCGGTCACGGCTGATCAGATCGTTGTTACCAAGGACGGGCACCTGCCTGAAAGTAAAAAGAAGCTAAAGACGGACCCCGACGCGGGAATTCATGTTTACGAGTTGCGCAAATTCATGCGCTCAAATGCCGGCACTTGCGTGAATCAGAAACCGATCGTGCGTAAAGGCCAGCATGTGAAACGCGGTCAAGTCATCGCCGACGGTCCGAACACCGATCATGGCGAACTCGCGCTGGGCCGCAACGTGCTCGTCGCGTTCATGCCTTGGAACGGGTACAACTTTGAAGATGCCATTATGATCTCGGAGAAAGTGGTGAAGGAGGACATTTATACCTCCATCCACATCGATGAATTCGAGATTGGCGCCCGTGACACCAAGCTTGGACCAGAAGAAATCACGCGCGACATTCCGAATGTCAGCGAAGAAGCCCTGCGCAATCTGGGTCCAGATGGCGTAGTGCGGGTTGGAGCGGAAGTGAAGCCGGGCGACATCCTGGTTGGCAAAATCACGCCGAAGAGCGAGACCGAATTGGCGCCGGAAGAACGACTGCTCCGCGCTATTTTTGGCGAAAAAGCCGCTGACGTGAAGGACACTTCGCTTACGGTTCCTTCGGGCACTTACGGAATCGTGATGGACGTAAAGGTCTCGTCCCGTCGCGAAGTCTCGCGCGAAAAACTCACGCCGGCAGAAACCAAACGGCAGCTCAAAACGATCGGTGAAGAGCACAGGCGCAAGAAAGACGAGTTGACCGAACAGCTGACCGATTCGCTTTCGAATATCCTGCTCGGCGAAAAAATCCCTCTCGACGTCGTAAATGCCGAGACCGGCGAAATCATCATT
>JBKOXU010000203.1:0-12140 GCA_046725095.1 Verrucomicrobiota bacterium
CGCGCTTGACCGCGTGAGTTTGAACGTCGCGGAAGGTGAATTCGTTTGCCTTGTCGGCGCGAGTGGCTGCGGAAAGACAACAATGCTTAATATTATTGCCGGCTTGGAAAAGCCCGATAGCGGCCGTGTCCTCGCGAATGGAAAGCCGGTGACCAGCCCGGGACGAGAGCGTCTGGTGATGTTCCAGGAACCGGCTCTTTTTCCGTGGCTGAACGTGTTTGGAAACGTGCTTTTTGGGCTCAAGCTAAAGCCGAACTTGAGCAAGAAAAATCGACGCGATGTCGCGAAATATTATCTTGAACTAGTGGGCCTGAGCCGGTTTGAACGCGCAAATATTCACGAGCTTTCCGGCGGAATGAAGCAGCGCGTTTCGCTTGCCCGAGCGCTCGCGCCGAATCCCCGCGTGCTTCTTATGGACGAGCCGTTTGCGGCCCTCGACGCGCTGACTCGTGAGCAGCTTTACGGCGACATTCAAGAAATCTGGAAAGCGCGTCGCAAGACCATTGTCTTTGTTACGCATAATGTTCGCGAAGCGGCGTGCTTGGGCGACCGCGTCCTGCTTTTTTCGCCGCATCCGGGTCGCATTCAGGAAGAATTTCCGGTGGAATTGCCGCGCCCGCGCGACATCAACAGTGTCGATCTTGCTGGTTACGCCACGCGGATCACAAAAGCTCTAAAGGGCCTCGGTAAGACCGCCACGGGATGAAGCGATTTCTTCTGGCAGCCGTATTTTTCGCTCTGCTGCTCCTGATTTGGGATGCAGCATTTCGTGCCAGAATTTGGTCGCCCGTGCTATTGCCATCGCCGTGGCAGGTGGCGATCTATTTAAAGGACACGGCTCTGGACGGGACTCTGCTAAAGGCAACTGTGATCACCATGCGCCGATTGCTCGTTGGCTACATCATCGGACTTGTCGTGGGACTTCCACTCGGACTCTTAACCGCGCGCTGGAAATTGCTTGGCGATACGATTGGGACAATGGCCCTTGGTTTGCAGACGTTGCCAAGCGTCTGCTGGGTACCACTCGCGCTTTTATGGTTTGGGCAAACTGAGGCGGCTATGCTTTTCGTGGTTATCATGGGAACCCTTTGGTCGGTGGTCATCGCAACGGAGACTGGCGTGCGCAATGTCCCGCCGATTTACCGTCGCGCCGCTTTGACGATGGGCTCCAAACGTTTGCACATGTGGTTCAAAGTCATTCTGCCCGCCGCGCTTCCCTTTATCGTCAGCGGAATGAAGCAGGGGTGGGCGTTTGCCTGGCGATCACTGATGGCGGCAGAAATTTTCGTGACGATCCTTACCGGCTTTGGTCTCGGCCAGCTTCTCCATTACGGGCGCGAGTTAAGTGCCATGGATCAAGTCATTGCCGTCATGCTGGTGATCGTCGTCATCGGTTTGCTTGCGGACAAAATCTTCTTTTCGCCAATCGAAAGATTTCTCCATCACCGCTGGGGCACTAGCCAGGCATGACACTTCGCGGAAAACGGGCGCCCATCTCAGTCCGGCGCGAGGTGCAAATCACCAACAAACTCGGCTTGCATGCGCGGCCGGCTGCCCAATTCGTCAAACGCGTCAGGAGTTTTCGATCGGAAATCTGGATAGTCAAAGAAGGCAAGCGATATTCCGCCTCCAGTCTCATTGACGTTCTACGCGCTAATCTCGATTGCGGCGCCACCGCCACGCTCGAAGCACACGGCGTCGACGCGGACGAGGCCATTGACGAGCTGGAGAAGTTGCTCGCGGAATTCTGCGAGAAAGACAATGACTAACGCAACGGCCGCGCGACCAGGATTCCGCTGTCCGACCGATAGCGATACAGATATTGCGAAAGCCGCGCGTCAACGATGACGCGACCGTAATTACTCGGCGAAGAAGCGTGCAGGAAATGTAAACTGCCATCTGTCGTCCGGACGGCGAGGCCGACGTGCGATGTCGAGTGAAGCCCGGATCGTTCACGCCCGATAATCCCGATGATGTCGCCGCTGCGCAGGTTCGGTTCAATTCTGGCAACCCGGCTTTTTGGAATTTGATAGAGGGGGCGAGAAGAAACGTTCGCTTCCATCCGTCCGAGCGGTCCGAGCAACGAGCGATTGGCCGCAAGGTAGCGATAATGCCGCCAGCCGACGCTCATTTCGCGCGCTGAATGCGCAACACTCACGCCGCCGAGACTGCGCGTGAGATCTTCCACCAGGCCACGGCGATCGTTGTCATAAAGCCAGTCCTCCAAATAATGCAGACGCGAAAGATATTCGCCCGTGCATTCGCCGCCACGATACCGGTCCAGCTCGATGTAATGCAGCAAGCGTTCCGGAGTCCACTTCGATTCCGGCTCGTTCAACATCCGGGCGAAGCCGAGCGCGATTTCGAAAAACGTCCAGCAATCCATACCCTGAAAATTCACAGAGGGCGACTCGATCCGGTTATCGATCTCGAGCGTAAAATGCTTGTAACGCGTCCCAACTAGGGCCAGCCCCACGGCGGCGGTCCGATCGCCGATCGGCAACGCCTGCCAATTTTCGGATTTGGCCTTCGCGACCAGGCGATTGAATTGATCCTGTCCCTTGAAAACGGTGCTAAACGGCAGGCGCGATTCAACCGCGAAGGCCCCCGAGCAAATCAAAAAGACCGGAACCAAAGCTTTCCAACTCCACATATGGCGAACAACTCAACGCGAAACTCATCTCCGATCAACTCCGAAAGCGTTCGGGTGGGTTATGATGGTCGCAGATCGCCGCTACATGTGGGTTTCGGCCACGACGACTTCCATCTTTATTTCCTGGAACGCAAGCTGATCGTGTATCATGCCGAGCAATTCAAGCGCGCGCGTGTCGGGCATGTGAGCGCAACGCAGCTCGATCCGGGCCGGCCTGCCGGCGAGGTCCGGATTCGTTTCTGCCATTTCGCCATCCAGCAAGAACGAAACATAAGCGTTGAATCGCTCTTGTAAGGCGAGCAATCGTTCATCGGAATCATCCCACGGTTCAGATTCGTTCATCACCAGCACCACTTCGCCGGTCTTCGAATCCTGCGCGATCACATCAATCACAGCAGCACGATCTTTGATTTTTGATGTTTGAGGTTTGATGTCCATTCCGGCGATTCAACGTTGGACGTTCGGAGTTTGGCGTTCGATGTTCAAGAGAAACAAATGGGTAAGCCGCGAACGCCCGGGTAGCGCACGCGTCACGCGTGCTGGTTTCGGCGTCGCGCCGAAACAATCTTTTGAAAAATTCGTTAGTTCCCACGCATTGCGCACGCCAAAAGTCCGCGATCGCGAGACGCGTTCGCTGGCATGCGAGACGCAAGCGCTACCCAGAATCGAATTTGAACCCTAGGGCAGTGACGCGTTAATTCTGTTTCCATGGCAAAGCCCAAAACATCGAGAGTGACGCTTCTGGGGCGAAGCGAAGCCAAACTCCCAGCCTCGCCCGCAGAGGCGCGGCTTGAGACTTTCCCGAATCCAGCACCCAATCGGAATTACCGGATTCATTTTGAGACGGATGATTTCACTTCCGTTTGTCCGATCACTGGCCAGCCCGACTTTGCCAGGATCGACATCGATTACGTCCCGAATCGCCTGTGCGTCGAAAGCAAATCGCTCAAATTTTATCTCGCCTCGTACCGGAACGAGCGCGCCTTCAACGAGGCCGTCACAAACCGCATTCTGGACGATTTCGTGAAAGCGTGCGCGCCGCGGGAGGCGATCATCACCACGCAATTCTCCGCGCGCGGCGGAATCGCGCTCACCGTTCGCGCCGAGTACCCGAACAAGCGCATTGGAAAAGAGCTCACACAGAGGACACAACGGTCACAACGCAGTCACAATTGAACCGTCTTTTGTGTCCTTTGTGGACTTCGTGCGAAGTCTGTTAAGGCAAGGAGAAAATGAAACACGCAGTCGTTCTCTTGAGCGGCGGAATCGATTCCACAACGGCGCTGGCAATTGCGATAGCGGAAGGCTACGAAGCGTACGCCCTGTCGTTCGATTATGGCCAGCGTCACCAGATCGAGATCGAAGCTGCCCGTCGCATCGCTAATTCGCTAGGCGCAAAAGAGCATCGTGTCGCGAAGATCGATCTGCGAATCTTTGGCGGCTCAGCCCTGACAGATGATCTCGACGTTCCCAAACAGAGATCGGAAGCAGAAATTGCGCACGGCATTCCGGTCACGTACGTCCCCGCGCGTAACACGATCTTCCTGTCTTACGCGCTTGCCTGGGCGGAAGTGATTTCAGCCGCCGACATTTTCATTGGAGTGAACGCGATCGATTACAGCGGCTACCCGGATTGTCGGCCAGAGTTCATTAAAGCATTCGAGACCCTGGCCAATGTTGGAACAAAAGCTGGTATCGAAGGCGCGCGCTTTCGCATTCACACACCGCTGATCACGCTCTCGAAATCTGAAATCATCGGTAAAGCTGTCGAGCTCGGTGTCGATCTTTCGCTTACACATAGTTGCTACGATCCAACGCCGGAAGGCCTTGCCTGCGGCGAGTGCGACTCCTGTCTCTTGCGGCTAAAGGGTTTCCGCGAGGCTGGGGTGAAAGACGCGATTCGTTACATGAAAAGATGAAACGCTTGCTCCGGATTTTCGATCTTTCTAAAAACGAACAGCGTGTTGTACTCATTGTGATGCTTGTTCTAATCATATTTGCATTCGTGGGATACGAACGCCGCGTTCACTGTTCGCCGGTTCAGCTAACATCGGCAACGGAACCCAAACCATCTCCCAGTCCTGTGGAAACCGAGGATGATCAGTAGTTTCAATCTGACAGATTCTTCTATGGGCGTGATCTCTGTAGCCAGTGGAATTCCCCTCTTGGCGCTGGTTTACTTTTACCCTCAAGCATTTTTGCCGACGATTCCGGGTTGGGCGATCAAATGCTTCGCCCTGCCTCTTATTATAGGCGGTTTTTTGATTGCATTCTTTCCTGCGGAGCCGTCAGAAGCACATCTGCGCATCCCTGCTTCGGCGAATTCGTCGATAGGCGTTGCATGCATGGCCGCCGGAATTTATTTATTGGCACGGGTTTTCTTTTACCCTCAGCGCTTTTTGCCGAGGATTCCGCGCTGGGCAATCAAATGCGATGCTCTGTTTCTTATTGTAACTGGGTTTCTATTCGCATTCTGGCATTTACTATTAAAACTGGTCCTATCGAGGCCGTGAGAAAAGTTGAAGGGGAGATGAGAAGGGAGGAATTGAAGTGAAACGCGAACGCAAATGGGGGGCAGTGAAGAATGGCGCAAATCTCACATTTGAAATTTCAATCTTCGCTTAAGCCGGGGATTCGTCCGTAGCCGACGAAAACTGGGCTGATCTTGGCGTCTCCGCTCTGCGGTGGCGGCGGCATTTTGAAATCGAAAACGCTGACGCCCCAGCGCTGTTTACCGTCGTAAGTGCGACCGTCACTTGCTCCAACCATCACCCGTTTTTTTGACCGTTTTTCCCGGCCCAGATAAATCATGGTGTGCGTGATCGGCGGATCTCGATCGATGCTGTAGGTGCCGCGCCAGAAAAGCAAATCGCCCGGCTTGAGCGCATCGAGTTCGAATGAATCCTCGTGCCGACTCAAGACCGCGTTGAAATTTCCCGCCTTGCGCACCCAGACATATTGTTGGCTCGAATCGCGCGGCACATCCCCAAATCCGTCTTGCCGAAGAACGTAATAGACGAAACCGGAGCAATCCATGCCGCCGTTTGCGGGATCGGCGGAGCCGTATGTGTAGCCGAGATTCTGTTTCGTCAGCTCAAGCCCGGCCTCGATGATTTGGCGGATTTTCACGGGATAAGTGTCGAAGCCCGTGATCTCCTCAGGCGAAAGGGTAACGTTGGGCGCTCCCTTTTTTGCCGGAGTCGGATGCGCGCTGACCGAAGGTGTTGCAGTCGCTTCCGGAGTTTCAGTTGGACTCGGCATACTTGTTTCCTCGGGCGTGGCTGTGGCGGTTGGAGATCCGCTGGGCGTAGGCGTGGGAGAAGCTTTTTTTCGTTTTGCCTTTGTCCCCGGCTTTGGGCTGGGCGCTGGAGTGGGCGAGATCTTCTTGCGTTTTGGTGAAGCAGTTGGCGACGGAGTGAGCGTGGATTTTCCGGCTGGATGTTTCCGGTGTTTTCGCGCTGGCGTCGGCGTGGGTGTTACTGTGAGAAATTTCTTAATCTTTGTGCCTAACGATTCTTCCGCTGCACGCGCGCCATCAACTGCACTGAATAAGATCGCTAGGATCAAAAGCCCGCGAAACATTGTTTGGGAGACCACCAAGCTTGTAGGGCGTTTCTGTGGAACGCCATCCGGTCCGGCGTCTGACACAGACGCCCTACAATCCGCACGTCGATTCCTGGTTCTGATCGGATGAACTTTAATTGCGGGAAACAAAATCAGTGGGCGAGCTCCTGAAGGATTGCTTTGTTGAGACGAATCCCGCCCTCGAAATTTTCGAGAGGAAAATTCTCATTGGGCGAATGCGCGCGGCAATCAGGCAGCGCGAGTCCCATCAACAGTGTTTCGATGCCGAGAATTTCGCGGAACTGTGAGACGATCGGGATGCTGCCGCCCTCGCGAATGAGGGCGGAGTCGCGGTTGAAAGCTTTACGCAATGCGCGCTGGGCGGCTTCCCCGAATGCCGAGTGCGGATCGGTGAGATACCACGGCCCGCTGTGTCCGGTGGTGATTTCCAGGGTGACGCCTCTGGACACATTTTTTCGCAAATGCTCCTTTGCAAGCTCTAGAACCTCATCACCCTTCTGTTCAGGAACGAGGCGGAATGTCAGTTTCGCCATCGCATGACTGGCGATCACCGTCTTTGTCCCTTTCCCTTGGTAGCCGCCACCGATGCCATTGATCTCGGCAGTCGGTCGCGCCCAAATCCGTTCCACCGAATTGTAGCCGGCTTCACCGAAAAGCTCGGGCACGCCCGTTTCGTCACGAATCAGTTTGTCGCCGTCGACCGGAAGTTTGCGCCACGCTTCGCGTTCCCAATTCTCCAGCGGCTTCACGCGATCGTAGAATCCCGCGATCGCCACGCGATCTTCGCGATCATGAAGCGTGGCGAGTAATTGCGCCAGCGCCGTGATCGGATTCGCAACCGCACCGCCAAAGACGCCGGAGTGCAAATCCATTTTAGGACCCGTAACCTTGACCTCGAGAGCGGTCACTCCGCGCAAACCATAACTTAACGTTGGCACCCCTCGCGCGATCATTCCGGTATCGGAGATTACCGCCACATCGCTTCTCAGTGCCTCGCGATTTTCTTCGAGAAAACTGCCGAGGTGTACGCTGCCGATTTCTTCTTCGCCCTCGATTACAAGCTGCAGGTTCACGGGCAGATCGCCGTTTTGTTCAATCGTCTCCTGGATACCGACGATGTGGGAAAGAATCTGGCCCTTATTATCTGTTGCGCCTCGCGCAAAAACGTATCCCTCCTTCAAAACAGGCTCGAACGGCGGCGAATCCCAAAGCTCAAGAGGATCTGGCGGCTGCACATCGTAATGTCCGTAAATCAAAACGGTCCGCCGCCCTGGCCGATGCTGATTGCGCGCCCAAACAATCGGGTGGCCGCGCGTGGCAAGCAGTTCGGACCGGAGTCCGATGCCCTTCAGCTTTTGCGCGACCCATTGCGCGCAGTCGCGGACTTGGTTCGCGAACTGATTGTCGGTTGAAACGCTCGGGAACCGAAGAAACGAATAGAAATCTTCCAAGTGAGTCGGATGCATGTTGGCAACTTAAGCCAGAGTTAGGGAAAACGTCCAACGTTCACCTTGCGGCCGTCGCCCTGTGGGCGAAGAGACGTATGCGTCCGAGCATGTCAGCGCCGCGCTTCGCACCCGTCTTTGCTCTGCTTCGGTGCACAGGCAGCGAAGCGGCTACAACCCAAACATGAATTGCGATTTCTTCGCTCATCATTCAACCTCGACGAATGAGGGAGCCGCCGCCTCCGAAAGAAGATGCAGGTCTAATACGCGCCATCGGCATTCCGGGACTTACCGCAAATATCGTCAACTCGACCGTCGGAGCCGGCATTTTTGCTTTGCCGGCGCTGGTCGCAGCCCAGCTCGGCGCAGCGTCTCCCCTCGCATATCTCATTTGTGCTTTTGCCATGTGTTTGTTTGTGACCTCGTTCGCCATCGCGGGAAGCCGGGTCTCCCTTACCGGTGGCCTTTACGCGTATGTCGAAGTCGCGTTTGGGCGATATGTCGGATTTCTGGCGGGCGTGCTTTATTTTCTAACGGCAATACTCGCCATTTCCGGGATTGTCGGTCTTATTGCCGTTTCGGTAGGAGAATTGATCCCGCCGCTCGCGAGCCCAATCGGGCGCCTCGCAGTGACCCTGTTTGTCTTTCTGTTTCTTGCGTCGATCAATATTCGCGGCGTTCGGATCGGCGCCCGCGCAGTCGAAGCGGTCACCGTGATTAAGCTTGCCCCGCTGATCATTTTCATTATTGCTGGAATTTTTTTTCTCCGGCCGGAAGCGCTGGCCTGGCCTGGCTGGCCGTCAACGGACGCACTGGGCAGAAGTGTTCTCGTGTTACTTTTCGCTTTCGTAGGCGTGGAGGTCGCGCTGGTGCCAAGTGGCGAAATCAAACAGCCTGCGCGAACCGTGCCGCGCGCCATTTTCACCGCGCTCGGGATAACGACTTTACTCTACATTTTGATCCAGCTTGTCGCGCTGGGCGTTCTGGGCGACGAACTGGGAAGATATGGAGACACCGGGCTGGCCGAGGCCGCTGCGCGATTTCTGGGAAACGCCGGAAGAACGCTGATGCTCGCCGGATTAGCGATTTCTGCATTTGGCTTCGCAACGAGCGATATCCTAAGTTCGCCCCGTATTATTTTTGCGTTTGGGCGCGACGCGTTTATTCCGAAATGGTTTGCCCATGTACAGCCGCGATTTCGTACGCCTGACGTCGCAATTATCACCTACGCCGTAATCGCGTTTGCCCTTTCCTTCAGCTCAACCTTTCAAAAACTGGCTGTGCTTTCTAACATGGCGGTGCTGTTGCTTTATATTCTTTGCTGTCTCGCGGCGCTGGAATTAAATCGACGCGACATCGGCAGCGATGGCGCGCCATTTAAGTTTCGCGGCCAAAGCATCGTTCCGATCGTCGCGGTGATTTTCATCGTCTGGGTTCTTGCCCACGCGAAGCGAGATGAATTTGCAATCACAGCCGCTTGTCTTGCAGTGGCCTCTGTTCTCTTTTTCATCCGCAAATCCATGATGGCGACCTCCGCGAAAGCTTAGGATTCGCGAATATTGAGGCCCAACATCCTGTATTTCGGGCGAGCGCGCCTACTTCAAATTGTATGTTTTTCGCTTGTAAGCCCCCCAACCTTACTGTATGGACCATCCGAGGTCCGAGATTGCGGCCTGGACATGCATTTACAATCGATCGAGCTCCTCGGCTTCAAATCGTTTGCCGATAAAACGGTTTTCAATTTCCACGAAGGCATCACCGCCATTGTCGGGCCGAACGGTTGCGGGAAATCCAATGTGCTGGATGCGGTCCGTTGGGCGCTCGGAGAACAATCCGCCAAGTCGCTTCGCGGCGACGAGATGGCCGACGTTATTTTCAACGGCAGCGACACGCGCAAACCTGTCGGGTTCGCAGAGGTCTCGCTCACCTTCACCGATTGCGCAAAAGAGCTGGCCGTTGATTGGCACGACGTGCGTGTAACGCGGCGTGTGTATCGCGATGGCAATTCCGAATACTTTCTGAACAAAACGCCCTGCCGTCTTCGCGACATTCAAAATCTTTTCGCTGACACCGGCATCGCGCGGGCGGCCTACTCGATGATGGAGCAAGGCAAGATCGACATGGTCTTGAGCTCTCGTCCGGAAGATCGCCGTGCCGTTTTTGAAGAAGCCGCAGGGATCACAAAATACAAAACCCAAAAACGCGACGCCCTGCGCAAACTGGAAGCAACCGAGGCAAATCTCTTGCGCATCGGTGACGTCATCAAGGAAGTAAAACGCCAGATTGGCTCCCTTCAACGGCAGGCAGGCAAGGCGCGGCGCTACCAGGCGTTACACGCCGACCTGCGCGTGCTCGACACCGAATATTCCCGTAAACAGCTCGATTCACTGGAAGCTGAGCTTGCCCGTTGTCACGCGGAGATCGCGATGCTCAGCGAATCCGAACGGGCTATCCGGGCTAAGATCGATGCGAGCGAAAACCAGATGACCGCGCAACGTCGCGCGCTCGAGGAAATTGATGCCAAGATTGGGGATAGCCGCAGCGAATTACAACGTCTGCAAAGCCAAATAGGCACGCATCACAATCAAATCCAATTTAACCGGCAACGGGCAGAGGAATTGAGGGAGTTAATCGAGCGTTCCAGGAAAGACGTAGCCGCGGCCGAGGCAAAGCGCGTTCAGCAAGACAAGGAACTAGACGAAGTGAATGCGTTGGTTGAAAAGACCAGCCAGCTTCTTCAAGCCAAAGGAGGCGAACTAGAAAAGCTTACTAATTTAATTTCGAAATTGCGCTCCGAGCGGAACGCCTGCGACTCGAAACTTGAGGCGCTGCGATCGTCAGGTTCGAAAAATGAGGAGCGAATTGCGGAACTGGAGGACGAGCTCTCCGGACTTGCGATTCGCCGCGATGCCACGGAAGAAACTCGACGCGGTCTTGACGCCGCAATTTCCGAGGCGCGCGCCACCCGCGACAAAGTCGAGAAGGCTCTCGCGGCTGCGCGCGCGGCGGCAGAGACAGGTCAGAAAAACGTCGAGCTTTTAAAGACGAAGTCGCAGGCCAGTGAGGAAACATTGCGCGAACAACAACAGCGTCTCGCCAGCACCGAAAAAGGCCTGACCGAACTCGAACGCTCGTTAGCGGAAAAAGAATCGCGCCTGGAGATTCTGCGTCAGCTTAACGAAGAAGGCGAAGGCCTCGCGCAAGGTTCACAATCTGTGCTCAAAGGCCTTGATGATCCCTCGCGGATCCAGCCCGGTCTGGCGGGAGCCCTGGTTTCCAATCTCGATGTCCATCCAGAATTTATCGCGGCAGTCGAAGCTGCCCTGGGTCGCAATCTACAAGCGATTGTTCTCAAAGACGCACAGCTGGCGCCCGAAATTATCGCGACATTAAAAGAAAAGAGAATCGGACAAACCGCCCTGGTTCTCCCGGGCTTGTCGAATTCTTCGCCCGAAACTCAGGCGGCGCTTCCGAAAGAGGCCATTGCCTGGGCGCGCGAGCAAGTGAAAGCGCCAGACTCTCTTGCGCCGCTCGTGGCGCGGTTGCTGCACAATGTTGCAATTTTTCGCAATCTGGATGCGGCATTGTCTTTCAAGAAACGTGGAAAGGATTTCGCCGTCGCGACGCTCGCGGGAGAATTCATTTCAGCGGAAGGAATAGTCTTTGGCGGCAGCCGAGACGCAGCAGCCGATTCCTTGCTCGAACGCAAGGCGCGCATGTCGGTTCTGAGCGCAGAATATGCGGAGGTCCGCACCCGGCGCGATGCGTTACTGCAAAAACGCGACGAGGCAAGTGCAATATTGGAGAAAGCGAGAAGCGACTCCGAAGAAACGCGGCGTCAATATGAGTCCGCCGATCGGGAGCAGTCCACTTCCGACAATCGAATTCTCTTCCTGGAACGAGAATTGCAGGAAAGCGAACAGAAGATCGACCAACTTCGCTCGGAGCAGACCGTCCTCGCGCAGCAAATCCAAACCGCGGGCGAGCGCATTGCAAAATTAGAGGAAGAGCTGGGCTCAGAGCATGCCGCCTTGCAGGCGCAGCAAAATGAGCAGCTCGAACTCCAAGCTGCGCGTGAAAGCGCGGCAAAACGTGAAGACGAGGCCACGGAACGGCTTAACGAAGTGCGGCTTGCGCTCGCCACTGAGCGACAGCGTTACGAGAACCTCCTCGCACAGCGCCAGCCGATGGCGGCCCGCGAAGTTGAACTAGCCGAAACAATCGCGGCTCGGCAGGCGGAGATCGCCAATTTCGAAAAGCGATTGGCCGCCCAAGCACAGGAATCAAAGAACGCTGAAGCTGCGATCGAGAAACAGAAAGCAGGGTGCGCCGAACTCGAGACGACTATCGCCGCATTGACCGATCAGCGAGCGGAACACTCACGCGCAATGAACGAAATGGAGTCGGACCTGCGCGCAAGCCGAAACTCGTTGAATGAACTGCATGATTTGCGTTCG
>JBKOXU010000038.1:0-10038 GCA_046725095.1 Verrucomicrobiota bacterium
CTTGGCATTCTCAATGCATTTGTTCGTCCGATTCTATTAATCCTTAGTGTGCCATTAATCCTGCTGACGCTGGGCTTTTTCATTCTCATCCTGAATGCCCTGATGCTGTTCTTCGTGCCCAGTATCGTGATCGGATTCCACGTGGACAGTTTTTGGAGTGCCTTCTGGGGCGCAATTGTTGTCAGTATTGTCAGCTGGATTCTCAGCGCGTTTTTTCGCGGAAGCGACGGGCGCGTCCATGTCCTTACGCATCATACCCAAATTCGGCGTGTCCGGGGCCGTGTGATTGAGCCAGATGAACAACGCTGAAAGGGACAGCAGACCTCGCTAACCAAGATATTTGCTCAGCCGCGAGCGTAGTTCTGTTCGTGCACGAAAGAGAACGCTTTTTACCGCGGGCACGGAGAGATCGAGAACCTCTGCAATTTCTTCATAGCTGAGCTGCTCATATCTCCGCAATACGAGAGCCATGCGCTGACTCTCTGGAAGTTGCATGATCGCCTCCTCAATTGCCCGCTGCAGCTCATCTTCCAGGAGTGAAGCGTCCGGAGCGGGGTTCGTTTCATCCTTCAGCGGGATTTCCTCCGCGCCTGGATCTGATTGAATTGGAACATGCGCGCGGCGCTTGGCCCGGCGCAGTTCGTTAAAGACAAGATTGCGCGTAATTTTTAGCAACCAAGTGGTAAATTTGGCGCGCGGAACGTATCGGCGAGCGCTTTTCCAGACTCGAATAAAGACCTGCTGCGCGATGTCCTCTACATCCGAGTTGCTGCCCAACATGCGCGCCGCCGTGCCGGCAACAAGCGCTTGATGCCGCTCAATAATTTCCTCGAATGCGCTGCTGTCACCCCGGGCCACCAGCCGCATCAGTCGTACGTCTTCCGCGTCTTCCTCCGATCTCCCTTGGTTTCCTGGATCTTTGCCAGACATCGGTCACTTAGACGTTTGCATCGGGCGGAATGTGCTAAAAAATGGGAAGTGGCGAAAAACTGGCTCTTTGCCACATTCGCCGCCACGGTTTTTGTTGCAAGCTGGAAGCGCCCTGTGCATTCTTGATTGCCGAGAGCAATGCCCAGGCCTATGAACTACCTGCTTATTCCAAAAGAGCTTAGACCGATCGCTGAAAAAATTGAGGCGCGGCAGCGGATCTCAGAGGCTGATGCTCTTACACTTTATCGATCGAATGATCTTAACGCGCTTGGGATGATTGCCAACGTCGTTCGCGAGCGAAAGAACGGCAACTACGCGACCTACATTCACAATCGCTACATCAATTACTCCAACCTTTGCATCCTCTCATGCCAGTTCTGCGCTTTTGCCGCAAAGAAACGCGACGCCCACGCCTTTGAATACGCGATTGACGAAATTATCCGCGTGGTGAGCGATGCGCTCCGCCTGGGAGTCACCGAGGTGCACATGGTTGGCGGGTTACATCCAACCTTGAAGAAAGATTGGTATCTCCAGCTTTTGCGCGAGCTGCGCGCGCTGGATCCCGATCTCCACATCAAAGCCTTCACCGCCATCGAAGTGCGTCATCTCGCGCAACGGATCTTTCGCATGCCGATCGGTGACACCCTCGAAACTCTGCGCGAAGCCGGTCTCGGTTCAATAACTGGCGGTGGCGCGGAGATTTTCGATGCGGCCGTTCGTGACACAATTTGCCGTGGAAAAGAAACCGCTGCTGAATGGCTCGACGTACATCGAACCTGGCACGAAATGGGGGGCCGCAGCACTTGCACCATGCTCTACGGGCACATCGAAACGCATGCTCATCGCATAGACCATTTACGCCAGCTCCGCCAATTGCAGGACGAGACCGGTGGCTTTGCCGGTTTTGTTCCTTTTGCCTTCGAACCGCAGACCACAGTGCTCTCGCACATAAAACGCGTCTCTGCGTTTGAGCAGCTTCGCAATCTCGCCGTCAGCCGCATTTATCTCGATAACATCGACCATTTGACGGCTTACTGGGTCAGCCTTGGTTTGCCGTTGGCGCAGGTCTCGCTCAGCTACGGCGTGGACGATTTGCACGGCACAATTTTGGAGGAAAAAATTTTCCATATGGCGGGAGCAACTACTCCCCAGCAACAAAGCGTGGCGGCGCTCGAACACACCATCCGGGAGGCTGGCCGCGAGCCGGTCCAGCGCGACAGCTTTTACCGTCATTTGTCCGCCTTGGCGAGAAACGGAGCGAAACCGGAATCGGCAGCGGATTCGGCGGAACTTGCGTGTGCCTGAGGTGCCGGGGCGAGACTCGTCGAGCCCACGAATTGTAGGGCGTTTCTATGAAACGCCAAAATGATCAGGCATCTGACACAGACGCCCTACAAATTCATTCACTTTGAAATCCCTTCGCATTGGCTGCGTTAAATATCTCAATGCGCAGCCGCTGATTCGAGGGTGGCCAGGCGATGTGGATTTCGACCATCCATCGGCGCTGTGCGATAAACTTGCCAGAGGCGAGATTGATATCGCCCTTGCTTCCAGTTTCGAATTTCTGCGCAACCCAGTCTACCAGATCGTAAATGATGTTTCGATTTCGTCTGCCGGTGCGGTTTACAGCGTTGTCGTCGCGCATTCTGGGGATATTTCGGAAATTCGGGAGATCGAACTGGATCCGGCTTCGGAGACTTCTGCGAAATTGCTACGATGTTTGCTTGCAGAGTTGAAGTTTGCTCCGCTTCTCAGCCGCACGTCGACATCTGTTATCACCGCTCACCGCGCGCGATTATTTATCGGCGATCAGGCCATCCGCTTCCGGCAAAAACATGCCGGCGAATTTCATTTCTGGGACCTCGGTGAGCAATGGAACAAACTTGTCGGTCTTCCATTCGTGTACGCTCTCTGGTTGATTCGGCCTGAAGTTCGCGACTCCAAGCCACTCGCCGAACGGTTGCGCAAGCTACGCGATGAAAATCTCGCCGACATCGAGAAGTTGATTGCCGAAGAAGAAGAATTCGATCACGATTTTTGTCGCCGCTATTACCGGGAAAACTTGCGCTTCAGCTTTGGGAAAGAAGAAAAACAAGGGTTGACTGAGTTCCATAAACGCTGCCTGAACCTGCAGCTTCTCCCGGACGCTGGTTTGGGATTTGGAGCTTGGGATTTGGAGCTTGCTCGCTGCTGCGTATGAAACGCGGCGGCGAACTTTGCATCGGTATCTCTGGCTGGCGCTACCCCGGGTGGCGGGGGAAGTTTTATCCGAGAGGCTTGCCGCAGCGGCGCGAACTCGAATACGCCAGCCGCAGTTTGAATTCAGTCGAGATTAACGGCTCCTTTTATTCGCTGCAACTGCCATCGAGTTATCAGCGCTGGTATTCAGAGACGCCAGCTGAGTTTGTCTTCGCGATAAAAGGCCCGCGTTACGTCACGCACATGAAAAAATTGCGTGATGTTAAAGTGCCGCTTGCAAACTTTTTCGCTTCCGGCGTGCTCGCTCTTCGGGAGAAACTTGGACCGATTCTCTGGCAGCTCCCGCCAAACCTCAGTTGGAACAAAGAACGCCTGGAAGAATTTTTTGAATTGTTGCCGCGCGATACGCGCAGCTCGACGAAGCTTGCAAAAAAGCACGATAACAAGTTGAAAGGCCGCGCCTGGATGAAGATCGATGTCTCCCGCCCACTGCGCTACGCGCTAGAAGTTCGGCACAAAAGCTTCATGACGCCGGCCTTTTTCGATCTGTTGCGCGAACACAACATCGCCTTTGTCTTTGCCGACACCGCCAGAAAATTTCCTTACGCTGAAGATTTGACCGCCGATCTCGTTTACATCCGCCTGCACGGCGCGAAAAAACTTTACGTCAGCGGTTACAATAACAGGGCGCTCGACTGGTGGGCTAACCGCATCGAGCTGTGGAGGGCGAGCAAACAACCGCGCGATGCCAAAACAGTTACGCATGCCAAAGCTCGGGCCAAACATCTCGACGTCTTCCTTTACTTCGACAACGACGCCAAGGTCCACGCTCCCTTCGACGCGCAGCGACTGGCAGCGCGGCTTGGAGTGACGTGAATCGTCGTTGCTGCAGGTGCTGCGACCGCCGCAGGTGAGCGCCGCCAGGACAATCAGTGGGAGGGCACCGGACCAATCTTTGTCCAATATTGAAGAGTCCAATCGTCTCCTGGAAAAGACGCGAATTTGGTCGGCCGCGGACGACCAGGCCGGCCCCAGCAGGCACGCTTATGGGTTGCGTCGAGGATCTCATATATGCCGAGCGTTAGTTGACCGGCGTGCGGTCCGCCAACTGCGATTGAGTCCACGCGCTTGGGTCTCGGAATAGGATCTACCGTAAAGGTTCCGGCCGGGTGGGTTCCGACGCCGCCGGCTTTGGGAAAACGAAAGGTATTGTGATCGGTGATCGGGATTGTATTTCGCACTAAGCTTTGGGGCACAAGCCGGCCATCAACCACGGCGCGAGTCAATTGCCACGTTCCCGTGAGCAGCTCATAATCCCTCTCGGCGGCGGCAGACCGCGTCGTTGAGCCGCCGAAATTGTGTATTTATGCAGCCAGCGCTGATCGCTGCGATTGCTCCAATTAACAAGAGCGATATTACTTTCATCATACTCTCATTTCATCCGAAATGACCGTTTTGTCGAGCCAACGTGCTTCCGGCCGGGACCTCAAGCGAGCTTGCTGCATCTTGTCAGGAAGAGATCCGCGAATAAGCTAATCGGTGCAGAGCCGATGGATCATTGTGCCGCCCGAGGAGCTAAACGGTGGTGAGATCTCGTGGGATGAAATTTGCGGATCGCCGTGCATCGCGCGGCTCCTGATGCGCAAAGGTTTCGCCAGCGCCGATGAGGTTCAAAATTTTCTGCGGCCGCGTCTCAAGTCGTTAAGTGATCCATTTTTGCTTCCGAATATGGAAGTGGCCGTGACGCGAATTCTGGCTGCGTTAGATCGACAGGAACGCATCGCAATTTTCGGAGATTACGATGTCGATGGGGTGACTTCACTCGCGCTGTTGGCGGAAACCTTGCCCGCCTATGGCGGTGCACCGGAATTGTTTTTGCCGCTACGGCTGGAGGAAGGCTATGGATTGAGTCGTGAAAGTATGGATCGCTGCGTTGAGCAACATCATCCGCAACTTCTGATCGCAGTCGATTGCGGCACGTCGTCCGTCGTCGAGATTGCCGACCTCGCTGAGCGCGGTGTGGATGTGATCGTGCTCGATCACCATGAACCAAAATCGGATCTGCCTGATTGCGTGGCGATCGTGAATCCAAAGATCGATCCGCAGTCGCCGTTCCATTATCTTTGCAGCGCCGGAATCGTTTTCAAATTGTGCCACGCGCTTCTCAAGAGGCGTCCGATCGAGTTCGATTTGAAATCAAAACTCGATCTCGTCGCGCTTGGTACCGTGGCCGATATCGTCCCATTGCATGGTGAGAACCGGACTCTTGTTCAGCGCGGCGCTATCGAAATTGCAAGATCGACAAGGCCGGGCTTGAAAAGGTTGATCGCGGTGAGCGGTGTGCGGCCACCGATTTTGCCAGAGCACATCGGCTTCCGCCTCGGTCCTCGACTTAATGCATCCGGGCGACTGAGCAATGCTCAAAGATCGCTCCAACTTCTGATAACGCAGGACGAAGCCGAGGCAGCGTCGCTGGCCGATTTTCTCGACAGCCAAAATCGCGAGCGGCAGGAGATCGAAAAGCAAGTGTTTCACGCAGCGGAGGAGCAAATTGGTCGTCACTTTGATCCGCTGCGAGACGCGGCAATCGTCGTCGCGGCAAAGGGCTGGCATCCAGGGGTACTGGGAATTGTCGCCTCGCGAATTTCGCGCAAATATCATCGGCCAACGATTGTGATCGGGTTTGAGGCAAACGGCGTCGGAAAGGCGAGCGGGCGCAGCATCGAAGGCCTAAATCTCGTTGAAGCGCTGGAGCGTTGCAGCGGGACTCTGCAGAAATTTGGAGGCCACGAAATGGCGGCGGGTCTGACGATACAAGAGAAAGATGTCGAACGTTTCTCGGAAGCTTTCCGTCGGGCAGCACGCGAGCTTTTGTCGGAGGAATGTTTGCAGCCTTGTTTACGGCTGGATCATGAGCTCGCGTTTTCGGAACTTAATGGCGATTTTCTCCGATGGCACGAAATGCTCCAGCCATTCGGCAACGGAAATCCGGCGCCTCTTTTTTTCGCACGAGAAGTGGAGCCGGTGGCGCCGTCACGGGTGGTGAACGACAAACATCGCATTCTGCGCCTGCGCCAGGGCAATTATCACCGGCGCGCGGTTTACTTCGATTCGGCCGACGTACAGTTGCCCCCGACCCCGTGGGACATCGCGTTTCGGATTCGGGCAGATGAATACGAAGGCGAAACCGTGCTGGGCATGCAGATTCAGGCCGTGCGGCAAGCCGTACCGATGCAATGAGCGAGGTCCGTAAAGCCAAACTTGGTGAGGGCGAGGGGGCCGTCACCACGTCGCCGCGACGACCGCTCCCCGAGAGCATCGAAATCTCGCAGTCGCTCGCTGAGCTCGATTGGATCCCGCGTCCGAAACTTCTCGCGCTGCGCCGTCTCGGCATCGAAACAGTAGAGGATTTGCTCACGCATTTTCCGCGCCGTCACGAAGATCGACATCAGTTTCCTCATTTTCCGCGCGAAGAGAGCGATGTTTCGATTTGCCTTTGCGGCGAGGTCGTCAAAACGTCCATGCGCAGATTTGGTGGATGGAAGAAAATCTTTGAGGCAACACTGGAGGAGTCGAGCCCGAACGCGTTAAGCGAACCGCTCGTGTGCCGCTGGTTCAACTTGCATTACGTGCAAAAGATGATCGCGACCGGGCAGCGCCTGGTCGTCTTTGGCAAACCGCGCTTGCGCGGGAAGAGGATTTGCATGGATCACCCCGAGTTCGAGGTCATTGAGAATGACGAGGAGATCTCAATCCATTTTCGGCGCATTACGCCGATTTATCCTGCGACGGAAGGTCTTTCCCAGCGCGTCTTGCGCAGCACCATCTACCGCTTGTTGAATGAAATCTCGAGCGTGCCTCTGGAAACACTGTTGCCAACGGATCTCGCGACCGGCGAACGACGTGATGCAATTCGCGCGATCCATTTTCCGGAAACCTGGGAAGCGCGTGACGCCGCTCGCGAGTATTTGGTGCTCTCCGAGTTCTTCGCGATGCAAATGTTGATCGCATCGCGACGTGCAGACTCATCGATTCGTATGGGCGAAGCGCACTGTGGATCTGGCACGATGCTCGACAAATTTCTTAAGGCATTGTCATTCCAGCTGACCGGCGCGCAGTCGAAGGTAATCGCAGAAATCCGGCGTGATCTCGCTGCGCGTCATCCAATGAACCGTCTGCTCCAGGGGGATGTGGGCTCAGGCAAAACAGTCGTCGCCATAGCGGCGATGTTACTGGCGGTCGAAGCGGGGTACCAGGCCGCGTTCATGGCGCCCACACAAATTCTGGCTGAGCAACATTACGCGGTCTTGCGGCGCTGGCTTGAGCCGCTCGGCATGCGCATGGCGCTGCGGACCGCGGCTAGACAGGAGGAAAGCACGCCGCTTCCGCTATTCGCGCCCGCGCAAACTCCTGCGCGCGCCAAAATTCTCGGGAGCACAGGCTGCCAGCCTGTCGTGTCCGGCAGCTTGCCGGACACACATGCGCGCGCGAATGAACCCGAGTCGAAATTTCCATCGAAGACTCCGCGACAAGCTGCCGCGGAGGACAGGCTGGCAGGTCGCGCTCCCGACAGTTCAGGTGTTGGCGAACCCATTTATCATCGCCGTAATCTCCCGCATTTTGAGCGGCCATGGGTGAAATATGCAATCACGCTTGCGACGCGAAATCATCGGCACTTGTCGGAGAAAGCACGCGAAATTGTACTTGAGTCACTACAGCGATGGAAGGACCGGCGCTATGAATTATATGCGGCCTGCGTCATGCCCGACCATGTGCATCTCTTAATCGAGCCGATGATCGAGCGCCAGAGCACCGCAGGTGAGCCAATCTTTTTCTCCCTTTCGAAAATCCTGCACAGCATCAAATCGTTTACTGCGAATCGAATTAACAAACTTGAGAACAGGAATGAACCTGTCTGGGAGACAGAATCATTTGATCGATTGATCCGATCGGAGAGCGATCTGCAGGAGAAATTTCACTACATCACGCGGAATCCGTGGGATGCAGGCGTAGTTAAGCCAGATCAGGACTACCGGTGGGTGTGGTACCCCGGGAGCTACAAAGCCCGAGAGTTCGCGGCAAGCTACCGCGAAGAACAGGCTGGCAGCCTGTGCTCCCCAGACGAGATGCTCCAGGGCGAGGTGCCACACATCATCATCGGAACACACGCACTCCTTTACGATACGGTTTCCTTCTCAAATCTCGGGCTCGTTGTGATCGACGAGCAGCATAAGTTTGGTGTTGCTCAACGCGCCCGTTTGACCGCGCGCGAACCAGCGCCCGACGTTTTGGTGATGACGGCCACTCCGATCCCCCGAACCCTCACGATGACGGTTTACGGCGATCTCGATGTTTCAATTATTGATGAGATGCCGCGCAACCGGGGGAAAGTAATCACCGCCGTGCGCGATGTCTCCAAGCTTGGCGAAGTCCTCAGCTTCTTGCGGACGCAATTGGAAACAGGGCGACAACTCTACGTGATTTATCCCCTGATCGATGAGAGTGAGAAGCTGGAGGTCAAGGCGGCTTCGGTGGAGTACGAGCTGTGGCGTGAACGGCTGCATCCCTATCGCTGTGAATTACTTCACGGCCGTATTCCGGCGGCGGAGAAACAGGACACCATGGAACGATTTCGTCACGGCGGGACCAAGGCATTAATCAGCACAACGGTGATTGAAGTTGGCGTCGATGTTCCGAACGCCACCGTGATGCTGGTCGAAAACGCGGAGCGCTTCGGACTGGCGCAGCTTCATCAGCTTCGCGGGCGGATCGGCCGTGGGGAGCACAAGTCGTATTGCATCTTATTAACGTCGGAACAGTCGAAGGAAACGTCGGCCAAGCTCGCTGTTTTGGAACGAACAAACAACGGCTTTGAAGTGGCGGAAGCGGACTGGGATTTGCGCGGCCCGGGCGATTTGCTCGGCACAGCGCAAAGCGGCTTACCAGCGCTCAAGATCGGCAACTTGAAGACGGATGCAGGCTTGATGCGACGGGCTCGCGCAGCGGCAATCTCCATCGTCGAGGCCGATCCGCGCCTGGAATTGCCTGAGAATCAACGTTTCCGGCGTTTGATTGTCGAACAACAAGGACGCACTTTTTCGAACATTAGCTGATGAAGAATCTCGCAAAATTTCTGCTTTTTGTCCTGCTTATCAGTGCCGGAATTTCTCTCCTCTACGATTACCAAATCAGACATGGCAAGTTGAATCTGCCTTCGGCCCGAACGCCGGAAAAATACTCGCTGGCTTCAACGCCTAGCGTGGATTCAAAGGAAGTCGCATCGCTTGAGGCGTTGAACCGGGAGCGGCGCACGCTCGTCAACAGCGTGATCCCGTCTGTTGTCGCCGTGAAGACATCGAAGAAAATCGGCATCCAGCGGGAGTACGGGATGGATCCGTTCGAGTTTTTCTTTCCTAATCAGCGGCGATTTCGGAATCCGAATGACGAAGCATTGGTGCAAAATGCGCTTGGCTCCGGTGTAGTCGTGACGAATGAAGGCCATATCATCACAAACAATCATGTGGTCGATCAGGTGGACGAAATTGAGGTGCAGTTGAGCGATGGCCGGACGAAAAAAGCGCGGTTGGTAGGCGCAGATTCTCAGGTGGATCTGGCGGTGCTCAAGGTTGACGATCCCGGAGTCAAGCCGCTCAAACTGGCTGATTCGGACACGGTGCAGGCCGGAGACTTTGTTCTGGCCATTGGTAATCCATTTGGATTCGAGGAAACGGTCACGGATGGAATTATCAGCTCGAAAGGACGACCGAACCGCAGCGATTTTTTCGGGGAGCTTCTGCAAACTAATGCGGCGATCAATCCGGGAAATAGCGGCGGTCCGCTAATCAATCTGCGGGGCGAAGTTGTCGGCATTAACACGGCAATTATTTCACGCAGTGGCGGTTCGCAGGG
>JBKOXU010000007.1:0-34804 GCA_046725095.1 Verrucomicrobiota bacterium
GATTGCCAACAGCGACATCCGTCGGCGCTTACGATTTATCGGAGTTGTGGATTGCCGCGTAACAAATGTGGCCGAAAATATCCGGGGTGGAAAATGCGAACGGGCGAAATGTCAGCCAAGACTCAATACACTCGCAGCGGCGGTCTTCACATTGCCTATCAAGTCGTTGGCGAAGGACCGCTCGATCTCGTTTACGTCCCCGGCTGGATTTCCCACGTCGAGCTGGCATGGGAAGAACCGACTCTCGCCAGATTCTTGCGCCGGCTGGCTTCCTTCTCGCGTCTGATCATGTTCGACAAGCGCGGCACCGGTCTTTCCGATCGCGTGCCCAATGACAAACTGCCCACGCTGGAGGAACGAATCGACGACTTGCGCGCGGTGATGGACGCAATCGGTTCGGAACGTGCGGCCGTCTTTGGCTTTTCGGAGGGCGGAAACCTCAGTGCCTTCTTTGCCGCAACTTATCCAGAGCGGACCACCGCGCTTGTCATGTTTGGCACGTTCGCCAAGCGAATCTGGAGTCCTGATTATCCGTGGGCGCCCAAAGCCGAAGATCGCGAGCGGGAATACAAAGTGGTCGAGGATGAATGGGGGGAGCTGATGGACCTCGAGCATTACATCCCAAGCAAGGCCGGTGACCAGGCCTTCGCGCGCCGGCTCGCTACCTACTTCCGCAGGTCTGCGAGTCCAGGCGCTGCCGTCGCGCTCCTGCGGATGAACACGCAAATGGACATTCGCCATGTGCTGCCCACCATTCGCGTTCCCACACTTGTGATCCATCGAACGGGGGATCGGGACGCAAACGTCGAAGAAGGTCGCTGGATCGCGGGACAAATTCCAAATGCGCGCTTCGTGGAGCTGCCGGGTGAAGATCACATTCCGTGGGTCGGCGATCAGGATGCGGTGCTGGACGAGATCCAGGAATTTCTGACTGGAGTTCGCTCAGTGCCCGAATTCAATCGTGTTCTGGCGACTGTGCTTTTCACCGACATCGTTGGCTCGACCGAACGGGCGGCGCAGCTCGGCGACCGTGCGTGGCGCGACCTCCTTGATTCACATCACGCTCTGGTGCGTAAGGAACTGGCTCGGTTTCGCGGGCGCGAGATTAAGACCATCGGTGACGCATTTATCGCGACGTTCGACGGGCCCGCTCGCGCGGTCCGATGCGCCTGCAGCATTCGTGATCGCGTTTCGGAACTCGGGATCGAGATTCGCGCAGGCGTGCATACGGGAGAAATCGAGCTGAGCGATGGCGATATCGGTGGAATTGCCGTTCACATCGCTGCTCGTGTGATTGCGGCGGCGCAGCCAAGCGAAGTTCTCGTCTCCAGCACCGTAAAAGATCTTGCCGCCGGATCGGCCATCGAATTCAGCGACCGTGGTGCGCAAGCGTTAAGAGGCGTTCCGGATGAATGGCGTCTTTTCGCTGTTACGTGATAGGCCTGCCGGGGCTCTGAGAATTTGATAATGATTAGCGAGGAAGAAGCGCGCAGAAAAATTCTCGAAACGATCCAGCCACTGCCGGAGCGCACAGTATCGCTTTCCCGTGCGCTCGATTGTTTTAGTGGGCAAGATCTCGTCGCGCGATTGCCCATGCCGGGTTTCGACAATTCGGCGATGGATGGCTATGCGGTAGTAGCAAGCTCGTGCCGGAAGGGTGAACGCCTGCGGGTCATCGGCGAACAGCCGGCGGGCGTCAGTCGAGGGATTCGAATTTCTCCAGGCGAAGCGGCCCGGATTTTTACCGGCGCATGCATCCCGGTCGGCGCGGACGCGGTCGTGATGCAAGAGGATACCACCCGCGATGGTGATGAGATCGTGCTGAATGTCGAGGTCGACGCTGGCGAGTTCATCCGGCGGCGTGGCTGTGACCTGAGCGGAGGTCAAAAAATCCTAAGCAAAGGCGAACGAATCCGTGCGGCGACACTCGCGTTGCTCGCATCACAAGGTTTCTCCGAGGTTACCATCGGCGGCGAAGTGAATGTGGCGATCGTCTCAACGGGCGACGAGCTGGTAAAGGCCGGGGCAAAAATTAAACAGGGACAGATTTATGAAAGCAATTCGGTATTGTTGCGGTCGCTACTGCAACGCTGCAACGCGACCGTGCGGTCTGTGGAAAACTGCCCAGATGATCAGCGCTCTTTAACCGAGGCGCTTCAACGAGGCATTCGATACCATGTTCTCATCATCAGCGGCGGCGTATCGGTCGGCGAACATGACATCGTTAAATCAACGTTGTTCTCTCTCGGTGCCAGGATCGACATCTGGCGAGTGGCCATCAAACCGGGCAAACCATTCCTGTTCGGACGCGTAGCCATTCCTAGTGGCCCCTTACCTCAATCCTCTCAGCGCTCCGCCCGGTCGCGATCCCCGGGAGGACGACGCGAAGCGCCAGGTGAGGGAAACGCAGCGAGGCGCAATGATTGTTTCATCTTTGGTCTGCCCGGCAATCCCGTATCGACTTTCATTACCTTTCTCCAATTTGTGCGTCCGGCGGTTTTGAAAATGATGTCGGCATCCGACGGCGAACTCGGTCCGACGAAGGTGGCGGGGCAATCAGAGGTTGATCTTCACAACGACGGCGAGCGGGCGCATTACGTTCGCGGGAGATTTGAGAATGGAAAATTTCTCACGGTTGGCCGCCAGGAATCGCATGCGCTCTTTGGATTGAGCCAATCGAACGCGCTCCTTCGCCTGGCACCCGGGGAGTTGGTAAAAAAGGGCGCGGTGGTCGAACTACAGCTCTGGGATTAGCCGAATTCTTCCCGGGGTGACGTTGACAGACTAAAGAGCGCTTCTAGCTTAGGCGCGTTGAATAGAGGGGCTCCCATCGCGTTTGCACGAAATCCGACCGATCCAATTCGTGCGGATGCGGAGCGGCTTTCGCACATTGTTTTGGAAATGCAGCGCTGCTTCGTGCTGCATCTCTGTAAAGAACTTGCGCCCGGAAACGTTTCCTTCCCCCAATTTTTCCTTCTCGCGTTTCTCGACCAGAAAGAAGTCCTTACGATGTCCGCGATTGCGCAAAAGATGGGGCACACCACTGCGGCGGCGAGCGGCTTGGTGGCACGGCTCGAGAATCTTGGTTACGTGATGCGTTCGGTTGCGCGGGATGACCGCCGCAAGGTAATGGTCTGCATTACGCCGAAGGGCTCGGCTCTGGTCCGTCGGATTCGTGAGGAAATGGTCGGCAATCTGATGAAAATTTTGGAGCACCTGACGCCCGACGAGCAAAAAGCCTGGTTGCAGATTTACAGTAAGATTTATGATTACTGCCAGTCGAAATAATTTTCATTTGTTTGATGGCAGTGCTACCAGATCGAGGCAAAACCGCGAACGTTAAATCCGCGCGCTGCCTTTTGCGCATCTAATCGCCAAACGCTATGAGAAAATTTCTTCTTTTCCTGGGGATTTTTGCACAAATCGGCATCGTTGATGACCTCGCTTTTGGCGGCAGCGAAACATCTTCGGGACGCAATGTTCCCACATTTACTCTCGATCAGGCGATCCGGACAGCGCTGCAACGGAATCCGGACATTCTGCGGGCGGAACAGGAGATCAAACGGACAAAGGGCGTGATAATTGAAATCCGCGCGCAGGCACTGCCGCACATTACAGCAGCCGGGGATTGGACGTGGACGGATCCGAATCTGCAAGGCGCCCGGATATTGGGAAGCACGAGTACGACAAGCGGGAGTGCGGGCACGAGCACGGGCACTGGGGTGAGTACGGGCGCGGGCACAGGGCCAGCCCTTTTTGCCTCGCCTCAGTCGCAAGTGAGTGATCCCCAGGCGCCGGCTGCCCCGGCGCCGACACCAGGTATCACGAGTACGGAGCTGAGCGATATATCCTACACCATCAGCGTTCTCGGAACGCAGCTGGTTTTTAACGGCACTACCTGGCCGTCGATTCGTGGGACCTTCTTTCAGCGAGACGGCGCCTACTTCGCGTTCCGCAATACTCTGGACCAACTCATCGCGATTGTGAAAACGCAGTTCTACCAGGTCGTGGTCAATCGAGAACTCATCAAGGTGCAGGAGCAATCGGTGCACCTCCTGGAGAGCCAGCTTAAAGACCAGCAAAATCGGTTCGAAGCCGGAACTGTCCCGCGGTTCAATGTGCTGCAGGCGGAAGTCGCTCTCTACAATCAGATTCCGCAACTGATCACCGCGCAAAACAATTATCGGATCGCACAGTTGCAATTGGCCAAGACCATCGGCCTCGATTTTAACCCGCTGCGCGGCGAGAACCCCCCGCTCGAAGTTGTCGGCGAAATGCCTTACATCCCGCGCAACATCGCGCTGGTCGATGCGATCGAGCTTGGAAAACAGCGGCGCCCGTTCCTGAAACAGGCGCGGGCAAATATTTTGAACCAAAAGGAGCAAGTCCGCGCGACCGCGGGCCAGTGGCTCCCGAGTATCACTACAACCGGGGGCGGGGAGTGGGTGAGTTCACCGATCAACTCCAGTTGGCACGATATTTCAAAAGGTTGGATCGCGCAGGTGCAGGGCAGCATGCCAATTTGGGACAGCGGTCAGATCGCTGGCCAGGTCATACAACAGCGCGCGCTTCTTTCGGAAGCCCAAATCACCTACGACGATGACGTTCGGCAGGTTGAGCTCGAAGTGCAGACCGCGTATTCAAATTTGCAGCAGAACCGCGAGTTGATTAAGAGCCAGGAGAAAAACGTGGAGCAAGCCGAGGAAGCGGTACGCCTGGCCAAGGCCCGGCTCGACGCTGGCGCAGGGGTGCAGTTGGACGTGCTCAATGCTCAAGTCCAGTTGCTCACGGCGCAATCGACGCGGTTGCAGGCGCTCTTTGGCTATAACTCGTCTCTTGCCGAATTCGACCGTGCTACCGGCGCGCAGAGCACGTACACGGAGTCATTTGCCAATCTGGCGCCACGCGCGACCAAATCGAAGGTCTACGATACCGGCAGCGGGACAAGGACAACGACCACAACCACACGTTCCCGCACATCATCGAAATAACGGGACGACGGATCGTGTTCAAGGCGCTCGATCTCGTGCCTGCAGAAAGATTTCCCATCGAGCAATTCCCCGCGATCGATGCGAGCGGCGTTTGCCGGCACGTCTTCACCCAACGAATTGCAGGCATCGAAGTTTCGCATGATAAAGCCGAAGCGCTAAGGCGACTTGACGCGGTTCATCGTGAAATTCGTGGCGCAATCAGCATGGGCGATTGGCCGCTGCTCACTGCCGAGCAAATCCATGGGAAGAAGGTTGCAATTATCGATACCCCAGTGGGAGGCGACAAAGAATTTTCTGATTGCGACAGCATCATCACGAATCAACGCGGTGTCGCGCTGGGCATTTATGTCGCCGACTGTTGCGCAATTTATATTGTTGATCCAAAGACGCCCGCAGTCGGGATCGTTCATTCTGGTCGCAAGGGCACTGAGCTAGGCGTCGTCACCAATGCAATTACACAGATGGTGGCATCCTTCCGATCAGAGCCGGCCGAACTAATCGTTCAACTCAGCCCATGTATTCGCCCGCCTCATTACGAGATCGATTTCGCGGCGGAAATTATCGAACAATGTAGAGCGCAAGGCGTGCTGAAAATCCACGATTCCGGCGTGTGCACTGCCTGTGACCTGCATCGTTACTACTCCTACCGCGCTGAAAAAGGAAAAACCGGCCGCATGGTCGCGTTGCTCGGATTAAATCCAACGATTGTGCGTGAGCCGGGAAAACTGCTCGACGTTAACTGCGAATCTTCTTCTAATTCTCGTTAGATGGTAGCCATTCGGCGTCGCATTAGCTGGCTCATTGCGGCTACCGCCGTGATCGTTATTGCTGCTCTCGGGTGGTTCCGATGGCGCGAGTATCTGCTGTTTTTTCCCATCATGTACCATCTAAACAAACAGCGGGAACGCTTTATTCTCTATAATACCGATCATGTCGCGCTTGGACGTGTGCTGCGACAGTTCGCAGATCAGCAGAAATGGGCGCGTGAAGATTTCTCGGCTGACAATCCGTTAGTCCCTGAAGCGTTGCGCGTGTTAAAGCCCTCTGCGATTTGGATGTTCGAAGACTATGTTGAGCTTGAGTTCGGTGGCCCATTCGACGACATCGGCTTTCGCGTCTTTCGTCCGGGGCTCAAAGGATATGGGACGAAGGAGCTCGGGGATGGATTGTGGTTGTATACTGAGGATGGTTGTTGCCCAAGCGAATGAAACCATCTAAAGCTCGCTCTCGCCCACCGGGGTGAGCTCCGTCTCGTTAGATGGACACTTCTTCGTTGGCGCCGCCCTTGAGCGGGCAAATCCCGCGTTTTCCTGCTGCGGCGACAAACGCGAAAAATTCCCGAGCGGGTGTGCTCAATTCCATCGCGGCAGCCTTTTCCAGCGCCTGCGAAATGTTTAGTCCACTCGTGTAAAGTAATTTGAATGCGGCCTTGATTTCATCTCGATCTCGCCCGCTGAAACCGGCGCGTCGAAGACCGATTACGTTCACGCCAAAGACATAGTTTATTTCAGCCGCGATTAGGAACGGTGGGATATCTTTGCTGAATCCAGAGGCGCCCTGAGTGAGTGCCAGTCGCCCAATGCGCATGTGCTGATGAAAGACACCGCCGCCGCCGAGAAATGCACCGTCGTCCACGCGAACGTGACCACCGAGCAAACAACTGTTGGCGATGATCACATTGTCTCCAATTGCGCAATTGTGACCGAGATGCGCACCGGTCATCAGAAAGTTTTTGTCGCCAATTTTGGTCGCGCTTCCCTCCGCACTCCCGCGATGGATGGTGCAGTATTCGCGAATGACATTCTCGTCGCCAATGTCGACCCGCGTTTTTCGTTCCGGCGAGAACGAAAAGTCCTGCGGCGGCGCGCCAATAACTGCGCCGTGCCCGATGAAATTAGCAGTGCCGATAGCGACTTCCCCCTCAATCACGACATGTGTTTGCACGATCGTTTTCTCGCCGATCATCACTTCTGGTCCGATCGTCGAAAACGGACCGATTTCGACACCGGCGCCGATACGTGCACCTGGATCGACAAGAGCGGTTGGATGAATCTTCGCGCCGCTCATGGCCAACTGTCTAAGGCGCTGGCTGGCAATATGCCAGCCAGAGCGACCAGAATGGTCGCGCTCCCCATTGCGAAGTTGCTGAAGAGAAGGGGAGCGCGAGCATGTTGCTCGCCCAAGCCGGCATGTTGCCGGCTTGCCTACCACCCCATTCTCGCAGGCTTTGCGCAGTCGCTCGATTCATAACACGGCTGCCTCTTTAAAGCTGAAATAGCCGGGGCTTCCTTCGCCAGGCGCGCCGATGATGATGTGATCGAGCAATTTAATTTGCAGAAGCTCGGCGGCTTCGGCCAACCTTCTCGTCAGGCTATGATCAGCCTGGCTTGGCGACGCGTCGCCGGAAGGATGATTGTGCACGACAATGACGCCATAAGCCGAAGAGACTACCGCTGGATGAAAAATTTCGCGCGGGTGCGCAATGCTTTCATTTCCGCTGCCCAGCGAAACCTGTTCGATTCGGATAAGGTGATAGCGGGTATCGAGCAGGATCACGCGCAGCGATTCCTTGCGCAGCATGCGCATTTCTGCGCCAATCAATTCATTTACGATCTCTGGCGAATCGATCTTTTGCTTCGATAGGGTCTCGTGGGCAAGCCGCTGGCCGAGCCCGAAGGCGGCTACGAGTTGTACTGCCTTTGCGAACTTGATCCCCTTTATCTTCGACAACTCATCCACGGAGCAGCGACTTAGGCCGGTGAGCGAACCGTATTTTTCCAAAAGCTCGCGCGCCACTTCTACAGCATTTGCCCCTGTGACGCCGGTGCGCAGCAAAATTGCGATAAGCTCTGCATTAGTTAGCGCAGACGCCCCGTGAACGGCAAGTTTTTCACGTGGCCGCTCTTCCCGCGGCATCTCGCGGATCTTAATCTGCGACATAGATCAGAACCTGGAGGGCGGATCTCAGGCGACGCCGAACTAAGGTCTCGCGGGAGATCAATCCTCCATCAAAGCCCATTCAGACGCGCAGTTGATCGAACATCTTGCGCAGTGCATCTCCAAGCGCGAAGAGCGCGTCTGCGTACGGGTTTGCCACGATGCCATCAAGCACAGTTTGCGCTTCGCGAATCAACTCACTGCCGGCAGCGATTGATTCGTTGAGCGCGCCGTTGGTGGTGCCGATCCGCAGAAGCTCGGTCATCTCTTCGATTCTTTCCTCAAGCACCAGCCGGCAACAACGTTCCCGTTCAAAATCGGAAGCAGACCGCAGAAAGATCAACACTGGAAGCGTGAACTTACCTTTGCGCAGATCTGTGCCCAGTGTCTTGCCGGTCGCTCTCTCGCTGCCGGCGAGATCGAGGCAATCGTCATAAATTTGATAGGCCGTGCCGATTTGAATCCCGAAATTCCTGAACGTGTCGATCACATTCGAATCGGCCTTGCTGATGAGGGCGGCCAATTCGGCCGCCGCGGCGAAAAGCGAGCCAGTTTTCTTTTCCACGATCCGCAAATAATCGTCTACTTCCAGCGTGAGATCGAAGCGGCGCTGCGTTTGGATCATTTCTCCGGAACAGATTTCACGCGCCGCTCGCGCAATTGCGCGACTGACCTCCGCATTTTCAAAACTGGTCGAGAGATTCAGCGCATGCGCGAAAAGACAATCGCCCAAGAGAACGCTGAGCGAATTACCCCAGCGTGCGTTCAGAGTGGGCTGCCCCCGACGGCGCTCGGCCTCGTCTAGGACGTCGTCGTGCACCAGCGTGGCGATATGGATGAGTTCGACGATTACGGCAAGATCGACGTGGCCCGAGTTGATTTTGCCACTTGCCCCGCCCGCGAGAAGGGCAAGAAGTGGGCGCAGACGTTTGCCGCGGCCACCAACAGCATAGGTCACATAACCTTCGATGTCGGGATCAAAAGCCGCCGCCTGCTGCACAATCCGCGTTTCAACTTCATCGAGCTGTGGCTGCACCAACTGCGCCACCCGCGCCAGTGGGCCGAGCGAAGAGGCGCTGGTCGCAATGCCAGACCGGCTCTGACCCGAGCGTGCAAAGACTTCCACGAGCCGAGAATAGAGGGGCGGCTAACAGGTTGTCAAAACAACACGTGCGTTAATTTTAGGGGGAGCACAGGCTCCCTGGCGCGCTGATTGTGGCGCCCTCGCCAGAACCTTCTCAGCGTTTCCGCAACCAAGTTTCCGTTCCGTATTTTTGCGTAGCGAGTTCACACGCCCGCTTTAAAAGATCATTGCCAATCTTGCGTTCACTACACTTCGTCGACAAAGCCTGCGCGAATCGTTCTGCAAGTCCGTTCCCAAGATCGACATTCTGAATGCTGCCCTGATGCAACAAACCAGCGCGTGTGCGCCGCTGCGCTGCGCCGGCGATCTTGCGGCCATTGAACATCACATCGGCCTGCATGGGGTTCGCGAAACAACTGTAGCCGCTGGCGCTGACGGCGGCTCGCATCGCCGCCGCAATGCCGCCGGGGTCGACGCCCCCGGCTACGACCGCGCGCTTGCCAATTCCGCTAAAAGCATTGACCAAGGCGCGATGAACGTTTTCGTAGATAGACATCGATGATTGGCCAAAGACTGGATCGCCGGCAGGAATCACGACCGAATAAGTCAAATCTTCACCGTGAAAAACGATTCCGCCGCCCGTCCATCGCCGGACTAGATCGCGCTCAGTCGCATACTCAGCGACATCGGCAAGTTTGCCAAAATAGCCAAACGAGAGAGCAGGGGAGTTCCATCGATAAAAACGGATCGACGACGTTTGAGCTGCTTCGAGCAAAGCTTCGTCAATTGCCATGTTCATTGTCGTCGAGCGGGGAGCGATGTCGTGATAAACGTTGAGCGCAGCGAAGATCGACATCTCGTGCTAGGCGCCTAATTCTTGCAAGATTTTGCTCACCGCTTCGCTTGGGCGCGAGTGCGCGATGATCGGCCGACCAATTACCAGATAATCTGCGCCCGCCTGGATCGCCTCACGAGCAGTCATGACTCGTCTCTGATCAGCAGATTCTGACCCGCTGGGACGAATTCCGGGGACAACAATCTTAATTTTATCGCCGAATTCAGCGTGCAGCTTTTTGATCTCGTGCGGGCTGGCAACAATCCCATCGATTCCTGCTTCGACGCCTAATTTGGTCAGGCGCAGCGCCTCATCCTCCACCGTGCCAGCGATCCCAATTTCTCGCAGCGTTTGTTCATTCGCGCTTGTCAAAACAGTCACACCCAAGATCGATATGTTATTGGCGCGGGCCGCAGTAGCGGCGCAGATCATTTCGCTGCCACCGCTCAAATGAACGGTGAGCATATGCACACCAAGATTATTCGCGGATTCGACTGCCCTTGCGACCGTGTTTGGAATATCGTGCAGCTTGAGATCGAGAAAAACTTTGGCGCCGGTGGACAAAACCGCACGCACAATTTCAGGGCCTTCGGCCGTGTAAAGTTGGAGGCCGATTTTAAAGAACGAAATTTGTTCCCGCAGTTGATCGACAAGATCAAGCGCCGCGACTTTTGTCGGCAGGTCCAGCGCCACGATGATTTTGTCAGCTGCCGTTCTCATTCCAAGAGGATCCGATGGCATCTCTCACCGTTGATACAAGAGATGTCTCGACTCCGCTCGACATGACAATTGAAATGTAGGCTGTGCAAGTTTTCGCTCCCGCGAAGATCAATCTGTCCCTGAAGATTTTGGGCCGGCGCGACGATGGTTTCCACGAAATCGAAACCGTCATAATGCCGATCTCGCTCTGCGACGAGATTGAGATCGATAGGGGCGATGCCAAGAAGGGAATCGAGTTTCGTTGCAATGACGCATCGGTGCCGCGGGGAGACGACAATCTCGCGGTTCGGGCAGCGAAGACGTTTTTAGAGGAGGCACGACTGAAGAGCGGCGTTACAATCGAGCTCAAAAAGAAAATTCCGCACGGCGCGGGTCTGGGCGGCGGGAGCAGTAATGCGGCAACGATCCTGCTCGCGCTTAACGAGTTGTTCAAGACGAATTTGCCGCGTGAAGCGCTGGCGAAAATGGGGGAAACAATCGGATCAGACGTTCCATTTTTCATTTTCCAGTCCGCCGCCATCTGTCGCGGACGAGGCGAGCTGGTTGCGCCAATGCGTTTGCCGGAAAAGTTGTCAATCTTGCTGTTCAAGCCAGCTTTTGCCGTGCCAACGGAATGGGCATATTCGCGCTGGCAGGATTCCCGACAAATTCCCAATGTCCCTTACGGGGCTCAGCAATTCGCTGATCAACCTTTTATCAACGATCTGGAGCGTCCTGTTTTCGAGAAGTTTGTTTTTCTAGCACACCTGAAGATGTGGTTGCTCAGGCAACCGGAGGTGGGCGCGGCGCTGATGTCCGGGTCCGGTTCGACGATATTCGCGGTAATGCGTCCAAATACAAACGTCGATCTTCTCGCAACGCGGGCGAAAGCCGAGCTTGATCCGGAATTGTGGATGTGCGCGTGCGACACGATTGGATCTGGATAGCGCACACGTCTCGCGTGTCCGGTTTCGGCGTCCCGCCGAAACAATCTCTCCTTGAGTGCGGAGCCGTCTCCGATTTCAACGCCAAAGGAAAGTTCGCGATCGCGTGACGCGCTCCCCAGCACGCGAGACGCGTGCGCTACCCAAACCGGTTCGCCTCGCGCGGGATTATTCACCGGCGCCACGTTGCAGCGCAGCGCGCCCGTACTCGCGGTTTAGTTTTGCAATAAAACTGGCGCTGATCTCAGCGGGACAAACTGCTTCGCACTCGTAAGTATTGGTGCAATTACCGAATCCTTCCGCATCCATCACGCGCACCATTTTCAAAACACGCCTCGTGCGCTCGAGATTTCCCTGCGGCAGCAGCGACAAATGTGACACTTTCGCCGCCGTGAAGAGCATGGCGGACCCATTTGGACAAGCCGCAGCGCATGCTCCACAGCCGATGCAGGCCGCCGCTTCCATTGCGAGATCGGCGTCATGCTTGGGAATCGGCGTCGAATTCGCCTCCGGCGCCGAACCGGCTCGGGCTGAAATGAATCCGCCGGCCTGCACAATTCGGTCCAGTGCGCTTCGATCGATTACCAGATCTTTGATGATTGGAAATGACCCGACGCGAAAAGGCTCGACCGTAATTCTCGCGCCATCGCGAAACTTTCGCATGTAAAGCTCGCAGACCGCACCGGGATGATCCGGGCCGTGCGCTTCCCCGTTAATGGTGAGCGAGCAGGTCCCGCAAATCCCTTCGCGGCAATCGGAATCGAACGCGATTGGCTCGTCGCCTTGCCCGAGCAATTTTTCGTTTAGAATGTCGAGCATTTCGAGGAACGACGTGTTTGGTGAAATGTCGCGCACCTCGTAATCGACCAGTTTGCCGCGCACTTTTGCGTCAGACTGGCGCCAGATTCTCAACAGAAAGTTCATGGTTGAGAGAGGTAGGGACGGATCGCCGAGCCGTCCGTCCAATTCGTCGGCGCGCCCGGCGGTCGCGCCCTACCACAGGAATTGTTCATTTGTAGCTTCTCTGCGTTAAGTGCACGGTTTCGAAGTGTAGTGGTTCGCGATGCAGTTTGGGAGAGGCGAGTTGCTCGTCGCCTTGAAACTCCCACGCAAACACTGCGGCATGGTTTTCGTCGTCGCGCAGCGCTTCGCCATCTGGCGTCTGATGTTCTTCGCGAAAATGCGCGCCGGCTGATTCGTCGCGAGCAAGCGCATCAGTGCACATCAACTCGGCGAATTCCAGAAAATCGGCAACGCGTCCTGCGCGTTCCAGGGACTGGTTAAAATCCTCTTTCTTACCCAGCACGCGGACATTCCTCCAAAATTCTTCGCGCAACTCCGGAATTCTCCGGAGCGCTTCGCGCAGTCCTTTGGCGTGCCGAGACATCCCGCACTTGTCCCAAAGAAGAAGGCCAAGCTCGCGATGGAAGGAATCGACTGAACGTGTCCCGTTGACTCGGAGCAGTTTCTCAATCCTGGTACGAACGCTCTCCCCGGCTTTATTGAACGCAGGAGAATCGGGAGATGGCTTGTTGCCCATCTGACCGGCGAGATAATTTGGCAGTGTGCTGGGCAAAATGAAATAACCATCGGCCAGGCCTTGCATCAGGGCGCTGGCCCCGAGCCGGTTCGCGCCGTGATCGGAAAAATTCGCTTCACCGATCACAAACAAACCGGGCACGTTGCTCATCAAATTGTAATCCACCCAGAGACCACCCATGGTGTAGTGGACTGCCGGGTAAATCCGCATCGGCACTTTGTAGGCATCTTCTCCCGTGATCTTTTCGTAAACCTCAAACAAGTTGCCGTAACGTTCGCGAATTGTGCTTTCCCCGAGCCGCTTGATCGCGTCGGCAAAATCGAGGTAAACGCCGCGTCCGCCGGGGCCGACGCCGCGGCCTTCATCGCAAACTTCCTTAGCTGCACGTGATGAAATATCGCGCGGGGCGAGATTTCCGTAACTGGGATATTTTCGCTCGAGATAATAATCGCGGTCGCCTTCCGGGATCTTGCCCGGCGGTTTGTTGGAATCTTCTTTGCGCTTTGGAACCCAGACGCGTCCGTCGTTGCGCAGCGACTCGGACATGAGCGTCAACTTTGATTGATGTTCGCCACTGACCGGGATGCAGGTGGGGTGAATTTGGGTGAAAGAGGGATTGGCAAAGAGCGCGCCCCTTTTGTAACCGCGATAGGTAGCGGTCACATTGCAACCGCGGGCGTTGGTCGAAAGATAAAAAACATTTCCATATCCGCCGGTCGCGAGGACAACGGCGTCGCCCGCGTGCCTATCAATCTGTCCAAGGCGCAAGCTGCGGGTGATAATCCCCTTGGCATGTCCATCGACAATTACCAGGTCGAGCATCTCCGTGTGCGGAAACATCTGGACATTGCCGGCGGCGATTTGGCGGCAGAGTGCCTGATAACAACCGAGCAAAAGCTGCTGACCGGTCTGTCCTCGCGCGTAAAACGTTCGTGATACCTGCGCGCCGCCGAAAGAGCGGTTGGCGAGTAATCCCCCGTATTCGCGGGCGAACGGCACTCCTTGCTCGACGCACTGATCGATTATCAGATTGCTGACTTCAGCGAGGCGATAAACGTTCGCTTCACGAGAGCGAAAATCGCCACCTTTAATCGTGTCGTAAAATAATCGGTAAACGCTGTCGCCGTCGTTCTGGTAATTTTTCGCCGCATTGATCCCGCCTTGGGCTGCAATTGAATGGGCGCGTCGCGGCGAATCCTGGAAGCAAAAGCATTTCACCCGATAACCGAGTTCGCCCAGCGTTGCCGCGGCGGACGCGCCAGCGAGACCGCTTCCGACAACGATGATCTCGAACTTCCGCCGATTGTTTGGACTGACCAATCGCGAGTGATCACGATGGCTGCGCCATTTCTGGTCGAGTGGTCCGTGTGGAATTTTGGCGTCCAGCGTCCCGATCATAATTGTTGTGCCGACTTAACTAATCCAAACAGGATGGCCACCGGGATTGAGGCGTAGCCGACAAAAAGAAGCCAGGCAAAGATTCGACCGCCAACTGCGAGCCGCGGCGTCAGTTTTTTGTCATTCAATCCGAGCGATTGAAAAAAGCTCGACGACCCGTGGCTCAAATGCAGCGTGAGCAAAAACAAGCCGAGCAGGTAGAAGCCGGAGACAAGATAACTTTGGAAGCCGTAAACCATCATTGAGTACACGTCGTAATGGCCAAGTGGATCAGCTTTGAGCAAACCAAACCGCGGATCAGTTACGCGAACAGTGAAATGAGCCAGATGGTAAATGATGAATGCCAGCACAATCAGGCCGCTCATCACCATGTGCCGCGAGGCGAAGGTGGCTTTCACGTATTGTCTGTCGATGTACCGGTCGGGGCGTGCGCTCCGGTTTTCAATCGCCAATTGGATGGTCACATAAATATGAGTGATAACAGTGGCGAGAAGGAAAATGCGGATCAACCATAGCAGTGGGCCAAGATCGCGCAGATGCTGCGAGTAACCATTGATCCAGTCCGGTCCAAGGAAAATTTGAAGGTTGCCGAGCAGATGTCCGATGACAAAAAGGATTAGAATGATGCCGGTGATCGCGACGATCATTTTTTTCCCAACTGAGGAGTGATAAAAGGCCACTAAAATATTCACGCTAAAATTCGTGTGCCCTGATGAAGGGCGCGTGGATTTGAGATTATGGACGCAGCTTGGAGCGTCAAGACTGATGCTACGCGAACAGCGACGCAGCTACAGCTAAACGCCTTCGACCACGATCATGTTTGTTTTCGCGGTCCGATAGCGCATTTTGCGCGGCTCGCGATACTCTTCGCAATTAAGCCATTCCTTGGCACGCTGCGCCGATTCGAACTCGAGCAGGACAATACGCTTCGGGTTCCAGTCGCCTTCGAGGACTTCGGTTTTGCCGCCGCGCACGATGTATTTGCCGCCGTACTTTTCTACGGTCGCACTGGCGAGCTTCTTGTACTCTTCGTAACCGGCCGGATCGAGAATGTCGATTTCAACAATCACGTAAACGGGCATAGACGAAATCGATCAGGAAAGTGACAAGGGTTCAGAGTTTCTCTCGTCCATTGCGATCTTTTGCGGCTAGTTCTGGGACTCTTTTTCGGCGCCGCAGCCGGAGCCAATTGTTCCAGGTTTTACGGAGGCTATCGCGCGGAGTCTGGTATTTCTGGTTGAGTTCATTGCTCTTGACGATCTGCGTGAGGATGCCTTTCACGGAAAAATCATCGGTGTTTACAATCGTGTAAGCGGTACCAACAGCGGCGGCGTGATGCGCATCGCTGGCGGCGGTCATGGGCAAACTCCGAATCTGCGCGTACTTGAACGCGTAACGGTTGTAACGGCGCAGCGTGGTCGCAGCGTTGAACACTTCGATGGCATCAACCGGCAGCGTCTCCAGCGTTGAAAAACGGATTCCCGCGCGAAACAGGTCGTAAGGGTGCGGCGGAATCGCCAGCCCGCCGCGTTCATGAATGATGTCACAGACCTCGCGCGCCGGTTTTCCCTTTAAATACGGAAGCTCCGCGCCGATGCAAAGAAGGTGACCATCGGCGGTGGTCACTTCTACTCCAGGCAGAACGAGGAAATCATTGACTGGCAAACCGTCCAGCCGCATCAGGCCTTTCTCGAGCAGGTAATTAACGGCGTCGCACGTATTGTGATCGGTGATGGCGATACCATGCAAGCCTTTGGCACGTGCAGCGGCGATCAAGTCTTCCGGGCTGGAAATTCCGTCTCCGGAAAAAAAGGAGTGCGTATGCAGGTCGATATTGAACGCCACAGTCCCAAGGCTAGTTTGGAGGAGGCGAAATTGGAAGCGTTTTAAGCGAGAAGCAGATAGCTCTCCACAGACTCGACTGGTGGTGTTCGTTCACTGCTCTTTTGCAAGTCAACGCGGTCGCGCCATCCACTAAACCAGCTCTTCTACAAGAATGCCCGGCTCGACCGTAGTTTCTTCCTGACCGCGCTTGAATTGGTGGTCGTACAACCGGCGATAGTACCCGGATTTCTCCAGCAACTCGGAGTGCGTGCCGCTCTCTTTGATGCGTCCGGAATCCATCACCACAATTTGATCGGCAGATAAAATCGTCGAGAGCCGATGGGCAATTGCGATTACAGTGCGCCCGGCAGCGAGTTTTTCGAGCGCCTTTTGAATTTGCATTTCGGATTCGGAATCGAGCGATGAGGTGGCCTCATCGAGCAGAAGGATCGGCGCGTTTTTCAGGACGGCGCGCGCAATCGCGATCCGCTGTTGCTGTCCACCGGAGAGAAGGCAACCCTTGTCGCCAATCACCGTCTGGTAGCCTTTCGGCTGCGCCATAATGAAATCATGCGCTGACGCCGTATGCGCTGCTTCATAAATTTCCTCGGGCGTAGCATCGAGTCGTCCGAACTGGATGTTCTTGAAAATCGTATCGTGAAACAAAAATGTCTCTTGAGTGACGAGGCCGATCTGCGCGCGCAACGATTTTTGGGTGACGGTGCGCAAGTCGCGGCCATCGATCTTTACTGTACCGGAGGTCGGATCGTACAAACGCAGGATCAACGAGAGAATTGTGCTCTTACCTGCGCCACTAGCTCCGACCAGCGCATAGGTTTTTCCGCGTTCGATTCGAAGGTTCAAATTGCTAACCGCGTCAGTGGCCGTATTTGCATAGCGAAACCTGACAGCCTCAAAGTCAATCCGGCCTTGGGAAGAAGTGAGTACGGCGGCATTTGGCGCGTCCTGGACAGTCGGTTCGGAGTCAAGAATCTCGAAGATCCCGGCCGTCGCGGCGATCGATCGTTGCATCACGATGTGAATTCTGCTGAGGGTTTTGATCGGGTTGTAGAGAATGAAAATTCCTGAGATCAGGCCAAAAAAACGGCCGGCGCTCAGATTCGCGGCGTAAACATAAAGCAACGCCATGCCTACTCCGATGGCTGCCATTGTTTCAACCAGCGGGCCGACGGCCTCCGTCGCCCTCTGGATGCGCATAACATTTGCAAATTGCGATTCGTTGGCACGCTTAAATTCCGTCTCCTGGTGCGCCTCTCGCGCAAAGGACTTGACCACCCGAATGCCGGCGAATGTCTCCTGCATCGTGACGACCATCTCACTCATGCCTTCCTGCTCATTTCGCACCGCCTTTTTCGCGCGTAGTCCATAGCTGCGAATCGGCAGCAAGCAGGCTGGAAGAAGAATCATGGCCACCACTGTGAATTTCCAATCCATCAGGAGGAGAACAATGATTGCCCCAATGACGGCGACTGGCTGCTTAAAAAGATCGCTGCTGACGCTGGTTAGGGCCATCTGCATAACGCGCGTGTTGTTAGTGATACACGACATCAAAAAACCGGAGCGCATCTTGTTAAAGAAATCCATCGAATGGCGAACCATCTTATTAAAAAGCTCGGTGCGAATATCGGTGATGACCTTGTTGCTTACCCACTGCATAAAGTAGGTATTTCCGTACGAGCACAGACTGCGCAGAGTCATGATAACCGGAATGGCGAGACAGATAAGGACGATTGAATTGATTTTGGGGCCGGCATCTAGGGCCGCCATATTCGAGCGCAGCGCCATCGGGTTGGGGGCAGTTCCGTGGAAGACGGTGCTTGTCACCCGGGCGACCGCCAGTGGTAAAAGAGAGCTGACCAAGCCGAAGGCAAAACCCGACGCCAACCCCAGTATGAAACGGATCTTATACGGCTTGACGTAACTATAGAGGCGCCGGTATGAGCTCGAGGCAGCCCGAAGGGTTTGCCAGAATGACTGCTTTTTCTTGGTACGTTTTTCCTTGCTCATGAAGTTTGCGGGGTCGTCGCGTGAGGCGACAGCAACAAATCCATAGCACCGATCACGGCTGCCGTCGAGATTTGGCGCATCGGCAAACATGGCTGTTCGAGCGAGAACTCGGTTAATGGAGTGACCGATTCTCCTTGCAAGATGAGTGCTGGGCTCTCTAACGGTCGCCAGTGAAACGGATTCGTCGGTCCGAAAAGGATTACCTGCGGCGTTTGGGTTGCTGCCGCGAGGTGCATTGGAGCGGAATCGACTGTGACAAGAAGACGCGCCCGCTCAATCAGCGCCGCCAAGGTGAGCAAATCTGTTTTTCCAGAGAGATCGACCACCGGTTGGCGTAATCTGCCTTTAACTTCACGGAGATGTTTCTGTTCGGCCCTTGAAGCTCCGCCCGTAAGCACGACGCTAATCTGTGAACCGGATCGCGCATGTTCGATTACGTCCGCCCAACGCTGCGGCTCCCAAAATTTCTCTGCACGCGCAGAGCCCGGGTGAAAAATAACGTAAGGTTCGTTGATCTTCGAGTCACGTCGAAGCGTGTTCGCTTTTTCACGGGCTTCTTGCGGCAATTCCAGACGCAGCGCGCGGAAAACATTGCGAACGCCCAGCGGTCCAATCAAAGCGAGATTATAATCTATCGTGTGCATAGCCAGCTTACGAACCTTTACAAAGTCGCTATAAACGCGGGCCCGTTGTTCTTGGAACCGGTCGCGCCGGCGATACACGATGCGTTTCCGGGCTCCGGATAAAAACACGAGCAACGCTGAGCGATCATTCCTTGTGAAGTCAATGCAGTAATCAAATCTCGCTCGGACCAGCCCAAGAAAGAGGGCGAGGTCGCGCAAATTGCGCCGCATCAGCAAGATCCGATTGACGTTTGGGATGGCCGGCAGCAAGTCGGCGCACTCGCTGGAAATAGCCAGCGTAATCTGCGCGGTCGGAAAATTTTCGCGCAAAGTCGCGATGGCCGGAAGGGTCAAAATCAGGTCACCGATCCGCTTGAGTTGAAGGAGCAAAATATTCACGGGCTGCTGATCGCCGGCCAAAAGTGCGACGGTCGGAGATCCGCCGCTACAGAATTAACGCGCCATTCGCATGGCGATTTCGTAAGCGCCCAGCAATCGCGTTCGAAAATGATCCCACGTGAAATTTTCAACTACGCGGCGCCTGGCTGCGCTGCCCATTCGCTGGACGATCTCAGGATGTCGATACAGATGCTCGAGTGCCGCCGCAATCGCGTCAACGTCTCGCGGTTTGACAATGATTCCTTCCACATCATCGCGCACCACATCGCCTGCCTCCCGCGTGGTGATTTGCGGCAGCGCGCAGGCGGCCGCCTCATAGGTCACTTTGGCGCTGCCCTCCCATTGCGATGGAAAAACGTGGACGGTGCTTTGGCCAAGATAACTCTCTGGATCGCGCACAAAACCTATGACGCGAATATTATCGCGCCAGAACTGCTTCAGATACGGCTTCGCTTCGTCGTGTACGGCACCGACCAGCCATAGCTCGGCGTCTGGAAAATTGAGGTAATGCCATGCTTCGAGCAAATGTTGAATGCCCTTGCGCCTAATTAGTGCGCCGGCAAAAACCGCGCGAAATTTTGCTGGGCGTTGACCAGGCTTGAAGCGTTCCACATCCACCCCGCGCGGCAGGTAAAATAGCTTTTCCTCTGCGAAACCGCGCATTCGAAAGGTGTCAGCAGCCGTTTGCGATAAGACGAGCAGTAGATCGGCAAGTTTGTACTCCTCGGTAAAACGCTTACGCTCGAGCAGCAATCCGGCTTTCCACCCTTGAAACCCCGAAGCGGTGCTTGTCGATTCAGCGATTTGCGGGCGACCAATTTTCGCTTTTCCGCCGTCGCGATGCCAGGTTGGAATCTCGAGGATCGACGGGATGCGGCCTTGTTTTGCAATTCGCAGCGAGCTCAGACAATCACCGGACCAGCTGTGAAACATATCGTAGCGTCCGGTCGCCAGATGCCGGGACGCGATCCAATCAAGATATTTTTTCTTTGCGGCATAATAGTAAGCCCGATCCATGAACGAGATGAGACGCACGGGATGCCAGCGCAAAGAATGGATCAGCGACGCGGGAATTTCCCGCTGCCGGTTGTCGTAAGCGATTGCTTTTCCCAGAAATCCGCCCCGATACGACGCACGCAACGTTTCAAATGCATCCGTGTCCAGACCGGAACCACCGATGCGCGCGAAAATCGAATACAGCAAATATCTCGGCAAATTACGGGTCGCTGGTGAGGCAGAACCAATTGGAGGCGGAGCGTTTAAGGTTTCACCCAGCATCGAGCTACAAGTATTCTGGCGAACGTTAAGCATGTAAAGTGGCGTCTTGTGCGATGATATGACAAGCAAACTCAGCATTGGGTTTATCCGGCGCGGCTATTCCCAGAGCGGTGGCGCCGAAGCCTACTTGAAACGCCTCGCGCGCGGAGTAGTCGAAGCCGGAAATGAAGTGCAGCTTATCACGACGGAGGCATGGCCGCAGAATGAGTGGCCCTTCGGTGCGATCCGCCGCGTGCAGTCCGGATCAGTGACTGAGTTTGCCCGCGACCTCGAAAAAATACGGCCACAGATCCGGTGCGATGTCTTGATGAGCCTTGAGCGCGTTTGGAGTTGCGACGTTTACCGTGCCGGCGACGGCGTCCATCGCGCCTGGTTGGCCCGCAAAAGAAAATTTGAATTGCCGCTGAAACGATTTGTTCGAGGTCTGAACCGCAAGCATCGTGACATTTTGCAGCTCGAAGAAGCGCTCCTGGGAAATCGCGGCGCCGACCGCGTAATCGTCAACTCGCAAATGGTCAAAACCGAAATTGTAGATCTTTACAGCTATCCTGCGGACAAGATCGACATCGTCCGCAACGGTGTTCCGGTCGGACAATTTCGTTTCGATCCGAAGCTTCGGGAGGAGTCCCGCGATCAATTAAAGGTGAAGCCGGATGAAATCGCCCTGCTTTTCGCCGGCTCGGGTTGGGAACGGAAGGGCCTGCGGTTCGCGGTCGCGGCAATGGCGCTCTCGAACAACCGCAAAATGCGTCTGCTCGTCGCCGGTCAGGGAAACCAGCGCTACTACAAATCCAAGCATGTTCGGTTTCTTGGCGAGGTTCCGGATCCTGTCCGCATTTACTCGGCGGCGGACATTTTCATTCTGCCTACGATTTACGATCCGTTTTCTAACGCCTGCCTGGAAGCGCTCGCTTGCGGGCTGCCGGTGATCACGACGCGTAGCAACGGCTTCAGTGAAATTATCGAGCATGGAGTCCACGGCTCGACTGTCGATTTCGCAAACAACCTCGCAGGATTGCGGGACGCGATTCAATTTTGGTCGGAGGTGCCACGGCGTGTCGCGGTAAGATCGACAAATACGCAACATGCGGCGCAGTTCGATATTTCCGTGAATGTCGTTCGGACTTTGGAGATTCTAGTTCAGGCTGCGGCCAGTGCTGTGTCCACGTCCGGAAAAATCTGAAAAACCTGATCAAGCCGTGAGATTTCGAAAATGGAGCGGACTGTTTCTTGCAGGCTAGCCAGCGCGAACTTGCCGCCGTAGGCTTCGACCTTCTGCATTCCTTCGATAAACGTCGCCAGACCCGCGCTGTCGATGTAAGTGACACGGGAAAGATCGACTACGAGCTGCTTCGGCTTTTTCTCGATCATTGCGTTTAATGCCGCTGTGACGCCAGGCGAAACGTGCAGATCGATTTCACCCTCGAGCGGCAGGACATTTGGATGATCCTTATGCGGCATTGGAATAGCGGAGGGAGCGGGCTTTTTCATTCACACCATCAATCGTTAACGGGTCACCATCCGAGCGTATCGATTATTCCTTCTACAGCCGAAAGATCATCGATCAAAAAATCTGGCTGATATTTTGCAAGCTGATCACGACTCCATGTGCCGGTTGCGACTGCAATAGTACGCGCGCCAAAGGCTTTGCCGCAGGCGATGTCGCGCGGTGTATCGCCGATCACGTCGATCTCGGATGCGGAGAATTGGCGGCCATGCTTTTCCTTTGCCCGGGCGCGAGCAACGGTTCCAAGCCGGTTGCGGTCGTGATGGTCATCGGCAAAGGCGCCGAATTCAAAGAAATGCCAGACGCCATAGTGTTCGAGTTTTAGTTGCGCCCCGCGCGAGACATTCCCGGTGAGAAGCGCAAGCACAAGATGCGGCCGCGACTTCAGCTTTTCGAGCAACTCGAGCACGCCCGGGAGTAGCCTGCCCACCCGGCGCGGCAATTCGAGCGAGAGAAAATGCACATAGCTGTCCAAAAATCCACTGATATTTTCGTTCGTCGCTGGAATTTTATGTTTGTTCAGTATGCTGACAACGATCCCGGAATCGGTCATGCCCGCGATTTCGATGTCGTGAAGATCATCGATGACGCCGAAGCGCTCCGTGAACGCCGATTTCAGCGCATGCACGCCGGCGCCACCCGAATGGATAAGCGTTCCATCAATGTCGAAAAGAAGCAGGCGCTTTTGCGTTACTGTCATGTCTTGTCTACCGGCCCCAAAAGCGTTTACGGTTGCATTTGCTCGAGCAACCCAAACGCTTTCGAGACTGCTAGAACGCGGGTGCTTGCATCATGAGCACCGCGATCATGCTGCCAAGAAATATCAGCGTCAGAACGGCCAGGGCGATAAAAAATGCAGTGCGAAGCGGGTCCTTCTCCTCTTTCTGGTGTGGGAATGGGGACGCGTTTGTAAAGTCGGCCGGGACTGCGCTTAATTCGGCCGACTTGGCGGTGATCTCCTGGGGCGAAGGTAGCGGTTGAGACCCGCTCATGTCTGGTGCGTAACGGGCTTCGGCGGCGCCAAAGCGAATCCGATCGTCGAAGCGCAGCACCGTTTCCGCAACTGGAATGCTGTTGACCCGCGTGCCATTAGTCGAATCCAGATCTTTTAAACGGTAAGTTTCGCCGGCTCGCTGTAACTCGGCGTGACGGGTCGAGACCGATGGATCGCTTATTACTATCATATTGCCCGGGTCACGACCGATCGTGATCAGATCTTCGACAAGTTCATGAGCAGTCCCGTTGATAACTAGCTTTGGCATATGTCGGTCATAACGTAAGCTATCCAAAGCGGTCATGTCGAGACCGCAACGATTGACCACGCATGGTCGCGCCCGCATAGTCCCGAAGGCTTTCGGGATGGCAATCGAGTTAACGCGCAATTTTTGCATCATCGCGCACATCGATCACGGCAAGACCACTTTGTCGGATCGATTGCTCGAGCGTACGGGCACGATCCACGAACGGGACAAACAGGACCAACTGCTCGATTCAATGGATTTGGAGCGTGAGCGGGGGATCACGATCAAAGCGCACCCAGTGATGATGCATTACACAAGCAAGTCAGGCGAAACGTATCGGCTGAACTTGCTCGATACGCCAGGGCATGTCGATTTCGCCTACGAAGTTTCGCGCAGCCTTGCTGCATGCGAAGGCGCGCTATTGGTGGTGGATGCGGCCCAGGGCGTTGAAGCGCAAACGGTGGCCAACGTGCATCTCGCGCACAAACAGGGACTGACGATTATTCCGGTTATCAACAAGATCGATCTGCCAAACGCTGATGTGGCTTCAGTGCACCGACAACTGGAAGAAATCCTCGCGATTCCTTCGGAGGAAGCTATTGAGGCAAGCGCAAAGATGGGAATCGGGACTGAGGAAATTCTGGAGGCGATCGTGAAACGAATCCCGGCGCCGCAAAAACCAGTCGATCCGACCTTACGGGCGCTGGTTTTTGATTCCGTTTTTGATGTTTATCGCGGGGTGGTCGGCTATGTACGCGTGGTTTCCGGAACAATGGAGGCGAATCACGCGATCACATTGATGAGCAACAACGCCCGGTACGAGATCAAGGAAGTGGGTGTGTTTACTCCGAAAATGCTCCTCCAGGCGAAGCTAAATCCCGGAGACGTCGGTTATTTCATCGCAAATATTAAAACGACTGCCGACATGAAGATCGGAGATACGATCACGGATCAGCGTCATCCCGCGCGGAAGGCGCTGCCAGGTTTTCAGGAGATTCATCCGATGGTGTTTAGCGGGATTTATCCGATTAATACCGGGGATTTCGAACACTTGAAGGCAGCTATCGGGAAGCTGAGGCTAAACGATGCCGCGTTCGTCTATCAAGCGGAAAGTTCGGTTGCGCTTGGATTCGGATTTCGTTGCGGATTTCTGGGTTTGCTTCACATGGAAATCATCCAGGAACGGCTCCGGCGCGAGTACGACATGGACATCATCGCCACGAGCCCAAGCGTTGTTTATGAAGTGTTGACCACACGCGGTGAAAAACTATTGATCGACAACCCCGCACATCTGCCTGATCCGAGCATGCTCCAGGAAATTCGAGAGCCGATTGTAAAGGCTTACGTGCTTTGTCCGAATGAAAATATCGGCGACATCCTGCAATTGATTCTCGAGAAGCGCGGCCAGATGGAACACACCGAATCGCTCGATACGCGCCGTGTGATGCTGCATTGCGAACTGCCACTCAACGAGATTCTCGTCGATTTTAATGATAAGATTAAGAGTATCACGCGCGGCTACGGCTCGATGGATTACGAGCATTTCGGCTATCGCCCGGCGAAATTGGTAAAGCTCGACTTGCTCGTGAACGGGGAACCGGTCGATGCGTTTTCTACGATTGTGCACAAAGACCGGGCGGAGGCGCGAGGACGCCAGCTGGCAGCCAAGCTAAAGGAAGTGATTCCGCGACAGCTCTACCAGGTAGCGATCCAGGCAGCTATTGGCGGGAAAATTATTGCACGCGAGAGCGTTTCGGCATTGCGAAAAAACGTAACCGCGAAATGCTACGGCGGCGATATCACGCGGAAACGCAAACTGCTGGAGAAACAAAAAGAGGGAAAGAAGCGGATGAAGAGCATCGGAAAAATCAATATTCCACAAGAAGCATTTATTGAGGTGCTCAAGGCGCAATGAAAATTCTGACAGGAGGTCCGTCGATTCCCTTCGGAAGAGCGCGAACCGAATGTAATTGTTCATCCTAGCTCATGTTCACGCCACGCCACGTCAAACACAGCAGGCTGCTTCTGCGGCATGCTCGCAAGTACCTTCGCTATAAGAACGATCTGCTCAGGGACTCGGACCGCGAAGAGATCGTTACTGGGATGGAAGATCTCCGCAATTCTTTACGTCAGCGCGATCACGAGAGAGTGCGCAGCACGGCCGACGCCCTGGACAAAACACTGCACAGGCTAACGCCAGTTACTTGGGAATCGCACTGGCGGGAGAATTGTGAGGTAATCCTCGTCGCAATTGTAGTGGCCGTTGGTATCCGGTCCTATTTTTTGCAGCCGTTCAAGATTCCAACTGGCTCGATGCAACCGACATTAAATGGGATCATCGGCCATCCCAGCACAGAACCGCCGCCGAACTTTCTGCGACAGATCGGTGAATTCATTATGCTGGGCCGCAACCATGTGAATGTTGTCGCGCGCCAGGACGATCAGGTCCTTCAAATCGAGCAGAGAAAATTTCTCTTCTTCTTTACCCTCTCGCGAGTGATCTGCGAGCATCAGAATTTTCTTGTTTACGCGCCACCTGAGACGCTCAGTCATGATTTCAAAGTCTTCCCCGGGCGGACTTATCGCCGTGGCGACATTATTGCCAGAGGCGCTGTGGACACCGGCGATCAGGTGTTTGTGGACAAATTTAGTTATAACTTCGTTAAACCGCATCGCAGCGACGTTTTTGTTTTCCGGACTAACAATATTCCAGGGATCCGCGAAGATCCCATCGGCGGCCCGCCATTCTACATCAAACGACTGGCTGGATTGCCGGGGGATACCCTGCGAATCGATCCGCCGTTTCTTTTTGTGAACGGAGAAAAAGCGGAACGTTATGGATTTCGGCGAGTGATGGAAATGCAAGACGGCTACCGCGGCTATGGCCCGGGCCATGATTATCTGTCGGAACCAAATCGTTCATACACCGTGCCACGGGATGGTTATTTCGCTCTGGGCGACAACAGCTACAATAGCTACGACAGCCGTTATTGGGGACGGGTGCCTCAAGAAAATCTCGTTGGGCGCGGTTTGTTTGTTTACTGGCCGTTTCATCCGCACTGGGGGCTGATTCGCTAGGACAAATCGTGCAGTAATGGAATGATCGACTGATGCGACGGTGTGATCCTCGTTACTCCATTACTCGATTCCTCCATCATTCCAAATTCTGTTTTCGCTGAGATGGGGCAAAGCGTGGCGCGAGTCTATCCTCTGCTTGGGCTCTGCGGCGGATATGCCCTGGTGATGTTTTTCAATCCCTTGCGGCAAGCATTCGGCGATGGCTTTCGCTGCATCAGCCGCTATAAGCGCATCTGGCTCACCTTTGCCCTTCTTGGGTTCGGCTACTTCGTTTTTCAATTCGCCACCTTCACGCCCATCCGAAACTGGGCCGATCTCGATCCGAACCAAGTCATCTCGTTACCGAGTTGGTATTGGCCGCGATTTGTGGAGATCTGGAGAGAAACGCCGTTGCCTGCTTTGGAAGGGGTAGCGGGAATTTTCGATAACGCGACCACCACTTATCCCCTTTCCATCGTGGCCGCTGTCCTCATGATCATTAACTGGCGTGGGCTGCATGGCGCGCTGCTCCGGGCGTTGCGAAAGCGCTATCGTTTGTGGAGTTATGTCATCTACTTGGTTCTGCTACTGAGCGCCTTGGCGTCGCTCTTCAAACCGATTGTATTCTGGCGATTACCGGAGTGGAGCGGTCTTGTTTCAGCAGCCGGACTGCTGCGAGTTTCGGCCACGGTGGATACCGTGGCATTCATTTTTGAATACCTCTTTGGCGTCTACATTCAGGTTTATCTAATCACTGTGTGTTTGGCTTGGATAAAGGGCGTGAGTTTTGAAGAAGGAGAACTCTTCCGCTTCGCCATGCGCCGCTTCAGTTATGTTTTGGAGTGGGCCGGCATAGTTGTCGTGGTTAGCACATTGGTCGTTCGATTGCCGCTTCTCCTCGCCTACTTCACGAACATTCCCGGTGTTCTCGACTACTTGCCGATTGAGCGGGTGTTCATGTGCGGTTTGATCATTGCCTTCTGCTCAGTCCAAGTCTCCCTCGCACTGCACAATGAGACGTTAAGTGACGCGATACACGCCCATGGGCGGTTTATCCGCGAAAATGCCGGCCGTTTTGCGTGGTTTCTGATCATTTGCGGAATCCACTTTTTTGGGATTATGCTGTGCGACGCCATCGTGCGCAGCGCAATCGCCGATCGGTTGGGGGCACTTTTCATCTGGAAATTCATCTTTGCGTGTCTCCGCGGAATTGTTACTGGCTGGCTTCTGGCTTCATGGGTTTGTTTATTTCGTCAATGTGAATTAGGTCGCGCTAATCAGGAAAAGTGGATCCAGTATTGAACCCGCCGGTTAGAAGGCACGTGACTGCAACGACAATTACGCGTCAGAGCAGATCGAATCTGGCCCTTGCTTTTATTTCGTTAGGACGCGAGCGCAAGCGAGACATCACTGTCTTTTACGCGTTTTGCCGCGTGATCGACGACATCGCCGATTCTTCCGAACTCAACGTCGTCGAGAAAGGCGGGCGGCTGGCGGCATGGCGCGAGATGCTCCGTCGTGCATCTACGGATGAACCGCTCCTTGCTCGCGAGGTGCGAAGTTTGATCGATAAGTACTCGCTGCCGATCGACGTGCTCGAAGAAATTATCGCCGGGGTAGAAATGGACTTGAGCATCTCACGGTATGCCACGTTCGAAGAGCTCCGGGTTTACTGTTATCGGGTCGCCAGTGCCGTCGGCCTGGTTAGCATTGAGATTTTCGGATATCGCAATACGCGTTGCAAAGAGTATGCGTTAGAGCTTGGTCTGGCCTTGCAAATGACCAATATTATCCGTGATGTCGGCAAAGATCTACGGAGCGATCGGATCTATCTGCCGCAGGAAGATCTGGCTCGCTTCAGTTATACCGAAACCGAGCTGCAAAATCGGCAACATAACGAACGTTTCGTTCGTCTGATGGAATTCGAAGCGGCGCGGGCACGGGAGTTTTTTGCTCACGCGGCAGCAGCGCTTCCACTTGAAGACCGCCGGGCGATGGTACCCGCCGAGATCATGAGCTCCATTTATCGCGGATTGCTCCGCAGAATGGAACTCGATCAATTTCGCGTTTTCGAGAAAGAATATCGTCTCGGCAGATTGGAGAAAGCGGGTCGGATCGCGGTACAGTTGCTCAAGTCCTTTTGAAGTTGTCGTGCAACCTTGTCTGACTTGCGCGGTTAAATTGGTCAGCGAAGGTGAATTTATGAATAGGAAGTTTTTCACAGTTGTTGCGGTTGTTGCGATGAGTTCTTTCATTCTGAGTTCGTGCGAAACTCCGACTGGTCAGGGCGCTGGCATCGGCGCTGCGACCGGGGCAATCATTGGCGGCGCGGCTACGGGTCATTTTCGCGGCGCGGCGCTTGGCGCAGCCGCCGGAGCTGCGGCCGGCGCATTAACGGGCGCAGCAATCGAAGCGGATCAGGCCGCGCGCTACGGTCCGCCGCCACCCGGCGGTTTTCCATTCGCGCGTCCGACCGGCACACCGGGGCTTTATTACAGCCCTTATACCGGGCGCGTTTACAACCTTCGCGGAGTTCCCCCAGGTGGGCTCACTCGCGACATGGATACTGGCCGGCTTTTCCGCAAACCGTAACTGACTTTCAGCCTCGTCCGGGAGTTCGCGTCGAGAACGAATCAGCGCGTTTGTGCCTGAAGTCTATCCACGAGCGTCTGCGCCTCTTCGGTCATTTTCAGCAATTCGGGCCACCGACGATTATAGTTCTCGCCCGGCAATTTGCGCGTGGCATCAAATCCCATGTGCGAGCCAATATTTTGATCGCTCGGCGCGTGATCCAGTGAGTCGCTTGGGTTCTTGATAACGGTTGTATCTCGCGCGGGATCTGTGTTCGCGCACAAGCGGAAGAGCACTTCACTCGTATTGTGCACGTCGCAATCTTCGTCAACCACCACAATGTACTTGCTGAACATCATCTGCCCCATACCCCACAGGCCGTGCATCACTTTGAAGGCCTGATACGGGTACTGTTTCCGGATACTGACGAAGACCAAATTGTGAAAAACACCCTCCGGGGGCAGCGTCATGTCCACGATTTCCGGGAAGTTCATTTTGAATACTGGGAGGAATATCCGCACACAGGCGTCACCGATATAGTAATCTTCCATCGGCGGGATACCCACAATGGTTGTGGGATAAATTGCATCGCGGCGATGCGTGATCGCGGTCAAATGGAAAACTGGGTAATCTTCGATCGCGGTGTAAAAGCCGGTGTGATCGCCAAATGGGCCCTCCGGGCGCATCTCGCCGGGCTGAACATAACCTTCCAGGACAAAATCGACGTCCGCCGGGACATCGACATCGATTGTTTTACAGCGAATAAGTTCGATTGATTTTTTCCGCAGGAAACCAGCAAAAAGGAGTTCATCCAAACCATCGGGAAGCGGCGCGGTCGCTGCAAACGTATAGACCGGATCGCCGCCCAGGGTCACCGCAACCGGCATGCGCTCACTTCGCTCATAATAGCGCTTCCCGTGGCGCGCACCGACCTTGTGGATTTGCCAATGCATCCCCGTGGTACACTCATCGTAAACCTGCATGCGATAGATACCGATATTCCGCGAGCCCGTCTCCGGATCGCGCGTGTGCACATTCGCCAACGTGATAAAACGTCCGCCATCCTTTGGCCAACATTTGAGAATAGGAAGATTGCACAGGGTGAAACCGGTAGGTCCAGCATCCAGAGTCCGCATCACTTCCTGGCAAGCCGCTTCCTTGACCTTCTTGGGACGCGCATGCAGGAGATGGATTCCTTGCTTGAGCAGACTCCAACCCTCCCGCAGATCGGTTGGCGGTTTCGCTTTGAGGATGAGTTGAATTTCCTGGGCAATATCTCCGATGTCCCCGACTTGCAGGGCAAGCGCCATCCGCCTGCGCGATCCCATCGTATTGATCGCAACGGGGAATTCCGATTTTTTTCCATCGACAATCGGCTGCTCGAAAAAAAGTGCCTTGCCACCGCCAGGGGATTTCATCTCGCGGTTCGCCCACTCTGCAACGAGCAGGTCTGTGTCGGCCGGAACAGCAACGCGCTTCAGCTCGTCCGCCTGCTCAAGGGCGTCGAGGAACTTTCGAAATGAGCGGTAAGCCATCGCGGGACGTGCCGCTACACTGAATCGTTCTTTATCCGAACGCGATAGAATTTTTGATCAGGGATACGGCGGCACCATGTGCTGACTGCGATGCCGGGCATGAGCGCTTTCGAAAAGAATTGACCCTTCATAACACGGGAAAAATCATACGATCACAGAGTTGTGCGTCAAACTGCGCACTTCTTGATTGAACACGATGTTGCCGGTAACGTTGCTTTCGGATGCAGGATCGCTACGGCCATCGGATTTCTTATTTACGCGTTTCGATTACCGACCGCTGCAATGAGCGCTGCACTTATTGCATGCCGCACGAGTTGCAGGAGTGGTTGCCACGCGAAGACATCCTGACTTACGAAGAAACGCTTCGTCTGATTCGCATTGCGGCCGAACTGGGGGTGTCGAAGGTCAGGATCACAGGCGGCGAGCCGCTCACCCGCCGCGGGGTGATGGATCTCATTCGCGAAGTTCCGAAAATTCCGGGGCTTTACAACGTAGGTCTTTCGACGAACGGGACGCTCCTCGCGCGTGAAGTTGAGTCAGGTACAACAATGGCGCGCGCTTTACGAAACGCCGGCATGCAATCGGTCAACGTCTCGCTCGATACCTTGGATCGACACGTTTATTCCGAAATCACCGGACGCGATTTGCACGCGCAAGTCCTCGACGGAATTGACGCGGCCATCGCGGCTGGATTCAATCAAATCAAACTAAATACTGTGTTGATGCGTAAGCGGAACGAGGACCAGTTAATTCCGCTGATCGAGTTTGCCGCGGCGCGCAATTTGATCCTGCGTTTCATCGAGATGATGCCCGTCAGCACGACCGAAGTTCTCGATGAAGAAAACTTCATGTCGATCCTTGCAACGAAACGCATGATCGAATCGCGTTATGGCAGCTTAGTCCCGGAGCCGGACTTTCGAACCAATGGCCCGGCGACTTATTATCAAATACCCGGCCGACGGCAGCGCATCGGTTTTATCGGCGCGATGACGAACCTGCATTTTTGCGAAAGCTGCAACAAACTTCGCCTCACCTGCGATGGTAAATTGCGACCGTGTCTCGGCAGTTATCTCGAGTTTGATATTATGAAGCCGCTGCGTGCTGGGGCGAGTGATGAGCAACTCAGGCAATTCTTTCTCGACGTTGTAGATCGAAAGCCGGAGCAGCACGATTTTCGCAATAACTATCAGCCCGGCCGTAAAATGATTGCGATTGGTGGCTGATAGATGAGGCGCCTTACTCACATCAGCCCCCAGGGCCGCGCGCGGATGGTCGACGTTTCGGACAAACCGCTCAGCGCGCGTGTCGCAATTGCCAAAGGCAAAATTAAACTTCGACGCAAAACACTCGAATTAATTTCCGAAGACCAAATCGCAAAAGGCGACGTCTTTGCGACTGCTAGAATCGCCGGCATCCAAGCCGCGAAACAGACCGCACAACTGATTCCACTTTGCCACACGTTACCGCTAAGCGAAGTTAAGATCGACATCGTCACGTCGGTAGGCGGTGCCGAGGTAACCTGCATTTCGCGGACTGTTGCGCAGACTGGCGTCGAGATGGAAGCACTCGTCGGTGTCACGATCGCAATGCTCACCATTTATGACATGTGCAAGGCAGTGGACAAGGACATGCGAATTTCGGATGTACATTTGGTCGTAAAGACCAAACGCCCTGTAGCGACGGTCCATGACGGCCGGAACCAAAGCCGACGCTGATAAGGCGCAGCTGCAATAAAGTGCAAATACAAGTTGGCATCATCACAATCTCCGATCGCGCAAGCGCTGGTGAATACGAAGACCTTGGCGGTCCGGCGCTGAAGGAGGTCGCGCCGAAAAACGGCTGGCAAGTCACCTCCGAAGCCATTGTTCCAGACGATGCAGAACGCATTCAGGACGCGATTCGATCGTTTTCCGAACGAGGTTGTGCCTTGATTTTGACTACTGGTGGAACTGGAATCGGCCCGCGCGACGTCACCCCGGAGGCAATTCGCGCCATCATGCGCGTGGAGATTCCAGGATTCGGCGAAGTGATGCGCGCGGAATCGATGAAGATCACACCGAACGCAATTCTCTCGCGCAGTTTGGCGGCGATTGTCGATCTCTCGGTCGTCATCGCCCTTCCTGGGAAACCGAGCGGCGCGGTTGAATGTCTGGGCTTCGTCGCTGGCGCGATTCCACATGCCGTCGCGCTCGCACAACTCAAGCCGACTACGTGTTAAGACGTGTAGCCGCCGGTTTGCGGGAAGCGCCTCAGGCAGCGAAGCAGCTACAACTCAGTCGGGATATATAAGCAGTCGCATCAATTGCCTGCCGTAGTCTCTGAGATGAGCGTTTGCGCCGCGACCGGAAATTTCATCGCGCGTCAAATACGAAGAGTCGATTAAGCTTTTCTCGATGTAACTAAGCTCCGGCTGTGTCACGCTTTTGTCGCTTGGTTCTATTCTCAGGGGCAGTCCAGAGCGTGCAAAAGAAACTTCCCACGAGGATTTCGTATTCCGGGCGCCCACCGTCAGCATCCAGGGATACAGCTTTGGCAATTCGAAACACCGCGATTTAGGCAACGTCACCTTGTAAGATATCTCCTCGTCGTTGAGGAACTCGGGAATAGTGAGTGAGGGATTTTTGCGGAGGGCGAGATAAAGCCGCGCGATATCGAGACCGGCGAGATTCAGGCCATTGTAGATGCCATTGTAATTTGGATCGTCTTTGAAAAATGTATCGTGCCACGACTCAAACGTGTGGCTTAGCAACAAATTCAATTCGAGATGCACGTGTGCGCGCTCACGATTGATCCCTTTGCCGGTATAACCCATCACCGCGATCGGCTCGCCTTTCCGGACGGATTGCCCTGACTTCACCGTAATCGTGCTCAAGTGCCCGTATAAACTGTAATAGTTCGATCCCCCCCAGCGATGCTCGATCACGACGTAGCAGCCGTAATTTGAATGCCCGGGCACGAGATTCGTGTGTACGATTTTGCCATTGGCGATCGCACGAACTTGATCAAGCGGTTCCCCGTTTGCGTCTCGATGCACTGGTTTGATGTCGATTCCTTCATGAAAGCGCGTGTAAACGATGCCAGCCGATGTCTCGGTGGGGTCGCGCACAAAACCGTATCGGCCACCTTCCCACGGCGTGGATTGCACGCCTTTGTAATTGCGCTCGACGTACTGATAAAATGCGGGTCCATCGCCCGAAAAAAGAGCTTCGTTGTCCGTTGGCAAGACGAGGTCGACAATCGCTCGGTCCGTCTGGGCCATCATTGAAATATGCAAAAGAAGGCCGACCGAAAATGCCGGAGCGAGCAATCGCATGACCGATTATCGTTTAGGTTGACCTATCAACCGCCAGTCTTTTTTCATCAGATTAATATCTGCACCGGTCAGTCCAGAAGAGACATAGATTCTTCCGTCGGAGACGCGCTTGTCGATTTCGAGTTCCGTAATCGGTCGGCCATTGATAAACACAAAGAGAAAACTGCCCCGGCGTTCAATACTTAAGGCGTCGAGCGCAACCCTTCCGTGTTCGTCCAGTTGAAATAGCGCACCATAGGTTCCATTTGCTGCCGCGTAAGGATAAAACGCGATGACGTCTTGCTCCGAGATGCGGGGCATTTTTTCGATGGCCACATCTTTTCCCGATACTTGGGCGCGAACAGACGTTGCGAACACGGCTGTGTCTCGCTGATTTGCCTGCGCATGAACCCGGAGCATACAATGCCGTTGTTTCCCAGCGCCCGCGGTCAGCGCGAAAAGCACGCAAAAGGCGAATACAGCGACAGTTTTCATGTCAATTTGATAAAGGGTTTGACAGGATTTGCAACGTTTGCTGTTTAAGCCGCTTATGAGGCGACGTATTATTTTCCTCCTTGTGGTGTTTGCGATTGTCGCTCGCGCGTTCAGTCAAGATGCCGCGCCTACGGCAACACCGCGCAGAGGCTGGCTGAGCCGCCTGCTACATCCATTTTCTTCAGAGCCGATTCCGAAATACAAAAATCCAAGATTGCGTGGCCTCACGCTTGACCTTCAGATCACGCCACAGACCGTGAAGCTTTCGGAGGTGCGTCAGCTCGCCATCAAAATTTCGGTGACGAATCTATCCAAGCGGCCCATCCCCCTCGATTTCCCGACGAATCAACGGATTGAAATTTATTTGAGGAACGCCGCTGGAGACATCCTCACGAAATGGTCCGACAATCACGCCATCACGGAAAGGCCTGGCACGTTGTTGATCAACCCGCAGGAACGCGTCGAATACAACGAAACGATCGCCACGCGCGATCTCACCCCCAACAAAGTTTTCGTCGCCGAGGTT
>JBKOXU010000157.1:0-10041 GCA_046725095.1 Verrucomicrobiota bacterium
TGCCGTCGTCCACTTCGCAAACTGTGAGCCGATCAGCATTCGGGTGGCGCGAGGAGGCGATGATTTGCGAAACGATCACTTTGTCGATGTTCGCGCCCCGTGTCTCGATGTTTTTAGTTTCAATGCCGGCGCGAGTCAGCAGTTCGGCGATCTCTTCCGGATTTTTTGGAAGATCGACAAATTCGCGCAGCCAGCTAACGGAAAATTTCATGCAAACTGGCGGAGAAAGCGCAAATCGTTTTGCGCGAACAGGCGGATGTCGGGAATATCGAACAGAATCATCGCCAGGCGATCCATGCCCAGGCCGAACGCGTAGCCGCTCCACTTTTCGGGATCGTAACTGTTATCGCCACGCGCTTTGTTGACCGCTTCGAAAACGGCTGGATGCACCATGCCGCAACCGGCCACCTCGATCCACTGCTCGCCGCGCTTCAGAGCCTTTGATCGCACATGCACCTCCAAACTCGGCTCGGTAAACGGAAAGTAATGCGGGCGAAATTGCACTTCGGTTTCGGAACCAAAAAGTTCCCGCAGGAAGAATTCGACCTCGCCTTTCAAATCCGCGACGCTCACGTTTTCATCGACATACAGTCCTTCGATCTGATGGAACTGCGCGCTATGAGTCGCGTCAATTTCGTCTCGGCGATAAGCGGCCCCTGGAGCAATCACGCGCAGGGGCGGCGGCACGGATTCCATCGCGCGGATTTGCACGGTTGATGTATGCGTTCGCAGAAGTCGACCGTCGGACAAATAAAACGTGTCCTGTTCATTGCGGGCAGGGTGGTCTGGTGGCGTATTCAGAGCATCGAAGCAGTACCACTCCGTTTCGACATCGGGACCTTCGGCGAGCGCGAAGCCCATTCTTCGAAAAATTTGGATTGCACGCTCTTGCATTTGGTGAAGCGGATGCAAAGAACCGATCTCATGCGGCGTTCCTGGAAGTGAGATGTCGATCCTGGCGAGCGCGCCCGTTTCTTTTTGTAAACGGAATTGTGCGTTGCGCGTTTCGATCGCGGCGGTGACGGCGTTCCGAACCTCGTTGAGTAATTTGCCAATGACTGGCTTCTCTTCCTTAGCGAGCGCTTTCATTTGCTCGCCCCATGAGGAAATGCTGCCGGTGCGTCCGAGATATTTCACTCGCGTGGTTTCGAGCGCTTGCTCGTCAGTCACAGCTTCGATCTCGCGCAGCGCTTCGTCGCGGAGTTGTTCGAGCGAATGGGACATAGCCGAAAGGTTAAATTGTTAAAAAAGTTACATCGTTACAACGGAATACGTCGGCGGCGCGAAGGTCGTGCGCGCCATTTTAACGTTGTAATAATTTTAATCTTTTTGTCAGCGACGCTACGCTGCTTTTTTGGCCTTTTTCTCCAGCGCACTCTTTGCTTGATCGACAATCGATTTAAATGCGGCTTCGTCGGTGACGGCCAGATCGGCGAGAATCTTGCGGTCTAGGCCGATGCCAGCAGCTTTGAGTCCTTCGGCAAAACGACTGTAGCTGATTCCGTGCGCGCGCGCAGCCGCATTCAAGCGCTGGATCCAAAGATACCGGAACGTGCGTTTGCGTGTTTTGCGGTCGCGATAAGCCCAGTATTGGGCTTTCATCGTGGCGTCTTTTGCGTAGCGGAAAAGTTTAGAGCGGCGTCCGCGGTAGCCCTTCGCTTTTTTTAAGATTCGTTTGCGCCGCGCCCGGCTGGCCGGGGCATTGGTGGCTCTTGGCATTGTGTTTCGTCCCGAATCGCTTCGGAACTCCTCGTTCAGCGAGCTGTTGGTTCCATTGTCGATCTTCGCGACCTCACTCGCTGATGTGGCCCCGCAGCGCGGGACCAGGTGCGCAGATCGTCACGACGCGGAAGCGCCGAGCGGGCAACATAAGGAGTGACTCGAGAATCACAACTGAAATTCCGGTTACCTCCGGACCTCCAATTCCGCCAACACTGAATGGAATTTCATAATCGCGCTGTGCTAGTATAATGCGCGCGTGCATTGGCTTGGTCGTCATCGCCTGTTGATCCTGGCGTCAATTTGCGTTTTTTGGATGGGCCTGATTTTTCTTGGCCATTTTTTCCCAGCAACGCCGTTTCTCTCGACTGCGTGGCGTGGGGAACAGAGCTTCCAGGATTTGCTCCGGCGCGAGGGCCGAAAAACTGCGGTGCCCAGGGACTTTGTTTTTCTCGGGATCGATCAGAGCACATTGCAATTGCCACCGCTGGCGCCGGAAGAAATTGCAAACAACCACGCCTTTCAGCTGATGACCGAGCGGCCTTTCCCGTGGTCACGCGAAGTCTACGCTCTTTTGCTCGATCGATTGTTCGCGGCGGGCGCGCGCCTAGTCGTGTTCGACTTGCTTTTCAGCCCGCCGAACGATGGCGATCCGGGATTTCACGCCGCACTCGATCGCTATCGCAACAAAGTAGTGCTCGGCGCCAATTTCGACATGGGAAACCCCGACAAGCGTCAAGACGTAACGCCAAACGACACGCTGATTCCGCCCCCGCAACTGCTGGACGATCGCGTGGGGTTCGTGAATTTCTGGCCAGATCCCATCGACGAAAAAGTCCGCGCTGTAGCTTATCGCGTGACAGATCGCCAACTCGCCGGCCTGCCGCCGCACCCGAGCGAGGAAATTTATGAGTCTCTGTCTGCGCGTGCTGTCACCAAGATGGGTCGCGGGAGCGACGTGCCGAATGATTTTCGTGGCTACATGATTCGCTTTGCCGCGCTCGACGCATTCGAGCCACGCCCGCTCTACGAAGTTTTCGATCCGAAACTTTGGCATGCCAACTATGCCGACGGCATGTTTTTCAAGGACAAGATCGTCATGGTGGGACCGTCTGCGCAGGTTTTGCATGACTTTGTCGATACGCCAATGAGCCCAATGACATCGGGGCCAGCGCTTCATTTACAGGCGATGGCCGCGGCGCTTGGCCATGAATTTCTGCGCGCGACACCGGAGAAATCCGGGCTTGCGCTGGTCGGCGGAGCCGGAGTGATCGCGTGGTTGCTTATTGCTTTCCTGCGCCGGCCCCTGCTTTGCCTGGGCACCCTTATTGCAATTGCGCTCGTGTATCTTGGTGCGGCGCGATTCTTTTACGATAAATCGGGGCTGCTGCTTCTCACCGTTCCGGTTCTCTCTGCCCTTCTTTTAAGCGGGTTATTTTCGCTCGGCTTCGAATACGCCCTGGAACGACTGGAGAAACTCCGCACACGACGCACGCTCGAACGCTACGTTTCGAAAAATCTGGTCAAGGAGGTTCTCGACAATCCGGACAGCTACTACAGCTCTCTCCGTGGTGCGCGTGTGCCCGTGACGATCCTATTCTCAGATTTGATTGGTTTCACCACATTGTCCGAAAAAGCCGATCCGGAAGCGTTGGTAGCTCACCTCAATGAATATCTCAGCCGCATGACTTCGGTTGTATTCAACAACGGCGGCACACTCGATAAATTCATCGGGGATGCGATAATGGCCGTTTGGGGGAACGTGCGCAGCTTTGGCGTGGCGCAGGACGCCAAAAACTGTGCGCGCGCAGCGCTTGGAATGCGGCGTGAGCTGCAGCAGCTCAATGAAAAGTGGCGTGGCGAAGGCCGAATGGGACTCGGCATGGGCATCGGCATCAATCACGGTGAAGTAATTGTCGGCAATATTGGGTCGCAAGAGCGCATGGATCCCACTGTCATTGGCGACTCGGTTAATCTGGCCTCGCGGCTCGAAGGACTGACGCGAATTTACGGAGTCGATATCCTGGCCGGCGCGACGGCAGCGGAGCTGGTGCGGGACGAATTTTACATGCGGTCGGTCGCACGCGTGCAGGTGAAAGGCAAAACGAAGCCGGTGGACGTTTTTACCTTCATTGAGGCACGCAATGAAGATGTTGATCCAGAATTTCTGAAGTGGCTTGAGTCTTATGAAGAGGCTTTGGAGAAGTTTCGGGCACGCGATTTTACTGACGCGAAGATCTTATTCTCGCGTTTTCTCGAATTTTATCCGGATGATTTCCTTGCCAAACTCTATCTCGATCGCGCGCTTGACTACGAGCAACAACCGCCGGACGAAGCCTGGGACGCGGTCGAGGTGTTTAAGAAGAAGTAAGCCCGCGAATCACGCGAATTACGCAGATGGCAAGGAGCGGCGGCCTCTGACCGCCGGGACGATTGGGAGATCGCCCTTGCTTGATTTCTTTATTCGCGTGATCTCGCGGGTCAAATTTCTAGCGCGGATCAAACTCCCAGCGTAGAGAATCAGATGAAGGAAGCGCCGCGACAATTTCATTTCCTTGGGATTTGCGGGACCGCCATGGGATCGGTCGCTGTGGCGCTGAAAGAGCGCGGCTTCAAAGTCACTGGTTCTGACGAAAACGTTTATCCGCCAATGTCGATTTTCCTGGAGAAAAAGGGCATTGCGCTAAAAGAAGGTTATCGCGCCGAAAATATTCCGCCAGGTGCCGACGTCGTGGTGATCGGCAATGCGATCAAGCGCGGCAATCCCGAAGGGGAAGCGGTGCTCAGCCGAAAACTCCTTTATCTCTCGTTGCCGGAAGTATTGAGAAATTATTTTCTGCGCGGCCGGCATAATCTGGTTGTCACCGGCACGCATGGTAAAACAACCACGACAGCGCTGCTTGCCTGGATCATGGAAAAGGCCGGACGCAAACCCGGTTATCTCATTGGCGGACTCCCAAAAAATTTCGGACAAGGCGCGCGTCTGAACGACTCGAAATATTTTGTGATCGAAGGCGACGAGTACGACTCAGCTTTTTTCGACAAGCGCTCGAAATTCATTCACTACCTGCCGGAATTATTGATCGTAAATAACATCGAATTCGATCACGCCGACATCTTTAATAACATGGGTGATATCAAGCTCAGTTTCCAGCGTTTGCTTAATATCGTTCCCCAAAATGGCATGGTGCTGCTCAATGGCGACGATCCCAATTGCGTCGAAGTAGCAAGAGATTGCCTAGCGCCGATGATTGAAGTCGGCTTCTCGAAGAACTGCGCCCAGCGAATTCGAGACGTCGCCTTCTCGGCTGGAGGCTCAAGGTTCAAGCTTGGCGAGGATGTTTTCGAGATTCCGCTGATCGGCGAATTCAATGTCCGCAACGCGGCGATGGCGGCGATAGCAGCGCGGTTTTACGATGTGCCGAAGACGAAGATCGATAATGCATTCAAGAGTTTTTCCGGCATCGCCCGGCGGCAGGAAGTCCGTGGTGAAGTGCGCGGTGTAAAAGTGATTGACGATTTCGGCCATCATCCAACGGCAATCGCCCTCACGCTACAAGCGCTTCGTCAGCGTTATCGCGGCCACCGGCTGTGGGCTATTTTCGAGCCGCGCTCGAACACGACGCGGCGCGCCGTTTTTCAACAAGAGCTTCCTGACGCGCTAAAATTGGCCGATGGGGTTGTGATAGCGCAAGTCGCCAAGCTGGAGCAGATCCCCGAAAAGGAGCGATTGAATCCAAAGGCCGTTGTAGATGCGATCGTCAAAGCGGGTCATCCCGCGTTTTACGAAAAGAACGCCGCTGCGATTGTCGATCGAATTGTTCCGATGCTGAAAGCGAAAGACGTGGTGGTGGTTTTCAGTAATGGCGGATTCGATAACATCCATGAGAAGTTGCTTGGAAAGTTAAGAAGTTACAAAGGTTACACAGGTTACAAAGGAGTTCAGATTTAACGGTGTAACTTGTAACCAATCACTTCGGCGCCGGAGCCGCCGATGTGTGATCGTGCACAATCCGCCACCCTTCCGGCAAGCGTCTGAAGATGAGCGTAAATCGCCCGTGCGGCGGGTCCTTTAGCCGCTGTAATTTCCAACGTCCGAGCGCCACCGCCGAATCTGGCGACAGCGGCACGATCTCGAGATCGGAAAAAGTCAGGATGCCCATCTTCGCCCGATCGGAATATTTTTTCCGATAACGATCGCGCACCGTTTCCCATCCGCGCCTTACCGTGTCTTCTGAAACAAAGACGGTATGCCTCGAGGATGCGTATCCGATCATGAATCGATCAATGTCGCCGTGGTTCCACGCGTCCTGTTGCATGCGAAGGACGGACCCGATTTCCGCGATTGCGCTGGCGTCTTGTCTTGGGGCAGCGGAAATCGTCAGCGCGATCAGAACACAAGAGGTGATGGCGATCGCGCACGGGACGTGCGTCGTTTCGGGGAGCACACGTGGCTCGCGTGTGCTTTCCGGAACTGTGGGACGGATCATTTGCAACATTGGCGATTTCTTATAAGTTGCGTTTCCGTTGTGTCCAGTTCGAGCAGGAAGCGGGGTTATTTCGACCGGGGGAGAAATAGATTTGACGGGTATTCCAAATTTACTAGCATCGTCGCCCATCCAGGTAAATAAGACTGTGAAGCGACTATTCCGCATCGCCACGCTCGTGCTTGCGGGCGCGGCAGAGGTTTCAGCTCAGGGTGCGCCCGGGGGCTCCCAGCCATCTCCTGTTGTCCAAGTAGCGAACCCCGCCGCGGCACCAGCCGCAATTGCGCCTGCCGTTACCCCTCAGACGATCCGGCTCCAGTTCCCAAACAGCGATATCGTCGATGTGCTGCGTCTTTACGAGCAGCTTACCGGCAAAAAACTGGTGATGGACAATTTTGTGCAGGGCAAAGTCAACATTTTCATCGCCAAAGACGTGTCTCGCGATGAGGCAATCAAAATCATCGAGATGAGCATGGGCCTGAACGGGGTTTCTCTGGTTCCTGCAGGCCCCGGCATTGTCGAAGTGGTCGGAGCCGGGCAAAACCCGCGCAAGGCAGCGGTACCGATTGTTTCTGAGCTGACGGACATTCCAGTGGGCAATCCCGTTATCAGTTTCTTGTTCAGGCTCCAGTACGCGGACCCGCAGGAGCTTCAACAAGTGCTCATGGCGTATTTGCAGGGAAGCTCAGGCACGATAAATATTCTGGCCCTGCCGAAATCGTCCAGCCTTCTGGTAACGCAGAATGCGGATGTCATTCGGCAGCTCGCCAGTGTGATTGAGCAAGTCGACGTGGCGCCGGCAGAAGTTGTAAGCGAGTTCATCAAACTGGACCGCGCCGATGCAACGAAAGTTACCGACATGCTCAAAGATATTTTTGAGAAGGACACTCAGCAAACGAGCCAGCCTGGGATTCGCAGTGTGAGAGTGCCTCCATCCGTGCCGCAACCGATGCCGGTTGAAACCGGTGCTGGCGAACTGACTGCGTTATCGGAAGAAGCGGTGATCGTGGGCAAGATCAAACTTACTGCTGACGTCCGCACCAACCGCATTCATGTTGTGACGCGGCCGATCAACATGCCGTTCATCCGTAGATTAATCCGTGAATTTGATGCCAATGTTGAGTTCGGACAACCGGTCACACGGCCTTTGAAATACATTTCAGCTGGTGAGGTTCTGCCGATATTGGTGCAGGCTTTAACCGAACCAGGCGCAGAGGCAGGTGCCCCGGCGACGACGCGCGGTGGCGCCCCAGGCCAGAGCCCGCAACCGCAACAAACACCCCGAGGCGCAACCCCCTACGCGTCCCCGAGCGGCATTACGGGTGGTTCGACTGAAAGTACGCTGAATATTTCCGAGGAGCTCGAGACACGGCCAGTGGACACGGCTCCGCAAGCGGTCACAGTCGGTAATACCAAGATCATCGCGGATCAACGCGCGAACGCGATTATCGTGCTTGGCAACCGCGAGGTAGTGGTGAAAGTAGAAAAGATCCTGGACGAGATGGACGTCCAGGCGCCGCAGGTCGCGCTGAGCACAGTTGTCGGGCAATTGCAGCTCAGCAACAACGAGGAATTCGGCGCCGATTACTTTGCAAAGTACCACAACAGATTCATTAGCACGTCGCGCAATAACGCAGTATTTGGCGACAACGACCCAGGAATTCCCTTTGCCTCACCTGCCCCTGCCAGCATTATGGATCCCTCCAAGCTGGTCAATCTCACCCAAATCATCAAGAATGTAAGCACCGGCACGAATGTTTATCTCGCAGCTGGGGACGCCTTTGCATCCATAGTGCACCTGCTTGAGTCGACCGGTAAGTTCAAAATCATTTCGCGACCCACGGTCTTCACAAGCAACAACAAGAAAGCTATCATCGCCTCAGGTCAGGAAGTTCCTGTCCCGGTTAATACCCTGACGAACGCGACTACTGTAAGTACCGTGGCGTCGGTCTCATCGAGCATCGAATACAAGAAAGTCGCTTTGCAACTGGAGGTCGTGCCGCTCATTAATTCGGAGAAAGAAGTGTCGCTTGATATTCTTCAGAAGATCGATGCCTTGGGCGACAACAGAGTAATTAGCGGAAACGTCGTGCCGGTAATCACGACGCGGTACATCCGCACGAATGTATCTGCTCCGAATGGGGCAACGATTGTCCTCGGCGGATTGATAGAAGAGAACAAGCAGAAGAGTACTAGCGGCATGCCCTATCTTTCTCGCATCCCGTATCTCGGCGCGCTTTTCCGCAGTACGAAGGACACTCGGACCCGTCAGGAACTGATCATTCTAATGCGCCCGGAGGTCACGCTGACTAAGCTGGACGCTTACCGGCTCCGCCAAAAACACGAGGATCGAACACACTTTGGCCCTGAGCTCGAGCAGGACGATTGCCCGGAATGTCCGAAGCCAAGGGAAGGCAAACAATTAACCTTACCACCGCCCGATATTCCCGCAGCGAAAGACATTAAGTAAGGTCTCACTTTATGAAACGAATAACTCTCGCCTTAATTCTCGGCCTCGGCGCGACCATCGCCCAGGCTGACGATTACGCAATTATCGACGATGTTTTTCGCTCGACTGATCCATTGGCTCAAACAGACGAGTGGGGGCTGCTTCACCAGGGGAAGCATGTGAACGCTACCGACTTTGCGCCACGCTATAAGTGGCGATGGGTTTACTACTTCAAGGCTAACGAACAACTCGTTGTGCAGCCGGCGTATGTCGGTTCGATGCAAACCGCGTTGCGCCGGCTCGGCTATTACTGCGGCCCTGTTGACGGTGTGTTTACCCCAGAAGTCGCCGACGCTGTTGCGCGGCTTCAAAAGAATTATTCAATGCGGGTGACGGGCATGCTCACCGATCCGGTCCGGCGAGCATTACATTTGCCCTGACAATCCTCTCACTTCGCGCGCCACCATCCTTAGCCAAAGATTTACGCGCTATGCGTGAAAGCGCTTGCGAAACGTCCTACATCGGCTTCATTCGATTTCTCCTGCTTTGGTTGTCGATACAATCCACGACCCCGTCTGAATGAACCCAGTCGCCAGTCAATCGTTGATTAATTTGCTGCTCGAGAGCGGTGTGCCATCGAGCGAGGAAGCAGCGCAATTGGCAGTAAACTTAAACGGCGGTTCCTGGGTGGGCCAAGTCCTGGATTCTGGTAAGGTGGACGAACAACGCTTCCTCGGCGCAATCGGGAATTTCTTTCATGTGCCAGTGGTCTCGATTCATTCCAAGAAGATCGATCGCACCACATTGTCGATCTTGCCGAGCCGTTTTGTTTTTCAACATCACATCCTGCCGATCGAGGTAAAGGAAAACTCAGTGGTGCTGGCGACGTACGATCTTTTCAATTCGATTGGCCGCCAGCTCGCATCCCAGCTTTTGAAGAAACCGGCCGAGTGGGTGCTGGTGCCGCGCACGCAGCTTTTGCGTGCAATGAAAACGCTCTACGGCATCGGCGCGGAAACATTCGACGAAATCCTGAAAACCAACCGCGCCTTCGAAGTGCTTCAGGATACGGAGACCGCGATCGAGCTGAATGCCGACGATCCCGAAGCCTCAGTAGTGAAATTTGTGAACCAGATCATTCGCGAGGCAATTATCGAGCGCGCGACCGATATTCACGTTGAGCCGCTCGAAAACGATCTGCGCATTCGGTATCGAATCGACGGGATTCTGCACGAAGTAGCCGTTCCACCGCAATTGCGAGTATTGCAATCGGCCATCATCTCACGGCTGAAGGTGATGGCGCACATGGACATCGCGGAACGCCGTTTGCCCCAGGATGGGCGCATGAATTTGCAGGCGAGTAATCAAAATATTGACGTGCGCGTG
>JBKOXU010000002.1:0-5623 GCA_046725095.1 Verrucomicrobiota bacterium
ACGTGCGCGAACACGGCCAGGACAGCGAGACGCTCAACGTGATTTATGTCGTCGACGAGCGCGGCAAATTGATCGACGACATCCGGATACGGGAATTTTTGCTCAAGCCGCTGGCACACACAGTCCGCGATTTGATGGAGAAAACTTTCGTGAGTTTGAACGTTCACGATTCGCAGCAGGATGCGGTCAACGTTTTTCGCAAATACGATCGCACTGCCCTGCCGGTCGTTGACTCGAGCGGCGTCCTTGTGGGGATCGTGACGATCGACGACATGCTCGACGTCGCCGAAGCAGAAGCGACCGAGGACATCCAAAAGTTCGGCGGCATGGAGGCTTTGGAAGAGCCATACATGCGCATTCCGCTCTGGCGAATGGTGCGCAAACGCGCCGGCTGGCTCGTGATTTTGTTCCTGGGAGAAACGTTGACCGCAACGGCAATGGCCAATTATCAGGAAGAACTGGCGAAGGCGCTTGTGCTCGCGCTGTTCCTGCCGCTTATCATTTCCAGCGGCGGCAATTCCGGCTCGCAAGCTTCGACATTAATGATTCGGGCCATGGCGCTGGGCGAAGTGACTCTTCGCGATTGGTGGCGGGTGATGAGTCGCGAAGTGCAGGCTGGGCTCGCATTGGGACTGATCTTGGGAGCAATCGGTATTGTCCGCGTCGGTGGATGGGCGATTGTCGGCGAGCAATACCTTCATCGACAGCCGTACGGCCCGCATTGGCCTCTGGTCGCGATCACCGTCGGTATCGCGCTCGTCGGGGTTGTCCTTTGGGGGACTCTTTCCGGCTCCATGCTTCCCTTTATCCTTCGCAGAGCAGGCGCCGACCCTGCGGCATCTTCCGCCCCGTTTGTCGCTACGCTTGTCGATGTAACGGGCTTAGTCATTTACTTCAGCATCGCCTTGCTAATCATGCGCGGCGCCATGCTGTAATGTAGGGGCTGGCCTCCTGGTGCGTCGTAACCTTTGTGAGGGACGCAACGCCGCGATTGTATCTCGGGAAACGCCGATCGCTTCTCGCGAGCTTTGCCAGGAGAATAGACTCGCGCCGGCTTAACGGAGTGCCAATATTCGCGGGAATGATTCGGTCACTCGCATTTACAACCCAGGGACGTTTGCACACCAAAGACATTGATTTGTTTTTGATGCCGACGTTGCTCGCGGATACCAATCTTTTTCTTTGGGTGGACTTGGAAAATCCTACGCCCGAGGAAACGCAAAAGGTGTTGGAAAGTATTTTTCATTTTCATCCCCTTTCCATCGAAGACTGCGTGGCCGTAAGTGCGTCGCCGAAGGTCGAAGAATATACGCCCAAGGAGGATGACCGGTTTGCCCCATACCTGTTCATGGTGATTCACGCGGTGGATTACAGTCGCAAGGATGGGGTGTTTGCGACGAGCGAACTGAACTTTTTTTTGGGGAAGAACTTTCTCGTCACGTATCACGAACTGCCATTGAAGAGCATACAATCGACCGAAGAGCGTTGTTTACGAGGCGCCGGGCGTCTTGCGCGAGCTCCGGACCGGGTCGCCCATACACTCCTGGATGAGATCGTGGAAAATTATAAGCCGGCTCTGGATGAACTGTCGCTGGAGATCGCCCAATTGGAACATGAGGTCATACAGCATCCCACCAAGGAAATCCTAAATCGACTGCTGCAAGTTAAAAATGAGGTGCTGCACTTGCGACACATCGTTAGTCCGCAACGGGAGGTCCTGGCCCGATTTGCGCACGGCGAGTTTAAGCTCATCCGGCCGCATTTAGTGCCGTACTATCGGGATGTTTACGACGGGCTGTTCCATATTTCCGAACTGGCGCAACGATATACCGATTCGCTTACGGGGATTTTGCAGGTCTATCTCAATATGTCGTCCAATCAGACAGGCGAGGTGATCAAGTTGCTCACCCTCATTACCGTTATCAGCACTCCGATAATGATTGTCGGCACCTGGTACGGTATGAATTTTGAGGAGATCCACGAGTTTAAATGGAAGTACGGATATGTGATGGCAATCGCAATTACATTCGTGACGACTGCGCTGACTCTATGGTGGTTTAAGAGAAAGAAGTGGCTATGACACCGTTTCCGCGCCTTTCAACATTGATTCACTCGCAGGCCATTCTTGTGGATGTAACGGACTTAGTCATTTACTTCAGCATCGCGTTGCTAATCATGCGCGGCGCCATGCTCTGAAAACGCTTCGCTTATGTTTTCGATCCAAAAAATTCTTGGAGGCGACCAAAAGTTTTACGATCTTCTCGAGGCGAGTGCGCAGCAGGCCGACGGCAGCGTCCACCACCTGGTGGCACTGCTGGAAAAACTCCAGCAGCATGAGACGCCGGAGAACCTGGAGGAGTTCGCGCACAGCCGTCGCGAAGATAAACGCATCACGCAGGAACTCACCGAACAGCTCTCCAAAACTTTCATTACGCCGCTAGAACGCGAGGACATCCAGGAACTAGCGGCTGCTCTTTATAAGATACCGAAAACCGTGGAGAAAATCGGCGAGCGCATTTTGATCTGCCCGGAAGATTTGCGCGGACACAGTTTTCAGAAGCAGGTCGAGCTGCTCGATCAGGCGGCCGAAACAGTGCTGGCGATGGTAAAGCAATTACGAAAAGGCATCGACGCCCAGACGGCACGTGAGATGAATGCGAAACTTCAGGCGATCGAAGGTGATGCGGACCAGCTCGAGCTGGATCGGCTGCGCGATCTTTTCCAGGGCGATTACGATCCGAAACAGGTCGTTTTTCTGCACGATCTTTACGGCCTTTTGGAAAAAGTAATCGACCGTTGCCGGGACGCCGGAAACATCATCCTGCAGGTCGCTCTGAAATATTCGTAGCCGGCTGCGGCATGCTCACGTTTTTTTCCGTCGTCCTCGCAGCGATCATTTTCGAATACAGCAACGGCTTTCACGACGCTGCCAATGCGATCGCGACCGTTGTTTCCACGCGGGTTTTGACGCCCCGCAAGGCGATTGCGATGGCGGCGTTTTTCAATCTCACCGGCGCGCTCCTCGGCGGCGCGGTTGCTTCGACAATCGGCAAGGGGCTGGTGGACACCGACATCGTCACAATGTCGACGGTGCTTTGCGCAGTCATCGCTGCGTTCGCTTGGAACATCGCCACGTGGTGGTTTGGCTTGCCCTCGAGTTCGAGTCATTCTCTTATCGGCGGACTTTGCGGAGCGGCGCTAGCCGCGGCCCATGGCAATTGGTCGGTCATAAAATGGGACGCCGGTGTCTGGCCAAAAGTCGTTGTACCCATGATCACCTCGCCGCTCGCAGGTTTCATTTTCGGCGGGCTACTGATGTTTTTGCTTTTGGTCACGCTGCATCGTTTCACGCCGCACTTTGTCCAGTCGCTTTTTGGCAAACTGCAAATTTTCAGCGCAGCCTGGATGGCGCACAGCCACGGAACAAACGACGCCCAGAAAACGATGGGTATTATCACGCTCGCGCTTTTTACCGGCACGAAAGCGGGCAGCTTCGATCATTTGCCTGGCTGGCTCAATTTTCTGAAAACGCCAGTTTTCGTCCTGCCCACGTGGGTGATCGGTCTCTGCGCTGTGACCATGGCGGTGGGAACGGCCGCGGGCGGTTGGCGCATCATTCGCACGCTCGGCCATCGAATGGTGAAATTGCAGCCGGTGCACGGCTTCGCCGCGGAAACCACCGCGGCGGTCATCATTCAAGCCGCAAGCTATTACGGGATTCCGCTTTCCACCACCCATGTGATCTCCACTTCCATTATGGGCGTGGGCGCGGTGAAACGCTTTAGCGGCATGAAATGGACCGTGGTCGAGCGAATCATCTGGACCTGGCTTTTCACCCTGCCCGCAAGCGGCCTTATCGGTTACGCGCTGGCGCGCGCCGGCCTCATGCTTTGATTTTGTCCGTAGCGGCAGGCTTTGACCGCCGCATCGTTATCGCGCGTCGCCGATCTAACGTTCCGGATCAGCGGCGGCGCGGTCTCCGCTGCATCCGGTTGTTAGGGGGGCAACTCAACGACCTCCGGCAACTTGACGCGCTCCCACCACAGTTGCCGCGCTGACAAAATGAAGCCACCGAGGCTAAATCCAAAATGTGCCAGCAGCATCAGGGCGTTGGCCAGTAGCAGACTAAAGCCGGCAAGATCGGAGGCCCACTGGCGGTAGCTATGCACGTTCTGGGCGTTTTGTCCGGCCCACGCGAACGCCAGCACGATCACTCCGTGTGGGAGCCAGCAGATCAGCCAACTGGTCAGCAGTGTAACCCAGACGACCCGACTCGCACTCCGCGAGCCCAGTAGGGCTAAGCCGGCGAACAGGAATCCGAAGGCGATCCAGGCGAAGCCAAAGGAGACCGCCCACGCATGCAGATGGCTGCCGTAGGGATAGAGTTCGTTCACTCGGTACGGTCCGGCGGTGGGCTTCCAGAAGCGGATAACAAAATTGAAGCCCATAACACTCAACGCGAGACCCGACGCGCTCAGGAGCCGCCAGCCAACCAAAGTCCTCCGGAAGGCCGGAAGAAAAACGGCCCAGATACAGAGCACAATAAGCACGGTGGCGCTTACGGTAATCCAAAGTATCCCCATCTTGGCCTCCTATGGAGCGGCCATCCTCACCACGCAAGTGCCTATTTAGCGGTGCTTGTTCCGCCTAACGGTACGCGCTTAAGCTGCGGTCGCGCCTGGTGAAAGATTCGTTCTCTAATCTACGCGCGTCGGCAGCTTCAAGCGCTTGTTAGGCCGCGCGCAAGGCGACTGGGTATCTCACGTATCCGGCTTGAGGCGACTGAAGAGAACGCCCCAGTCTTCGCGAACGGCGCCCTCCCCCCACACTGCTTCAAACGTGGTCCGCGACGTGGTTAGATGCTTGAGAGTTTGAACGAAAACCTCAGCGACATCCGCCCGGGCGATTCTGTACTTCACGGTCAAGGGATAGTCGCGTTGGCTCACCTCGATCGCTCGTGTACCTGCTCGGGCATTAGTGAGAAATCCGGCTCGAATGATCGTGTAAGGGAGACCGCTCCTTCGAATCTCATCCTCGGCGCGGCTGCGCCACTGCAGCGTATTCCGCTTGACGAGGTTCAGGAGAGTGGCAGCAAGAGAGGACTTCGTGACTCCAATCGACGTCATGTAGAGGAACCGACCGCCGAATCCAGCGCGTGCCGCCGCGCCCAAAGTGTTTCTCACCCCATCGTATTCCGTAGCTCTGACTAATCGCTCGCCTGCTGGACGCTTGGTAACTCCGGCCGTGAAAATGATGTGGTCCATGTCCTTCGCGGTAGCGGGTAACGTCTCCGGCTTCGTGACGTCGCCAGCCACGATCTGCACTTCCGTTCCCAGTTTCCGTTTCGCCTCAGCTTCGTTGCGGGCCAGGGCGCGCACGCGATAACCGTCCTGGAGCAGGAGGTGAGCTATCAGGAATCCGGTGCCACGCGTGCCGCCGATAACCAACACTCGATCATTCATGGCCATCGAATAGGTCTCATACTTGCGCGGCCTAACAAGGATTATGCTGAATTATTCGGCCTATCTGGATTATAGACGCGATCCCAATAGCCTACTTCTTGATTGCGACCCATTCGTTGCGCGCTCGGGAATCGGCCACTGCCTGGACGACGCGCATGTAG